>PXQN01000016.1:5376-22901 GCA_003021305.1 Halobacteriales archaeon QH_10_67_22 | reverse complement strand
GTGTCGGCTTCATCCACGGGGTCAAGCCCCGTGGCATTCGCCTCGGCAGCCTGTAAACGACCGTATCAGTCGTCGGCAGCGGTCGCGTGGTCGTCGGTGACGGTCGCCCCCTCGTTTCGGGGAGTAGTCACGAGCACCTCCCCGCCGCCGATGGCGTCGAGGGTCTCCCGGGCGGCGTCGGCCACCTTGTCGGCGTTCCCGGCGCTGGTCAGCGCGTACACCGACGGGCCCCACGACGACTGGCCGACGCCGGTTGCCGCCGGCACGCCCGAGAGGGCTTCGATGACGCGACCGGCCGGCGGGCGGTAGACGCCGCCCTGTTCGTCGGCGTACCAGGCGCCGTTGAGTCGGCCCAGGCGCGCGACGGCCTCGCCGAAGGCCGGCCGGTCGCCCGTCGCTGCCGCCGGGAGGAGGTGCTGGGTGACCAACTGGGCGACGTCCTCGGCAATTCCCGGGTCGGCCGACTCGACCACCGAACGCATGCTCGCGTCCTCCTGTTCGCCGCTCGGGCCCGGTTCGGTATCGGGCACCGCGACGACGAACCGCCAGTCGGTCGGGAGCGTGTGTCGCGCGACGACCGGCGGGACGGCCCACTCGCCGGGCTCGGGCGGTGCGGTCGTGAACAGCTCAGTCGGGTGGCCGCCGTCGACGACGAACCCGCCGCGCTCGAAGGTGGCCACCCCGATGCCGCTCCGACCGCCCCGTCCCAGTGCCGGTGCGCGTTCCCGGGGGTCGACGGACTGGTCGTAGGCGCCAGCGACGGCGACCAGCGCGGCCAGGGCCAGCTGTGTCCCGCTCCCGAGTCCGGCGTGGCGCGGGAGAGGTTCCTCGACGGTGACGGTCGCTCCCGGCACGTCCAGACAGTCGACCGCTCGCTCGACGTACGGGCGGGCGCCATCCTCGGGACAGTCGACGGCGTCGTGTCGCCCAGCCGTCAGAACGAGCCGCGGCGTCCCGAGCGCGACGCCGACGCCGCCGTACAGCCGGCGGTGGGCCAGCGAGAGGTTCTGAAAGCCGAAGTGGAGCCGTCCCCCGACTGAAACGCGCGTCATGTTCGTGTCTGGGACGCGTCCCTCTACGGCCTTTCGGTTATCACGCCGCGTGACAGGCGCTCGACCACCGTAGGTGCTGATTTACAATACGAGCGGGGAGTGCTACGAACGCGCATGGACGACAGTGCGACCGCGGGGGAGGGCGCGAGCGAGCCGACCGAAAAACGGGTCGACCGCGGGGTGAGCAACCGTGAGGACCGCGGAGTGAGTGGCCGTGACGACCACGGACTAACGACCGTCGAGCAGTGGCGGCCGCCGTCTTCAGCGCTCTGTGCGCGGTCGGCCGTCGGAGAGTATCTCGGAGCCGGCGAGTCGCTCCAGGTCATCGACGAGGTGAGCCGGCCCGACGACGGGGGGACGCCGGCGGCAGTCGGGCTCACCGGCCGACGACTGCTGGTCGTCTCGCCGGATGGCTCCTTTCTCGACGTCGGTCTCGACCGCGTCTGTTCGGTCCGGAGCGACCGGCAGAGCTACCTCGGGGTCCGTGGCAACGACTACAGACTCGTCCTCTGCGTGGGCTACCTGTTCGCCATCGTCGGGCTAGTAGGTGTGCTCGCCACGTCGACGAGTGCGCTGACGCCGACGGTCGCGCTCACGACGGTCGGCGGCGTCCTCCTCACCGACCACGTCTACCGCGCAGGGGTCGACCTCGACGGCCCGATCGGGGCGCTGGACCGGGGCGGGCGGGCCGCCGCGACCACCGACCGACTTCGGCGGTGGAAACGCCGACTCAACGGGCACGTCACCGACGACGACCTGGCGCTGGGCGCCACCGGTGGGTTCACTGCCGGGACCTTCCTGCTGGTCGTGACCGTCGAACCGGGACTGCTGGCGCCCGCACTCACGCTCGCGACCGTCGTCGGCTGTGTCCTCTCGGTGTACGCGTTCCGGTACAGCGACGCGTTCGACGGGATCGAACTCGTGCGCCGGCGCCAGCGGACCGTCCGCGTGACCGTCGAAGACGGTCAGGTCGTCACGCTCTGTACGAATCCCGAGTCGACGCTCGACCGCGAACTGGCGCGCCTCGCACACGGTCGAAGTCCACGACCGGCTGTGGACTGAGCACCGAGTCGGTCGGACTACTGCACGCTGGTGGGCACGACTCGCGGGCCATCGCATCGAGGGCCCGGCGCGCGGGCCGTGGGCGGGTCGGCCGGCACTCAGGCGAACGGCAAGAGGTCGGTGGGCGGACTCCCGGGGAGGTCGTCGCGGTCGTGGGCGGCGTCGAACTCCAGGTCGGGCCCGCGGGCGACCAACCGCTTGGGGTTGACCTCGGGGTGAGTCGTGTAATAGTGCTCTTTGATGTGGGCCATGTTCACCGTCCCGGCGACGCCCGGGGTTCCGTAGAGGTCCTGCAGGTACGGCCAGAGGGTGTCGTACTCGTGGATGGCCTTCACGTTACACTTGAAGTGCGTGTGGTAGACGTGGTCGAACCGCACGAGGGTCGTGAACATGCAGATGTCGGCTTCGGTCAGGCGGTCGCCGGCGAGGTAGCGCTGGTCTTCGAGGACGGCGTCCCAGTGGTCGAGCGCGTCGAAGAGGTCGTCTATGGCGCGGTCGTAGGCGGCCTGTGAATCGGCGAACCCGGCGCGGTAGACGCCGTTGTTGATCGGGTCGTAGATCGCCTCGATGATGCGGTCGATCTCCTCGCGGTAGCCCTCGGGGTAGAGGTCGACGTCGCGGTCGGCGACGTCGTCGAACTCGGTGTCGAGCATCCGCAGGATCTCCTCGGACTCGTTGTTGACGATAGTCTCCTCCTGTCGGTCCCAGAGCACCGGCACCGTCACCCGACAGTTGGCGTCGGGGTCGGCGTCGACGTACACCTCCCTGAGGTAGTCGCTGCCGTTGACGGAGTCGGGGGTACAGCCGTCTTTCTCGGGGGTGAACTGCCAGCCGTCCTCGGCCCTGTAGGGGTCGACGACGTCGACCGAGATGGCGTCTTCGAGTCCTTTGAGCGCCCGGACGAGCAGCGTCCGGTGAGCCCACGGGCAGGCATACGAGACGTAGAGGTGGTAGCGACCGGCTTTGGGCTGGAAACGGGCGTCCTCGTCATCGCGGATCCAGTCGTGGAAGGTCGTCTCCTGGCGGACGAACTCGCCGTCGTCGTTCGTCGCCAGCTGTACGTCGGTTCGCCACTCGCCGTCGACGAGTCGGTTCATCGTTCCACTGTGGGGGCTCCGTCGGCAAAAGCCTCCCAGTTACACGCGTGTCAGTAGGCGAGTTCCGGCGGGGGGCAGACGAAGTTACAGAAGAATTTTTGTGTCAGGGTATCTATCACGTCACACGTTGACGAACGGGTGGGGTGAATGAAACACGTAATCGACATCAACGAAACCGGAACTGACGCGGACGTACTCACCGAGACGGGGGGCGGTCTCATCAAGCGGTCGCTGCTCGGCGAAGAGCCGCTGGTCGCGCATCTCGACGACGACGAGGAACCACGGTACGTGCTCCGCAACAAGAAACAGGGAGTGACGGTCGACCGTACGGATGGGACCGAGGAGTACGCGCCCGTCGGGCGGTACTCCGGACTGGCGGTCGTCACCGACGTCAGACTGTTGTTCGTCGTGGGTGGCAACGACCAGGACCGGCGGCTGTCTCTGTCGCTCGCCGACATCGTCGACGTCCGGACGGAAGACGGCGTCGTCGGGAGTGAGCTGGTCGCCGAAACTGAGGGCGGGGCGGCGTACCGGTTCCCCTGCAAGGGCGACCTCGCCGAGGTCGTCGAGTACTTCGACGCAGCGGCGGGCATCTGGCGACGCGCCGAGCAACGCATCGAACGTGCCGAACGCGAGTTCAAGAAGCTCCAGGACTACTTCGAATCCGGCGACGCGGACGTCGTACTGGCAGCGACAGCGGACGTGAGAGAGACGCTCGACGCGGCACGCCGGGAGGCAGAGCCGTTGCCGACGGCCCACGAGAAAATCACGGACCACGCCGACACGGTCGAGGCGCACCTGGCCGACCTCGAACGGCGAGCCCACTCCGAGCGGGCCGAGCAGGCCCGCGAGCGCGCCCACGTCCGGTGGAACGACCACGAGTTCGAGGCGGCGTTCGACCACCTCGACGACGCGGCCGAGGCCTACCGGGACGCGATGGCCGTCGACGCCGCGGAACCGAGCGAGGCCCTCCTGAAACGGCGCTGCGAGACGCTGAGCGAGGAGCGTTCGCGCCTGGCCGCCGCACCCGTCGAGCGAGCCGAACACGCCGTCGACGTCGCCACCGAAGCCGACGACCCCGAGAGCACTATCGACTGGTGGAAGGCCGCGGTCGACCGCTACGAGACCGCGCTCTCGCTGGACTGGGGACGTGACGAGCGCCGGTTCGACGGTGACCCGGACGCCCTCCGTGAGGAACTCGCAAGCGCCGCGGAACATCTCGTCGAGGCGTACTGTGACCTGGCCCGCGAGCACATCGAGGCCGACGGCGAGGACGGTCCCACCGACTCCGGGACCTCGACGGTCGACCTCGACCTGGCCACACAGGCACTCGACGACGCCCGGGCCGTCGCGCGCGAACGCTTCCCCGAGGCGACCGACGAGATCGAACGCGTCCAGGCACAGCTGGACGAATACACGACTGACGACGGGACGGAGCCGACAGCGTCGGCACCGACGACTGTCGAGGCGAGCACGGGTCCGGTCGCAGGCCGCGAGACCCGGGTCGACCACGACGGACAGCTCGAACAGAACCACGACCTGACTGCCAGCACGAAACCGGCGAACGAGGGCGACAGACACTCGAACGGCGCGGCCGTACAGGACCAGGACGCCGATACGGACGGGACAGGTGCCGACGCCGATCCGGACGGGACAGCGGTGGGTGACGAGGAAGCGCCCGCGACGCTGGAGGCGGTCGACCCCGAGCAGTTCACGAACCTGGTCTCGGCCGTGTTCAGGGAGACGGGCTGGACGACGACGCTGTTCGAGACGAGCAGGGAGAGCCAGTACGACCTGCTGGCCGAGACCGACGGCCCGATCGGTGTGACAGCGTGCGTGTGGACGTTCCATCCGGAGTCAGTCGAGGCCGTCGACGCCGCCCGGATCGAGCGGTACGCCGCCCACCTGACACACGCCGAGGAGGGCGACGCCGCCGCCGTCTGCAGCATGGCTCCGCTCTCGGAGACCGCCCGCAAGCGGGCCGACGAACACGGCGTCGAGGTGCTCGACGCCGACGACCTCCGAGAGATGGTCGCCGAACACGGGATCGACCTGGCCGAGTTCTGATACGGTCGAGGTGGCCGGTCACGACGCGGGGGCCGGCGGCCGCGTGCCCGTGCGGGTTCGAAGGGTTTATCCTCGCGCTGGGGCTTCGTGAGGGTAAGACTATGTCAGAGAAACCAGCCTCGATGTACCGGGACATCGACAAGCCCGCGTACACCAGACGCGAGTATATCACGGGCATCCCGGGTTCGAAGATCGCCCAGCACCAGATGGGTGACCGGGACAAAGACCCCGAGGACTACCCGGTCCAGATCAGTCTGGTCGTCGAGGAGTCGGTCCAGTTGCGCCACGGGTCGATGGAGGCCTCGCGACTGTCGGCCAACCGCCACCTGATCAAGGAACTCGGCGAGCACAACTACAAGATGGTCCTGCGGAAGTTCCCCCACCAGGTCATCCGGGAGAACAAACAGGCCACCGGGGCCGGCGCCGACCGCGTCTCCGACGGGATGCGCCAGTCCTTCGGCAAGATCGTCGGCACCGCCGCCCGCATCCAGGCCGGCGAGCGCCTGTTCACCGCCTACTGTGAACCGGAACAGGCCGAGGCCGTCGAGGAAGCGTTCCGTCGTGCCTACAACAAGATCACGCCACCCTGCCGCATCAAGACCGAACGCGGCGAAGAACTACTCCTCGCCTGATACGGTCGTGCGTAACTAATTTCTGCAGTGTCGGTTTGGATCGGCGTTTCGGATCACGAGGGCGGTCGTCTATTTCGTGGGCACAAAAAGAATTACGCACGACCGTATCAGCGTGTCGACCGCGCGTCGCGGGTCCGCCCTCGGTCGCACCCACGTCCACACTGTGACGGTGCCAGGAGTCGGCAAGTGTCGGGAGATTCAAGAGCGAGGGGGGCGGTGTTGTAGTCGATGGACCACGACCACATCATCAGTGCGAAACAACTCTCGCGGGGGGACATCGAGACCGTGCTGGACCACGCGGCCGAGGCCGCCGCCGACCCGGCGGCGTGGGCGGACCGCCACGAGAACGCACTGCTGGGGCTGTGCTTTTTCGAGCCGAGCACGCGGACGAAGATGAGTTTCACCGCGGCGATAAAGCGCATGGGCGGCGACGTGGTCGACATGGGGACCGTCGAGTCCTCCAGCGTCACGAAAGGCGAGAGCCTCGCCGACACGGTCCGGGTCGTCCAGGGGTACGCCGACGCACTGGTGTTGCGCCATCCCAGCGAGGGCTCTGCCAAGATGGCCAGCGAGTACGTCGACGTCCCCCTGATCAACGGCGGCGACGGCGCCGGACAACACCCCACACAGACCTTGCTGGACCTGTACACGATCCGCGAGAACGCCGGCTTCGACGACCTCACGATCGGGATCATGGGCGACCTGAAGTACGGCCGGACGGTCCACTCGCTGGCCCACGCGCTGACCACCGTCGACGCGCGCCAGCACTTCATCAGCCCCGAGAGCCTCAAACTGCCCCGTAGCGTCAGGTACGACCTCCACGAGGAGGGTGCTTCGATCCGCGAACACACCGACCTCGGGGCAGTGTTGCCGGAACTGGACGTGCTGTACGTGACCCGCATCCAGCGCGAGCGGTTCCCCGACGAGAACGAGTACCGCGCCGTCGCCGGCCAGTACCAGATCGACGCCGCGACGCTGGAAGCCGGCCCCGACGACCTGACCGTGATGCACCCCCTGCCCCGCGTCGACGAGATCGCTCACGACATCGACGACACCGACTACGCCAGGTACTTCCAGCAGGCACACAACGGCGTGCCGGTCAGGATGGCACTGCTCGACTTGCTCCTGGGTGAGAGCCGATGAGCGACCACGAACTCCGCGTCAACAAGATCCGCAACGGCACCGTCATCGACCACATCACCGCCGGACAGGCGCTGAACGTCCTCGCAATCCTCGGTGTCGACGCCCACAGCGGCGAGACGCTCAGCGTCGCGATGAACGTCCCCAGCGACCGCCTGGGCACCAAAGACATCGTCAAAGTCGAGGGCCGCGAACTCAGCCAGGACGAGGTCGACGTCCTCTCGCTCATCGCCGGTGCCGCGACGATCAACATCGTTCGGGAGTTCGACGTCGTCGAGAAACACCGCGTCGAACGCCCCCGCGAGGTGGTCGGCGTGCTCTCCTGTCCCAATCGCCACTGCATCACCACCGCCGACGAACCCGTCGACTCCCGGTTCGACGTCCTCGAAGACGGCATCCGCTGTTGTTACTGTGACACCATCGTCCGGGACGGGATCGCCGACCACATCGCCGTCGGCTGACCGTCTCTCGTCTCGCGGTCGACACTCCGCCCCCCTGTCCAGTTCCGCGTCCCGGAGGCCGGCCCGCGAGTTCCGACCACCGGAAAGAATTTAAAAAGACAGTGTGACGTATCGATTGATGTCAAAGAAAGTGATACTGCTATTGGTCGCCCTGGTGGGTGTAGCGCTCGCGTACAAAGTCGCACTCACGGAGTAGGGCCGGACCGCCGTCCGAACCACTTACAACTGCCCGTCTCTACCCGCAGGTATGTACGGTGTCGTCACTCGTAACGAGCCGGAACTCTCGTGGGAGGAGTTCGACGCCGCGTTCTACGAGGTCAAAGACGTCACCGGCCGGGCCGCCGAGCCGGTGGCCGACGGTATCAACATGGTCTCGTGTTTCGGCGACAACGCCGCCGCCGAGGAGAACCCGGACCTAGTGCCCGTCAGCGCCGAGGGCGACCTCGCGACCCGGGACCAGCCGTACTTCGACTGGGCGTACGTCTGCCCGACCCACGACCGCTACCGGGAGGGACTGCTGGAGATCGTCGCCGACGCCGCCGCCGTCCGGGAGGACGTTCGGCTCGACGACGTCGGGTTCCCCCGGGAAGAGTACTGTCACTGTGAGCGGTGCGAGGCGGCGTTCGCGGACAGCGGGTTCGACGACTGGGCGGCCTGGCGGGCGTCGGTCATCACCGAGTTCGTCGCCGAGGCCCGCGAGCGGGTGCCGGGTGACCTCTATCTGACGCTGTACCCCGACCCCTATCCCGGACACGTCTACGAACGGGCCGGGCTGGACCTGGACGCGCTGGCCCGGTACGTCGACGAGTTCGTCGTCCCGCTGTACGACATGGCCTACGCGACGACCTACTGGCTGGAGATCCTCGCCCGCGGGTTCGTCGACGAACTCGACGCGCCCTTCGCTATCGAACTGTACGCGGTCAACGTCGACGTCGACAACCTGGTCAAAGCGACCGACGTCGCCGCCGAGTACGCCGAAACCGTCCTCTTTGGCTACGACGCGAGCAACGCACGGGCGACGATACGACGCCGCCAGGCCGACGACCGCGACGGCGAGCAGTTCGGGCCCTAGACCGAGTCGCCGAACCGCTGTTCGCGCCACTCCTGCAGGACCGCCCGGTCGCGCGTGTTCTCGGGTAGCCGACTGAACCACCTGGCGTCGGTGATCTCGCCGTCGGGGTCCTCGACGGCGAGGTCGACGCTCGTGGCCTCGCCCTCGAAGACCGGGAGGACGCCCCAGGTCTCGTGGTCGTCACACCGGAACGTGACCCGGCCGAGGATGCCCAGACCGTCGTAGTCGACGTCGATACCGCTCTCCTCGCGGAGTTCGCGCCTGGCACCTTCGCGGACGGTCTCGCCGGGGTCGACCTCGCCACCGGGCAACACCCACCGGTCGATCGCGTCCTGTTTGACCAGGAGCAACTCGCCGCTGGGCCGGTAGGCGAGCGTGTGGGCGCCAAAGGGGAGCCCGTGGCGTTCGATGCGTTCCCCGACCGTCCGGAACCGCGACCGCGAGACGCGTCTCGTCGGTTCGTACGCGACGAAGTCGTCGTGGGCGTCGCGGAACTCGTGGTAGACCTGCTCGGCCTGCTGGCGGGCTTCGCGCGCGAGATACCAGAGGTTGTCGACTGCCGTCATCGCGGGGGGTCGGGGCGGGCCTGGAGCGCTGGTCGTCCGTTGCCTGTGCGTGGGGCCGTACTCATGGCCCCCGTTTGGACCGTCGGGCAGATAAGTGTTGGATCTCACCCGGCCGTCGGCGACTGCCGTTTTCGGTCCCGATGACGCCCGTCTGACGGGGTTCTAGGATGGCGTGTTCGAAACAGCCCCCAATGACGGCGTTGCCGTCGCGAGCGAGAACGCGCCCGGGGACACGTCACACGGCGATTGAAGCGGGTGCCGACGGCGGATCAGTTCACTTTTGTCGCCGCCTCCAGTACCGACGCCCATGCCATTCGAAGAGGACGACCGCGTGGTCCTGCACGACGAGCACAGCGAGTACGACGGCGAGGAAGGGACTGTCACACAGGTCGTCGAGACGATGTTCGGCGACGAGAACTACACCGTCTCCTTCGAGGACGGACAGGAAGCCGGCGTCCCCGAGGACAACCTCGAAGCGGCCGAGGAGTAGCCGGATGGCCGGCGTCCCGCTGCACTACGTCGACCTCCGGGCGTTCTGCTACGCCACCGAGGACGACCAGCGGGTCGAGACGGCACTGCGTACCTTCCTCCCCGAGGACGTCGAACTCGACCGGTCGGCCTCCGAGGGCCACCACGGCGACCGCATTCTCGTCTTCTCGGCGCGAGTCGAGCGTGCCGACGAGATGCGCCACGTCCTCGACCGCCTGGGTGAACTCACGGACTTGGAGGCTGTCGTCGCCGAACTCGACGACCGGGTCGACGACAACTGCGCGTTCTATCTGACCCTGGACAAGCAGGCGGCCTCCCGCGGCGAGGTCCGCCGGGGCGACGGGATCACCGTTCGCTCGAAGGTCGAGGCGTACCCGGCGAAACGCGAGACGGCCGTCGAGAACGCCCGCGAACTGTTCGAGGACCTGTGATGTACGCGGCCGTCCACGCCCACCCGGACGGCGACGCGACGGTCGCCCGCCTCGCCAAGACCGCCAGCGAGTACGGCTACGACGGGGTGGTCGTCCGCAACCACGGCGACGACCGTGCCGACTACGACGCCGAGGCCGTGGGCGACCGCTACGGCGTCGACGTGGTCAGCGGCGTCGAGGTGCGCGCCCCGGACCCCTCGCGGGCCAGCGGGTACGTCGGCAACCACCGCGATTCCGAGACTATCGTCGCGGTCCACGGCGGCGACCCCGACATCAACCGCTTCGCTGTCGAACAGGCCGCCGTCGACGTGCTCGCACACCCGATGGCCGGGGACGGCGACCTGAACCACGTCCTCGCGAAAGCGGCGGCCGACAGCGGCGTTCGACTCGAAGTCTCCGTCCGCGGCGTCCTGCGTGCGACGGGCGGCGAGCGCGTCCAGGCGGTGCGTGACCTGCGGAAACTCCGGGAACTCATCGAGGAGTACGACGTTCCCTACGTGGTGAGCGCCGACCCACACAGCCATCTCGAACTGCGGGCGCCCCGAGAGGTGGTCGCGGTCGGCGAGGTGGTCGGCTTCGACGCCGCGGACATCGAGGCGGGGCTCGCCGAGTGGGGTCGACTGGCCGAGCGCAACCGCCTGCGCGAGGACGATACGTTCGTCGAACCGGGCGTCTACCGCGGCGACAGCCCGCCGGACGGCCCGGCGTGATCAGTCGAGTCAGTATCGAAGTGAATCCGGATTCAAACAGCGTGAAAGCCCCGAAGCGTTCTCGGGCGACACGCTTATTAACAATCGCGGCCCACTTGTGCCTAATGGGTATTAATTCGTTTGCTGGTGTTAATAACACGTCGCGACGGCCGCTGCTGGTCGGGTGGGGTGGTGTCGCGGTGCTGGTGGCCGTGTCGTTGCTGGCAGTGGCGGCGTCGCTGTGGAAAGTGCTGGTGATCGGGTGGGTAGCGTTCGCGGCAATGGCGGTCGGAGCGGCGCTCGGGACGCGGGCTAACGCGACCGACCCCTACCGACTGGTGTGGGGGTACGGCCTCTCCAGCGGGGCGATGGTCGCTAGCGCGTCGATGTTTCTGGTGCCACAGGCGATCGGTATCGGCGGGTCGGCGGGTGCGCCCCAGGTCGGCGGCATCGGCGTCGCGCTGGGGCTGGTCGCCGGCTACAGCGCCCACGTCCTCGGCCACCGGCTCACCCACCTGGAGGTCGGGATCGACCTGACGACGGCCCAGATCGCCGCCCACGCACTCTCGGCCGGTGTCATCATCGGGCTGGTCTACGGGTCGATACCCGCGCTGGGGCTCTTGCTCGGACTCTCTATCGTCTCACACAAGGGGCCGGCAGGCTACGCCGCCGCGCGACGCCTCGTTCGGGACGAGCGGTCGACCACGACGCTGTTGTTGCCCGCAGCCGGCGTCGGGATCACGGCGATCCCGTCGGCAGCGGTCTCGCTGCCCGACGTGGCGTGGCTCAACGCCATCGTCTTCGGGTTCGCGGCCGGCATCTTCCTCCACGTCGCGATGGACTTTCTGCCCCACTGCGAGGCCGGGTCCGAAATCGACGAAGTGTGTTCGTTCCGCGAGGGGTCCCACGAACTGCTCGACCGACTCCGGACGCACGCCGTCGCGAGCACCGTGCTCGGCGGCGCCGTCGTCGCCGTCGCCTGGGCCGCCATCGCGCTGTGATCACAGCTGGCGCCGCGTCTCGGGGTCGTCGAGGTCCCACAACACTGCCGGGAGAAACGCCGCCAGGTTGTCGACGACCCGCCGTTCCGAGACGCCCAGCCCGTCACAGTGCTCGTGAGCCTGCTCGCGGACCGAGACGTGGATGTCGCCGTCGGCGCGGGCTGTCGCCGACCCGTCCTCGACGGTGACGTGCAACGGGAACACCGAACACCGGGCGGGTTTCCAGTCGTGCTCGGCGTGGAGCGCACATAGTCCGTCGTCGCGCAGGAAGTAACACGCCTGTCCGTCCTCGTCGACGTGGTCGTCGCGGTCTTTGCTCTCCTGGCGGACGAAGTCCTCGCCGCGGAACGCCGTCGTCGAGTCGGACAGACTGGCACAGCCGGCCAGTTCCAGCAGGTCCGGTTCGTACAGCAAGACGCCGTGGTGACAGCACCACGTGCAGTCGTCGACGCACTCGAATGTCAGCCCGGGGTCGAAGTCCACGACAGCCTCCTTGCCGGGGTGGACTTCGACGACCCGGTGTTGACCGGCCATACCGCGTCTCGCACCCACACGGTGAAATGGGTTTCACTCCGTGGCGACGCGGGCAATGTCGAGATGTCGCCCGCGACGTCGCCGGGACGAACACACGACCGGCGTCTCAGCCGAGCGCACGGACCGCGGCGGTGACGACGCCGGACAGGTCGAGTGTGGCGTCGGTGCCCGTGAGCCACCGCCCCAGGGGCCCGCCGTCGGTCCCGGCGCCCAGGCGAGCCACGGTAGCCCGGCGGACCTGGACGTCGACGCCGACGCCGACGCTCGCCAGTCCGGACCCGAACGTGTCTATGGGGACCGGGAGCGCGCCTTCGAGGTCGTCTAGCGCGCGCAAGGCGCTCAGCGACGGCGCACCGACGACGAACCGGTCGTCCTCGCTCCAGACTCGGTAGGTGTGGCCGTCGCCCTCGATGACCAGTTCCGCGTCGATACTGAGTGCAGTCACTCCTCTTCGGTCTTGATCCGGAGCGTGCCGTCGAGTCGCCAGTGGGCGTGTTCGGGGTTCTCGCCGGCCTTGCTCGGCACGTCCACGTTCATGTCCTCGAACTCGTACGTGATCGTCGCCCCGCGGCCGGTCAGGCGTTCGTACAGTCCCAGCGCCAGGTCGGGCCAGGTGGTCGTCTCGTCAACCGTGGGTGTCGGCTGATCGGAACTCATGCTGCTGACAGTTGGCTCCCCCGCGTAAAATAGTCTCGTACTGTCTGTTCCGATATGTGTATTTTGAAGTATACGTTTGGCGTCCGTCCCACGGCGGGAGCGTCGGGGGCGACCCCGCTTCCCGGGAGATAGATATAAGATGCTATACCGAGATTGACAGAAGGGTATTATTTATCGCAGTTTGTTTCACGGTAAAATTAAATTAAATTTAATCAAGCGGTGCCTGAACGATCGGATGGCAATGAGCCAGCATACGAAACTGCGCACGTACCTGGAAGAGAACCCCAAATGGATCGGCATCCTGTTTTCGGCACTGATGTTGCTGTCACAGGTCGGGACTGTAGCGGCCAACGGCGGCAGCACGAACATCGGGCCCTAAGTCGGGTGTAGGAAATCGTCACTCCACTGGAAGCCGGACTGGGAGATCACCGGAACCTCCTGTTTTGTGAGGAACGTCCTCAGTTCCTCCATTCGAACGCGAAAAGAGCACATCGACCCCGAGTTCAGATACCGCTGCCCGTCGCTGTCGAGGTGTGGCGTAAAAAGAGAGCCCAGCGGACTGTCCAGCCTGGGATACCCGAACAGCGCCACCTCATACTGTCCGCCGGACTCGTCACGTACGTCCACGGTGTAGGGTGTTCCTGAATCGTTCCTGACCATCGAAACGCTCGCGTCACCGACGACGAGGTAGTGGTGGCCGATGCGTTCGTGTTCTTCGATGAGTGCGGTCGTCGCAGCGAGCGAAAAGCCCTGGTTGAGAAGCCGTGCCGCGGTACGCCCGACCGAGGTCGCGAGGTCGATGTTGACCTCGCTCAGCGTGACGATCCCGGCCATCGCGCCGTGGTCGACGAGTGCACGACCCTGTTCGTAGGAGTCACAGGCGTTCAGAATGAAAGAGCTGACGTTCACCTCTGCCAGGTCGCACGCATCCAGGTGACCGTCGGGACAGCGGATCCCGTCCGCGTCGACATGACCGATGTAGTGGAGAAAGTCGACATCCGAGCGGAGCAGCGTCCGGAGTTCGGCTGTCGAGAGGCGTTCCTCGAAGGTGATGTCGAAGTCGATCCAGTCCCGGGTGCCGTAGATGTCCGAGACGACGTTCTCCTCGGCCATCCGCTCGTCGTTGCAGACGACGACGATGCTGATCTGTGGGTCGGTCGACGGTTCGTAGGCCAGGCGACGGTAGTAGTCGGCGACGAGTCGGCCCGTGCCGTCCGGGTGGCGCCGTCACCCCGAACCGGTTCGGTCGTCCCCGACTGGAACAGCGACGCGACCTCCTGTGTCAACTGGTCGTGGCCGTAGCCGTCCATGTTCGCCGGGTCGGGACACCTGACGACGGCGAGTTCGTTCGCGAGAAAGGGGAGCGTACTGACGTGCTCGACGCGCGGGGTGACGTCGGCGGTGAGTTTCCAGGTCGGCATCGCCGCCGACAGCGCCCCGTAGGGAACGTCGAGATACGCCGGGAGTCGGTCGGCCAGCGGGCGGTCGTACAGCGCCGCGACGTCGAGGTCGGTCGCTTCCTCGACCAGTCGGCGTTCGTGCAGGTCGACTTCGTAGTACCCCTCGGTTCGGGTCACGCAGTCGAGCAGGAACACCTGCTTCAGAACGCGTGCCACAGTCGTCTCGAACCCCCTATCCCCGGCGAGGTCGTACTCCCAGTCGTCGGTGACGATGCGGGGCTGAGAGCCTGGCCGGACGGTCGCACCGAGGTAGTACGCCAGCGGCGCGACCGGGTAGATGTACGCGAACGACCGCGGGACCGCTATCCGGACCCCGGTGTCGGGCGGGACGATCTCCTCGGGGAGGGAGAGTTCGTCGCCGCGTTCGACGAGGGGTGGATGGCCTCTGAGGGTGGGAAACGATCGCTCGCAGGTCGTCGTCTTCAGCGCCGACCCGAGCGTCGATACCGCAGCCATCACGTCGGTCGGTTCGTCCGTCGTCGTGACCGTCACCGCTGGCTGTTCGTGTATCGACCGGACACCCAGATGGATGTGCTCGCCGCTCGTCGTGAACCGAACGCTGTCGTCGACTGTCTCAACGGCCAGTGTCCCGTCGATGACGAGCTGGACTTTGATCCCTGTCGTCGCGAGGTCGACGTGATACAGCCCGGAATCGAGTGTGACGTCGCCGTCGATGCCGGCCTGCGCCACGGTGTTGCCGCAGTCGTCGCGGATCCAGGCACCGATCACGTGCGGGATTCGGACGCCGCTGGCTGTGAGCGTCGCAGCCACGTCGGCGGGGAAGTAGAACCGGTCTGTGTCACAGGGACGGGGGTCGACTGAGTCGACGGTCAACAGCGTGAACTGGGCGCCCTGGATCGGGTCGACCAGCTGGACGCCGTCGCGACTCGGATGCGCCCGGATCTGCGGCAGAGTCGCGTCGATGTCGTTCATGGTGAGACCACCGGCGTCGAGCGCCCGACCGTCGTCCGCCTGAGTCGTACACGTACTGTGGCCATACTCAATCAAAAGCGTATCGGCGGCGTCGGAACGTGCCTCTCTCCCGGCGTCGAGCACTCCGCCGCTGTGTCCGGTGCCCGTCGCGGGCCGGCGGACCGCAACCCCGCGAGCGCGGGTTCCGGTCCCGCCTGAATCAACCCGTCGTTCTGTGGTCTTGGCGAACCGAGCCGCCAGCCCGGGAGTATCCGCTCAGTCCGAGAAGAGGCTCGTGTGGACGGGCGCGAACGACTCCCGACGCTCTCGGGTTCGACCAGAAACGCGTCGTGGCCGTGGTCGGAGTCGACGACGTGGTGGGCCGTCTTCGCCCCGGCGCTCCGGAGTGCGTCGGCCAGTTCCTCGGCCTGTGCGGGGGTGAAATGCCAGTCGGCGGTAAACGACATCACCAGCGCCTCGCCCTCGAAGGCCGCGACTGCCTCGGCGTCGCCCTCGAACCCCGCCGCGAGGTCGTAGTTGTCCATCGCCCGCGTTAGGTACAGGTAGGCGTTGGCGTCGAACCGTTCGACGAACTTCTCGGCGTTGTAATCGAGATACGACTCGACCTCCCGGTAGGGGAAAAACCCCGCCGCGGGGTCGGTCGGGAACGACCGGGCGGCGTCCCGGCCGGCGGCCCGGCGGCCGAACTTCTGTTCCATCGAGGCCTTCGAGAGGTACATCACGTGGCCTAACTGTCGAGCGAGCGCCAGCCCGTCGTCGGGCGAGTCTCCGCCGTAGTAGTCGCCGCCGTTCCAGTCGTCGTCGGTGGTGATCGCCCGGCGGGCGATGGCGTCGATGGCCAGACACTGCGGGTCCAGCCGGGCGGCCGCCGCGATGGGGACGATCCGTTCGACGTGGTCGGGGTGTCGCTTGGCCCACTCGACGACGTTCATCCCGCCGACGCTGCCGCCGACGACGGCGTGGAGGTGGGGCACCCCGAGTTCGTCCAGCAGTCGGCGCTGGGCCTCGGTCCAGTCGCCGACCGTCACGGCCGGGAAGTCGGTCCCGTAGGGTTCGCCGGTCTCGGGGTTCTCGCTGGCCGGGCCGGTCGTCCCGTAACACGACCCCGGGACGTTCACACAGACCACGTAGTACTCCCGGGTGTCGATGGCCTTGCCGGGGCCGACGATGTCGTCCCACCAGGCTCTGGCCTGATCGGTGGGGCCGTCGCGGTGGCCGGCGACGTGGGCGCTGCCGGTCAGCGCGTGACAGACGAGGACAGCGTTGTCACCGGTAAAGTCGCCGTAGGTCTCGTAAGCTACCTCCAGTTCGGGGATCGACCGGCCACAGTCGAACTCGAAGCGACCCAGCGAGACGGTGTCGCGCTCGACGTTCATCGTCCCTCCGCCGCCTCGTTGCCGGCCTCGATAGCCGAGTCGAGGTCGGCGACGATGTCGGCGACGTCCTCGATGCCCACGGAGAGTCGGACCAGGTCGGGCGTGACGCCGCTGGCGCGCTGTTCTTTTTCGGACAGCTGGGCGTGGGTGGTGCTGGCGGGGTGGATGACCAGCGTCTTTGCGTCGCCGATGTTGGCCAGAAACTGCGCCAGGTCGGTGGCCTCACAGAGGCGTTTCCCGGCCTCGAACCCGCCGGTCAGGCCGAAGGCGACCATCCCGCCGAACCCCCCGTCGAGGTACTCCCGGGCCAGGTCGTGGGTCTCGTGGGATTCGAGTCCGGGGTAGGTGACCCACGCGACGCCGGGGTGGTCGGCGAGGTGGTCTGCGACCGTCCGGGCGTTCTCGCAGTGGCGTTCCATCCGAAGCGAGAGGGTTTCGGTCCCCTGGAGCGTCGCCCAGGCGTCGAAGGGGCTCTGCCCGTCCCCCAGCGAGCGGACCGCCCGCTGGCGGGCGGCGACGGCGAAGGCCCGGTCGCCGAACCGCTCGGCGAACGTGACGCCGTCGAACGCCTCGTTGGACCCGCCCAGTTCGGGGAACTTCTCCGGATACTCACCCCAGGGGAACGACCCGCCGTCGACGAGGACACCCCCGACGGTCGTCCCCGACCCGTGGATCCACTTGGTCGTCGACTCCCAGATGATGTCGGCGCCGTGGTCGAGGGGGGTACACAGCGCGGGCGTCGCGAACGTGTTGTCGACGAACACCGGGACGCCACGGTCGTGGGCCACCTCGGCGATGGCCTCCAT
>PXQN01000016.1:0-5331 GCA_003021305.1 Halobacteriales archaeon QH_10_67_22 | reverse complement strand
CCGTAGATGGACGAGGCGGTGACGACGTTGTCGCCCGCGCTCGCCAGCACGGACGTGGCGGCGTCGAGCGCGGCCATCCCCGAGGCCGTCGCGACCGCGGCGGTCCCGCCCTCTAGCGAGGCCAGGCGCTCTTCGAGCATCGTCACCGTCGGGTTGTCGAACCGCGAGTAGACGTCGCCCTCCGCCTGCAGGGCGTACAGGTCGGCCGCGTGGTCGGCGTCCTCGAACACGTACGACGTCGTCTGGTAGATGGGCGGGGCGCGCGCGCCGGTCGCCGGGTCCGGCTCCTCCTGCCCGGCGTGGACACACCGCGTCCCGAACCCGCGTGTACCGTTTGTCATGTATGACACTCATATATCTCCTGCTATCTATAACCACGAGTTACGGCAAAACTCTCAGTGGCAGGGACTCTCTGGCACGCGCCGGTTCGGGTGCTGCGCTGTCGCTCGCAGGGTTGTTCGCAGGACCTCCTATTTAGTACTCCTCAGGCAGAATATCATCCTTTTTCCGTCTGTCGATTTCTCGAATTAGTAAGCTTACCAACCTTCGACTCTAATATCCCTGTAGCACGATGGTATTACTATAAAATACGCGAGTGTCAGCGTCAAGTTTCCAGTCGAGCTTGACACCGAGATCGAGCGGTTCCTCGATGAAACGGGAGTCTACACGAACAAGAGCGAGTTCATATGAACCTCAAGGCGGATACCACGGGCTTTAGCCCGTGGAGGAAGCCGACACGGCCTTCCGAGTAGGCTATTCGTCGCCTGAACTGGTTTCCGCCCACTCGACCAACACGCCCCGCCACGTCAATCCGCGACGTTCCTTCTCGTCCTTTATTCGCTCGAACTGTGCTTCGTCCTCGAACTTGATGGTGAGGTGCTTCACAGGACATGGTTTGTGATTCGTTAGTCTTAACTTGGTCGGTCGCGTACTGATTGGTACTGCATCGGAGCCAAAACGGAGCCGGTGCAGGGGCCGCCGTAGGCCGGCCCTGAACCCGGGGACGGATGACGCCACGCCGCTCCTGCCGCACGACGCGGCGGTGAAGCGCGGGGAGTCCACCGGGAATTAAAGCGGTGTGTGCCAGCCCATCGAACCACACGGTTCGACAGTGCCTCTCCATGGGCCAGCGCCTCGCCGGATAAAGCCCGGCGAGAGTACGCCGGAGGACACAGAACAGTCTCCTCCGGCAGAACGCTGTGCGTGCAACCCGCCTCGGTCTGTCGCAGGTCGGTGGCTGGAAACCCATTGTGTGGTGGAATGCCACGGCCTTCAGGCCGTGGTAGCTTACCAAGGAAGCATGCCGTACCCATCTCCGCGAGCTCAATGACGATACGGCAATCGCCGCGCTCGGCTGGAACAGCTGCTCGCTGAAGCTGAACAGCGCCGCGAGTCTGACTCTCGACGCGGTTACAGCGAAAGATCCCGACGGGTTTAACAGACGACCCGCCAAGCCCACCATCATGACCGACGACGGCCGAGTCGCGGACCTCCTCGCGGAGCGACCCGACCTCGAATCCCCGCTCGCGGCCCTTCTCGCTGTCGACGACGAGGCCGACACCTGGACCTTCGAGGACGTCCCGGTCGACTCGGGCGCGTTCGGCGAACTTGACGCCGTCCGGCAAGCCATCGAACGAGATTCTGCGGTCGAGGAGGGCACGGCCACGACCGACGTCACGACCCCATCAGTCAACGTTGCACTCCCCACAGTGGACGCCGGCGCAGCCGGATTGTTCGGGGGCGCGCTCGCGCTCGTGGTCGTCCTGCGGGCGTTTGTCGTATCGGCGGTCTTCCGCGGCGAACACGTCGTCCTCTCTGGGAACGATCCCTACTTCTACCTGTTCTGGATCGAACAGTCGCTCCCAGCCGGCATCACGAAGGGCGAACCCTTGCTCGTAGCCACGCTCGCACGAATCACCAGTGTGTTCGGTGGCCCCGATGCCGCGGGGGCCGTCCTGGCTGTCTATCCCGTCGTGTCGGCGGTCCTGACCGGTGCTCTCCTGTACTGGCTGACCCTCCGACTGACCGCGGACCGCCGGATCGCCCTCGCCGCGGTCGTGATCCTGGCAGCGATGCCAGGCCACGCCCTCCGGTGTGTCACGACAAAGCGCACGCGGTCGCCGATCATGGCAGTAGCTTCGTCGGGATCGGTGTCGGCGCACAGACGCTGGCCTGGGACGCCGGCCCGCTGGTGATCATCCCCGTCGGCGCCGTGGTCCCAGCAAAAGTGTTCGTTGTCGTCCGGAACGGCCGGTCCCCGCTGTTTGCGAACGTTCCGCTGCTCGCCGGACTCGCCATAGGCGCACTCCTCACTCTCTATGGACACCTCGCGCTGGACTGGCACACCGAGGTCGTTGCCGCCGCGCCGATCCTGCTTCTCGGTGGCGCTTTCGCGGTCGTCGCCGTCGGCGAACTCGCCTTCCGGCTTGATCGACAGGCGGAAGAACTGGCGATCGCCGAGACCGTCGTGGCTTTCGCCGGCGCCGTAATCGTGTGGACGGCCTTTCCGGAGTTTCGCGCACAACTACTCCAGGGCCTTGACCGGATCTTCCGCTCTGACGACATCCTCGAAACACAGGCACTGTTCAGCGGCGACACGCTCGGGTTCCTCCTGCTGTTTGGCTTTTTCCTGCTTTTGGCACTGCCGGTCCTCGTCTGGGCGACCCGGCGGGCGGTCGACGACGCCCGGTGGGTGGTCGCCTGCAGCTACGGGTGGTACTTCTTTGCCCTGTCGCTGGTCCAGGTCCGCTTCACGGGCCAGCTGGGAATCTTCACGGCGCTGTTCGCCGGCGTGGCGTTCGTCTGGACCGCCGCGCGCATCGATCTCACGGATCCGCCCGCCTTCGCCGAGTCATCCACAGATCAGGAGTTCGCGACTTGGACGCCGGGCTGGCCCGACGCCTCAACAATCGTCGCCGTTTTTTTCCTGTTCGCACTCCTGGGCGGCCTTGGCCTCATGCAGTCGGCGATCAAGGTCCAGCAGGTCACCACCGAGGACGCCGACTATCAGACGGCCTCGTGGCTGGCCGACTACGCCGACGAGCGAGGCTGGGAATCCCACGGGGAGAGTTACGTCTTCAGCGAGTGGGGGAAGAACCGACTGTACAACTACTTCGTGAACGGCAACTCCCGCTCCTATAACTATGCGCAGTCGAACTACGGGCCCTTCATGACCCAAACCGATCCCGACGAAGCTACTGCCATGATCGGCGACCGCGTGCGCTTTGTCGTGACACAGAACCGCGACGTCGACCGCGAAATGATGCACACGCGGTTGCACGACAACCTCGGGAGCCGAAACGGGGACGTCGCGGGCCTCGGTCGCTTTCGCGCGCTGTATGTGACCCCGAACGGACAACGAAAGGCCTTCCTGTACGTTCCCGGCGCGACCGTTCGCGGGACCGCGGCCTCGAACACGACGGTAGACGTCGCGGCCGATGTCGAGGTGCCCGGCGCGTCGTTCACGTACGAACGCCGAACGTCGACGAACGACACGGGCGCGTACAGTGTACAGGTTGCACACCCCGGCACGTACACCGTAACGACCGCGAACGGCACGCAAACCGTGACCGTGCCCGAGTCGGCGGTGATGAACGAAACGACGGTCGGGACGTAGTGGGATCCACGGCGGGACAGCAGTTGATCGTCAGGCCTTGCTCCTTGAGGCCCGAGAGCACCGGGCCAACCGAATTGCCGGGGATGCCAGTCCGGGCTGCGATCTCCGAGCGGGTAAACGCTTGCTCATCGTGTGTACGAAGCAAGCGAAGCACGCGTTCGGCGTTTGTGTGTCGGTCCAACTCGGAGCCGAATAACCCGGACGAGAGTCATTCGCCAGCGGATCCCTTCGCATCCTCGGAAATCCCGGGCGTTTATGCCCAGCGGGGCCTTCACCTCGCGGTATGACGGGATCGTCGCACAGTTCAGGGACGCCGCGGCGGACGCCGACATCGGGACGACGCGGGTGTCGATCGATGACGCCACCGCCGCCATCGCCGACGCCTGCCGAGGGGAGACGGTCGCGTCGGCGCTCCCGTTCGAGGACGTCGACCTCCCCGCGGACGTGACGGTCGATCCCTCGACCGACCGGCTCAGGACGGCCGAGACGGGCGTCACCGCGGGAACGCTCGCGGTCGCGGAGTACGGGACCGTTGTGATCACGCCCTCCGAGCGCAAGGAGGGCTCGGTGAGCCTGGTGCCGACGCGCCACGTCGCCGTGGTCCGTGCCCGCGACGTCGTCCCGGACATGCCCGCAGGGTTCGACCGGCTGGCCGAGGCGTTCGCCGCCGGCGCCGACGACGCGG
Source organism: Halobacteriales archaeon QH_10_67_22 (assembly GCA_003021305.1). Taxonomy (GTDB): domain Archaea; phylum Halobacteriota; class Halobacteria; order Halobacteriales; family Haloarculaceae; genus QS-4-69-31. The sequence continues at coordinate 1,030 of PXQN01000016.1, read as the reverse complement.
TGCTGGTGACGGGCCCGAGCGCGACCGGCGACATGGGCGAGATCGTCCAGGGCGTCCACGGCCCGGCCGAGATGCACGTCGTGGTGGTGGAATCATGAGTTCCGAGACCCGCTCCGAGAAGGCGGCCCACATCCGCCACCTGCTCGAGACCGAGAGCGAAGCAGTCGGGAAGAACGCGCGACACTTCAACGACCGCCGCTACGAGGCCGTCGCGGCCATCGGCGAGGACCGTTTCGAGGACATCCGGGAGACCGCCCGCGGGATCAAGGAGGACGCCATCGACCGCCTCCCCGAGTTGATCGCGACGCTGCGCGAGAGCGTCGAGGCAAACGGCGGGCAGGTGTACGTCGCCGACGACGCCGCGGACGCGACCGGCTACATCGAGTCGGTCTGTGCGGACGTCGACGCCGAGTCGGTGGTCAAGTCCAAGTCGATGACGACCGAGGAGATCGGCGTCAACGAGGCTCTCGGGGCCGCTGGGGTCGACGTCCACGAGACCGACCTCGGGGAGCTGGTCATCCAGGTCGCCGAGGAGGAGCCGTCCCACCTCATCGGCCCCGGCTTCCACAGGTCCCGCGAGGAGATCGCCAAGCTGTTCAACGAGCGCTTCGAGCCCGGGGAGCCCCTGGAGACGGCCGAGGAACTGACCGCGTTCGCGCGGGACTACCTCGCCGAGCGCATCCGCGAAGCCGACGTGGGAATGACGGGGGCGAACTTCGTGGTCGCCGAGAGCGGCACCATCGCCCTCGTGACCAACGAGGGCAACGCCCGGAAGGTCGTCGAGTCGACGAACCACCACATCGCCGTCACTGGCGTCGAGAAGATCATCCCGACGCTCGAGGACCTGCGGCCGTTCGTCGAGATCATCGGCCGGACCGCGACCGGGCAGTCGACCGCCGTCTACAACACGCTCGTCTCCGGACCGGTGAACTCCCCGGCGGTCCCCTACGAGGACGCCGACGCCGAGCGGACCTTCCACCTCGTGTTGATCGACAACGGCCGGCTGGCGATGCGCGAGGACGACCAGCTC
>PXQN01000015.1:22150-57804 GCA_003021305.1 Halobacteriales archaeon QH_10_67_22 | reverse complement strand
CATCCCCGCCAAGTGACACCGGATGCCCACTTCAATCGCCCACTCGGGAGTCCGCCGGCGCTCCACAAACGACACGTCTATCCACGCGATACGACCGCTAAGGCGGTCGGTTTCTGCCATAGACACTCAGAACTCGTCCGCCTCACCCTCTAAGTTAACGCGACCGGTCAGACGGTCGTGCGTAATTCTTTGTATTCCCACGAAACAGAAGACTATCTCCGTGGTCCGAAACGCCGATCCTCACCGACACTGCCGAAATTGGGTACGCCCGACCCGCTCACTCCTCCGGGGAGTTCGGACCGCCCATATGTTCGTCCCCCGTCGTCCAGTCCGGACCGTCCTCTCTGTCGGCGTCGACCGACTCGTCGGTGTTCGGCGACGATTCGTCGTCGACCGAGTCGATCGACGTCGCGTCGACGAACGGGTCGTCCGGGGGTGTCTCGTCGGGCGAGTCGTCGGCCGGTTCGATGTCGGTCGGCCGTTCGGCCACGGGCTGGGCGTCGGACGCTCCGTCGGACGCCGCTCCGGGGTCCGGCCGGTCGTCGGGCGGTCCCGCCTCCTCCGTGGTTTCCTCGGCCGGCTCCGGCCCCGCCTGTTCGGACGCCGCGCTGCCCTCGTCGCCCTCTCTACTGGAGTCCTGAGGTGTGAAATCGCTGTCGGGCGCCAGCGGGTCGTCGTCGTCCGCGACCGGCCCGGGTGACAGCGGGTCCGCCGGGTCGTCCGCCGGCGGTTCTTCGACAGGCTCCTGGCCGCCGGCCTCCTCGCCGAAGCCGAGTTCCTCGGCGATCTCGCTCTCGCTGGCGACGTCGACCGGCGAATCGTCCGACTGCGCGCGTTCACCGTTTTCGGCGGCCGGTTCGGATTCGCCCTCCGGTGACTCGTCGGCGCCGGACGGAACCGCGGAGGATCCGCTGGCGTGCTGGCCGCCGCCCGTCGCGGCGTCTCCGGGCGCCGTCGAGGCCTCCGAGTCCGCCTCCGACAGCGTCGAACCGTCGACCGCACCGACCTGCTCGGACTCACGTGACGACCGCCCGTCGGCCGGTCCCAGTTCCGTCGTGTCCGACTCTGACGGTTCCGTCGCCGTCGTGTCCGGCTCCGACGGTTCCGTCGCCGGTTCGTCTGCCACCGTCGCCCCGTCGTCGCCTTCCGTGGCGTCGACCGCCGTCGGCAGTGACCGCTCGTCGGTTCCGGACTCGGAGGTCGAGCCGGTTTCCGACACGCCCGCCGGCGTCCCCCGTTCGACCCCGTCAGCGACGAGCTTGTACGCGAGTCCCGCCTGGCCAGCGCCGAACACGAGCACGCCGACGAAGGCGAGGAACCCGCCGAGCGCGGCCAGTCCGCCCTCCCGGTCGGTGCCGATCGCACCCAGCTGTTCGCTGACGACCCACGCCCCGGCCGCGACCAGTGCCCCACTGAACACAAGTATCAGCAGCCAGTACGAAAAGACGTAGAAACCGTACCGGAACCCTTCTTTTCTGGACACTGAGGACATAAGTTGGCCATGTCCGACGGTGGCCTAATAGGTTTCGGCGGTCGGGACTCTGGTAGGTCATTCCTCGACGTTCGGACCGGCGACCAGGGTTCCGGGGCGGTCGCCGTCGAGAAACCCGCGGAGGGCTGCCGAACCGAACACGGACGCCGGGACGGGCAGGTCCAGCAGCGTCCGGACTTTGCCGGCCATCCCGCCGGTGACGTCGGTCGCGTCGCTCGCGCCCACGGCCTCGGCGACGTCCGCGAACCGCTCGACGCGCTCGACGACGTCCCCGTCGGCGTCGAGCACGCCCGGTACCGTCGAACAGAGTCCGACCCGGTCGACGGACAGCGACCGGGCCAGCGCGGCGACTATCTCGTCGCCGCTGAGTATCGTCGCGCCCGCGCCCTCGTGGACGACCACGTCGCCGTGCAGGACGGGACAGAACCCCTCCCCGAGCTGTCGTTCGACGGCGGTCGTCGCCAGGGTGAGCGTGCTGTCTTCGTCGCGCGCGGCCGCCGACAGCGGGCGGACGGGAAGCGCTGGAACGCCGCGTTCGCCCAGCGCGTCGAGGACCGCCGCGTTCAGTCGCCCCATCGCGTCGTGTATCTCGCGAACGGTGGCGGCGTCGTCGGTCCCCTCGGTCGCGCTAACGCCGTGTTCGGCGGCGTGGTGGTGGCCGAAACTCCCGCCGCCGTGGACGACCACCAGCTCGCCCGCCGGGTCGGTCGCTCCCGCTGTGACGGCCGTCGCGGCGGCCGCCAGTGCGTCCGCGTCGACCGTCTCGGGTGCGCTCTTGTCCGTTATCACGCTCCCGCCGAGCTTGAGGACGGTCGTCATTCGACGCGGACGCCCTCCGTGTCGAGTTCCGCCCGGAAGGTCTGTTCACAGCCCTGCGTGTACCGGAGTGCGGTGGCGGTGTCGTCGCTCTCGTCCAGCGCGACGATGGAGCCGCCGCCGCCGGCACCGGTGAGCTTCGCGCCCAGGGCCCCGGCGTCGCGGGCGGCCCACACCATCGCGTCGAGCGTCCGCGCCGAGACCCCCAGCGCCGAGAGCAGCCCGTGATTGAAGTCCATCAACCGGCCGAGTTCGTCCAGGTCCCCCTCGTGGAGTGCCGCCTCGCCGCCCCGGACCACGTCGCCGACCGTCTCAACGGTGTCGGCCGCGAAGTCGTACTGCTCTCGCATCGAACGCACACCAGCGACCAGCGCGCCCGTGTCACCCGCTCCGCCGTCGTAGCCGACCACCAGCGGGAGGTGAGAGACGCCGTCGAGTGCCTCGGTGTCGTCGCCCTCGATGCGGACCGCGCCGCCGACCGCCGAGCAGAAGGTGTCGGTCCGCGATGCGTTGCCGTCCTGGACGTCGTGTTCGACCCGGTAGGCGCGGTCGGCCACCTCCCGTTCGTCGAGTTCGACGCCCAGTTCCCGCGTGACGGCCTCGATGGTCGCACAGGTCACGGCCGCCGACGACCCCAGCCCCGCGCCCAGCGGGATCGAACTCTCGGCCGTGAGTTCGACCCCGGCCGCGGGCGCGCCGGCCGCTTCGCGAGCCTGCGCGACGGCCCCCTCGAAGTAGCCCATCCCCGCCTCCAGCAACGCCGCCGGCACGTCGACGTCGGGCCGGCCGTCGGGACCGCCTTCGTACTCGACGGTGAACCCGTCCAGCGAGAGGTCGTCGGCGTGGATCGTCAGCCCGCCGTCGCCGGTCCGTTCGGCCGTCACGCGGGCCCGTCGCTCGATGGCACACGCTATCGCCGGCTCCCCGTACACGACTGCGTGCTCCCCGAGTAAGATTACTTTCCCGGGGGCGCTCGCGGTTACCATGCACGTCCGTGGAACCCCCGGGATGTTAGGTATTGCCGATGGCCCCACTGTATCCGCCCACGCGGACGTCGGCTTCAGTCTCCGGGAGACACGACCGTCGCCCGCCGGTCTCACACCCACGTGACGGGGTCGACGCTCCACTCGGTATTCGCGCCGACCCACACGCCGACCAGTCCACCCAGCGCGCCGAGGCCGACCGTGTAGGCGAGGAAGAACACGACGACGATGGTGAGGAAGACGTCGTAGGCGGGCGAGGCGGGGTCGACGCCGAAACCCAGAGCGCCAGCGATGGCGAGCGCGGGGACGAACAGCGCCGCCAGTGGCAGCGCAGCGAACAGCCCCGACAGCAACCCGACGCCCGCCCCCCGGGGGTAGCCCGTCCTGTCGTAGCGCGTGGCGGCGACGGCCCCGCCCAGCACCGACGAAAAGGGCAGAAAGGAGAGTAGGACCGTCACCACGGCGCCGTAGACGGCGCTGAAGGTCACGCCGGAGCGGTCGGGCAGTCGGTCCAGGATCGAGCTGTCGGTCGCCATCTCAGAGGTCGATGTCGGTGTCGTATTTCACGTAGTTACCGATCCAGCCGCCGAGTGCGCTCAGGCCGACGAAGTACGCGAACCCGAACATGCCGAAGACGACGACCCCGACGACGCCCAGCGAGCCGAACAGGCTGAACCCCATCGGCGCACCCCGCACGGCACCGCCGACGACGACGCTCAGGACGAATCCGAGGACGAGTATTCCCAACACCAGCGCGGGGACGAACGCGACGAGCCCTGCGAGCGCGCCCACGCGGAGGCCGTCGTTCCGGTCGCCGGCCTGGAGGTAGCCCGCGATGGCGCCGCCGAACACTGGCGCGAACGGGACCACACCGCTCAGGACGGTGCTCGCGACGGCACCGATCAGCGTGTTGACGAGTGTGTCGCCCTCGGCCATGGCCACGGGCTACTCACGGCGGACAGATATGCGTTCCCCACCTCGAGTCACGTCGGTCCCCTGCAATCGGTCTCACGACCCCGAAAGTTTCGTGATGACTGGCCGAATGAAACGAAAGGATGTGCCCGGACGGTGACGCTGGGGCGCCGGCGGAGGGCGACCGGCGGATCACCCGTCTCCACGAGGTAGCCACGGAACTGCAGACGCTCGCCGACGAGCGGGAAAGTCGGAAAGAGTTGCGCCTCAGATCTCGGTTTCGAAGTCGTCGAGCGAGTAGGCTGGTTCGGCGCCGCGGCGGTCGAGCGTCTCGTTGGCCAAAAGCCAGTAGACGACAGACAGCGCCTTGCGCCCCTTGTTGTTGGTGGGGACGACCAGGTCGACGTTGGCGGTCTGGTTGTTGGAGTCACACATCGCGATGACCGGGATGCCGACCGTGATGGCCTCCTTGACGGCCTGGGCGTCGCCGATGGGGTCGGTGACGACCACGACGTCGGGTTCGATGTAGCCGTCGTAGTCCGGGTTGGTCAGCGTGCCCGGGATGAACCGCCCCGTGCGGGCGCGGGCGCCGACGGCGTCGGCGAACTTCTCGGCCGGGAACCGGCCGTACTGGCGCGACGACGCGACCAGGATCTGTTCGGGCTCGTAGTTGGCCAGGAAGTCCGCCGCGGTCCGGATCCGGCTGTCGGTCATGCTCACGTCGAGCACGTACAGCCCGTCGGTCCGGACGCGGTGGATGAACCGCTCCATGTCCTGGGTCTTCTGCTGGGTGCCGATGTGGACCCCCGCACCGAGGTAGTCGTCGACCGGGATGAGCAGATCTGCCTCCTCGTCGGGCATGACGTCCTCGTCGAGCGTCGGCCCCTCGTCGGGTTCCTCGTCGGTCTCGGGCGCGTCCTCGGCGTCGGCGGCAGCGTCGGCGTCCGCCTCGGCCCCGGCGTCGGCACCGGCCGGTTCCTCGCTGTCTGTCTCGTCGTCGGCTGTCGGGTCGACGTCGGATTCGGCGGCGTCGAGCCCTTCGCGTTCGTTTCCGCTCATACTGCGTTGTCCTCGATCCTGATGAGTTCGTTCAGCTTCGCGGTGCGCTCGCCGCCGACCGCACCCGTCTTGATGAACGGTGCGTCGGTCGCGACGGCGAGGTGTGCGATGGTCGCGTCCTCCGTCTCGCCGCTGCGGTGGGAGACGACGTGGCCGTAGCCGTTCTCGACGGCCAGTTCGATGGCGTCGAACGCGTCGCTGAGTGTCCCGATCTGGTTGGGCTTGATGAGGATGCTGTTGCCCGCTCCCTGCTGGATGCCGTCGGCCAGGCGCTCGGTGTTGGTGACAAAGAGGTCGTCGCCACAGACCAGCGTCCGGTCGCCGACCCTGTCGGTCAGGTCGGCGAAGCCCTCGTAGTCGTCCTCGTCGAGGGGGTCCTCGACGTAGACCAGGTCGTACTCCTCGACCAGCTCGACCATGTAGTCGATCTGTTCGTCGGGCGTGCGCTCGCGGTCGCCGTACTGGTAGGCGCCGTCCTCGAACATCTCGGCGGCGGCCACGTCCAGGCCAAAGCGTATCTCGAAGCCGACCTCGTCGGCGACCGCTTTGGTCGCCTCGTCGGCTATCTCGAAGGCCTCGCTGTCGTCGATGGAGGGCGCCCAGGCGCCCTCGTCGCCCTTGCCCGAGGGGACACCGCGCTCGATCAGGAGGTCGTGGACCTTCTGGTGGACGGCGGCGTTGGCGAAGACGGCCTCCGTCACGGAGGGTGCGCCGACGGGCGCCGAGAGGAACTCCTGGATGTCGGTCGCGTCGGCGGCGTGTTCGCCCCCGCCGATGATGTTGCCAAGCGGCGTCGGGAACGTCTGTCCCCGGAAGGTGCCACCCAGATGCTGGTACAGCGGCGCACCGAGCACGTTCGCGCCGGCCTTGGCCGCGGCCATCGAGATGGCGACGGCGCTGTTGGCGCCGATATGGCCGTAGTCGTCGGTGCCGTCGGCCGCGGCGAGGGCGGCGTCGACCTCGCGCTGGTTGCCGGCGTGGACCTCGCCGACCAGTCGCGGGATGGCGTCCTCGCGAGCGGTGGCGATGGCCTCGCCGGCCGGGCGCTCGACGGCCTCGTACTCGCCGGTCGAGGCGCCCGACGGGGCGGCCGCGCGGCCGAACCCGCCCGAGTCGGTCAGGACGTCGGCCTCGACGGTCGGGTTGCCCCGGGAGTCGAGGATGCGGCGGAGCCGGACCTCGGTGATAAGCGTCACGACCCCTCACCCCGGTGGACGGTAAACGGGAGCACGTCCGAGTCGTACTCCTCGGCGGCGATGAGGATCGGCTGGGTCTGGTCGGTGTCGACCAGGACCGGCGCCCCGTAGGCTACCTGCAGCGCTCGCGCGCCGATGATGCGTGCTTTCTCGTAGCGGTTGTAGTGTTGGCTCATTGGTAGGGTGCGACGATGTCGACCAGGTCCTTGTGTGAGACGAGCATCCGGCGACAGCAGTGTCGTTCCACACCGAGCTCGTCGAGCACCAGTTCGGGGTCCTCGTCGCCCTCCTTGGCGCGGGCCTTGAACTCCTCCCAGTGCTCGCCGACGACGTTGCCACAGGTGAAACACCGGACCGGGACCATCATGTGTGATCACCTGTAGGACTTCTGGTAGCGGGCCCGTGCGCCGGGGCCGCCCCACTTCTTGGATTCGGACTGGCGGACGTCGTTGACCAGTAGCGAGCGGTCGAACTCCATGTAGGCGTCGCGGAGTTCGGCGTCGTTGGTGTGCTGGACGAGGCCGCGCGCGATGGCCGTGCGCGCGGCGTCGGCCTGTCCCATGACCCCGCCGCCCTCGACGTCGACCTCGACGTCGACTGCCTCGCGGAGGTCGTCGTCTGCCAGCCGGAACGGTTCGAGCATCTTCAGGCGCGCCAGCTCCGGGTCGGTGAGTTCGACCGGCTGTGCGTTGACGCGCACGCGACCCTCGCCCTCGCTGATGGTCGCGCGGGCGACGGCCGTCTTCTTCTTGCCAGAGGTGTTCGTTACCATGTCTTGTCTGCTCCGAGTGCCTCGCTGACCTCGCCCAGCGAGACGAACTTGATGTTCGAGAGCCGGTCCAGCGACGTGTCCGGGAGTACCTCCGCACTATCATAGGGATTGCCGACGTACACGCGGACGTTCCCGAGCGCCTCGCGACCGCGGTCGCGCTTGTGTGGCACCATCCCGCGGATAGACCGCTTGAAGATGCCGTCCGGGCGCTTGGGGTAGGCCGGGCCGCGGTCGGAGCCGACGCGGCGTCGCTCCCGGAACGTGCCGACCACGTCCTCCTGGGAGCCGGTGATGACCGTGCGCTCGGCGTTGACCACGGCGATCCGTTCGCCGTCGATGGCGCGTTCGGCGACCTGGGAGGCGACGCGACCGAGGATGCAGTCGCGGGCGTCGACGACCGTGTCGGCGTCGAACTCGGCGACGCTCATCGGATCACCCGCACGTTCGCGCCTTCGGGGTTGTTCTCGACGACCTGTTCTAGCGTTGCCGTCTCGCCGACCTGGTCGATCTTCGTCTCGGCGGTGCCGGAGAAGTCGACCGCGGCGACAGTGACGTCCTTCTGGAGGACGCCGCTGCCCAGCACCTTGCCCGGCACGACCACGGTCTCGTCTTCCCGGGCGTAGCGTTCGATGCGGCCCAGGTTGACTTCCGCGTGGGTGCGCCGGGGTTTTTCGAGGCGCTGGGCGACGTCACTCCAAACGTCACTGCCCGTCTCGCGGGCTGTCGCCTTCAGATCGGCGATGAGACGACTGAGTCTCGGGTTAGTCTTGCTCATGAATAGTAAGGATGCAGGGAGCAGGATTTGAACCTGCGGACCCCTACGGGACAGCGCCCTGAACGCTGCGCCGTTGGCCTGACTTGGCTATCCCTGCGCGCAGTGTCTCGTTTCTCGCGGGCCCTGAAACCGGTTTCGATCGTCCCGCCGCCGGCCGCCGACCGGGGTCCTGGCCGGCGGGCGACGACGGGCGATCCCACGACTGCCGCCGTCCCCGCCGCCGGGGCCGGACGAGCGCGCCCGCTCGTCGCCCGCGACTGCGGACGGGGGCAGGCGTCGTGTGTGGGTTCGGGGCCGTTCATCGTTACAACTGGACTGACTCGCGGAGTTCCTCGGCGCGGCCACGCAGCGTGTCGACCGCGCGGACGACCAGGTCGTCGACCGACAGCGACCCGTCGGTTTCGACGTCGAACACGAAGGCGTTGGGCACGTCCTCGACGTCGAGTTCCTTCCCCGGATACCGGTTCCGGAGGTCGTGGTCGAACGCCTCCGAGGGGACGAGTTCGCCGTCTCGCGGCTCCTCGCCGCTCGACCCTGGCGAGGCGTGTGCCGCCTCGCGCTCCTCGATCACACCTCGCAACACGTAGGGGTCGTCGTCCTCGAACTCGCCCAGATCGCCGACGACGTTGACGCGCTGGAGGTGGCGGTAGCCGACCGCGACGCCACCCTGGTGTTTGGCGTGTTCGCGCCCGCGGTCGAGTACCGCTTCGGCCTCGACTTCGAGGCGCTGGCCGGGTTTGAGGTCGATGATCGGGATGTTCACGTCGGCGGGTTCGACCATCGGGTCGCTCGTGACGATGTCGCCCGAGTAGGCGGTGACCGTCTCGGTGGCTTCCTCGCGGCCGGGGCCCTCGACGTCCAGCGAGAGCGTGACGGTGTCACCGACCTCGAACTCGCCGGCTGGCGTCGTCAGCGGGACGAGCCCGAGCCGGAGCCCGATCTGCTCGTCGAACATCACGCTGGAGTTCTCGATGACACGCAGCGTGTCGACCGAGAAGGTCGGCACGTCCGCGACCATCGCCCGGCGGATGCCGTTGGCGGTGGGGGATCGGGGTGACCTCCTCGATGCGGCCGATCTCGAGACCGGCGCGGGCCAGCGCCCGGATGGTCGCCTGCGCGCCCGGCCCGGGGTTGGTCTGCTGGTTCCCGCCGGGACCACGGACGCGCACGTGGACGCCTTCGACGCCCTGTGCCTGGACCTCCTCGGCGACGACCTCGGCCATCTGCATCGCGGCGTAAGGTGAGGCCTCGTCGCGGTTCTGCTTGACGACGGTGCCGCCCGAGGATTTCGCCAGCGTCTCGGCCCCGGTCTCGTCGGTTATCGTGATGATCGTGTTGTTGAACGATGCGTGCACGTGGGCGATACCCCACTTGTCGTCTTCGGACTCGCTCATGTCAGTTGTCCTCCGCGCGTTCGGGGTGGAGTTCGTCTGTCAGCGGGCTCGCCGAGTCGAACTCGACGGTGTCTTCCTCGGCGACGGCGACTTTCGTCGACGGGCGCGTGACGCGTTGCCCCTCGACGATGATGTGGCCGTGGGAGACGAACTGCCGTGCCTGTTTGGTCGTGTTAGCCAGCCCCTTCCGGTAGACGACCGTCTGGAGCCGTCGTTCGAGGATGTCGGTCACGTCCAGCGACAGGATGTCGTCCAGCGCGTCGTCGGCGTCGAGCACGCCGATGCGCTTGAGCCGGGCGAGAAACTCCTCGGTCTCGGTCTCGTCGGCGTCGGTCCGGCCCAGGAGTTTCCGGGCCTCGCGACGGTAGGCGCGCAGTTCTGACTGGGCGCGCCACAGCTCCTCCTTGTTCTTGAGACCGTACTGGCCGACCAGCCCGGTCTCCTCGCTGATGCGTTCACCCTGGTAGGGGTGGTTGGGCGTCTCGTAGAACTTGGTGTTGGACCCGAGCGTCATTCTTCCTCCTCCTCGGCCGCTTCGGCCTGTTCTTCCTTGATCGCCTCGACGTTGACGCCGATGGTCCCCTCGGACCGACCCGTGGACTTGGTGCGCTGGCCGCGGACCTTCTGGCCGCGCTTGTGACGGACCCCCTTGTAGGAGTCTATCATCTTCATGCGGTTGATGTCCTGGCGGCGGGTCAACTCGAGGTCGTTGCCGGTCTCGTGGGTTGTCTCGCCGTCGAAGAAGTCGTTGCGGTGGTTCGTGAGCCACGCCGGCGCGTTCTCGGCGAAGTGCTCGACGGTCTCGACGACCTCGTCGATGACGTCGTCGTCGAGTCTGCCGAACACCTGCCGGCGGTCGACGCCAGCCTCGTCGGCGATGATGCGGGCCGCGCGGTGGCCGATCCCGTTCAACTCGGTCAGCGACCGTTCGACGGATTTGGTCCCGTCGAGGTCCGTCTGACCGATGCGGACGAAGTACTGGATGTCCTCCTCCTCTTCGTCCGCGTCGTCCGCGTCAGTGTCTTCTGCACTCATATATTGTGTGTGTGAGCGTCGTGGCGGGGATTCGAACCCCGGAGGCTTGCGCCACAGAGTTAGCAACCCTGCGCCTTGGGCCAGGCTAGGCTACCACGACTCGCAGTGCCTGTTATCGTCGCCCTCCCGGACTCGGGGTCGGGACCCCTACACGAGCGTGTACAGTGTACCTCCCCCGGTATATAAAAACGTCACGAAAGGACGGCGGTCGGGACCGGGCACGTGACTCGACCCCGCCGGCGACGACAGGTTTTCGTCGCCAGCGCCCCACCACTCGACATGGACGACGACATCGACACGACGCGGGTCGACGCGACCGACACCGACGCCGTCCGGCGACACCTCGAACGCTTCGCCGGGTCGCGCGGTGTGCGCGAGCGCGAGGACGGCGCCCTGGTCGCGGAGTTCCAGGGGGTCACCCACGTGACCGTCCACTCCGACGGCACCGTCGAGACCGGCATGCCGCTCCACGAGTTCTCGGGGCCCGCAGACAGTCTCGTTTTCGACCACGACGAGAACGAACTGCACGTCGAACACGGGGGGACGGACGGGAGCGAGGTCAGCTACACGTTCCGGCGGCCGTAGCGTTTCTACCGGACTGGGACAGGTGACACTGGTCGCCGGACGAGGGCGGGACGGTCAGTCGTCGGCGCTGGAAGGCTCCTCGCCGCTCGCGGTGTCCTCGTCGTCTGCGAAGACGTTCTCGACGACGGGGTACTCGCCGTCTGCGTCGTCGGCGTCGTCCCCGGCCGAACCGTCGGGGTCCTGGACGTACGTCTCGTTGACGACCCACTGGCCGTCCTCGTCGCGGACCATGTACTCGCCGTAGAAGGGGACGCGGTTGGCGACGGTCTCGCGGAACGTCTCGCGGATCTCGGGTTTGGTCATCTCGCCCATCGGGCGCAGGTCGTCGTTGCGATTGAGACACCCCTTGAGGTATCCCTCGTGTGTGACGCGCACGCGGTGGCAGTTCGCACAGAAAGTGGGGTTCTCGACGGGGTCGACGATCTCGACCATCCCGGCCCGGGACTCGTCGATAGCGCCGGATTCGTCGCGCAGGTCGGCGGCGTCGGCCTCGCTCCCGTCGGGGGTGACCCAGTAGCGGTTGCGGTCGTGCATCTCGCGGGTTTCGACGTGGGTCGCCTGCTCGGCGAGCCAGTCGTGGACGCGCCCGATGTCGATGGCCCACTCCGGGTGGCCGGCTATCTCGGGCATGTACTCGATCAGCTGCAGTCGCAGCCCCTCGTTTTCGGCCACGTGGTCGACCATCCCCGGGACGTACCCGGCAGTCTGCTCGAACACGACCATGTTGAGTTTCACCGGCGCGAGTCCCGCGTCCAGCGCCGCCTCGACCCCCTCCATGACGGCGTCGTAGGCGGCCGCCTTGGTGACCTGCTTGAACGTCTCCTCGTCCAGGGCGTCCTGGGAGACGTTCACCCGTTCGAGGCCGGCGTCGACCAGGTTTCCGGCCCGGCCGGGCAACATCGTCCCGTTGGTGGTCATCGAGACTTCCATCCCGTCGGGCGTGCGCCGGATTATCTCCTCTATGTCCTCCCGGAGGAGCGGTTCCCCGCCGGTGAACTTCACCGAGTCGACGTCGAACTCGCGGGCGACCTCCAGAAACCGGACGACGTCGTCGGTCGACATCTCGTGCTCGCGGGCGGCCATCGGACCGCGGGTGTCGCCCAACCCCTCGTTGTGACAGTAGACGCAGTCGAAGTTACACCGGTCGGTCAGCGACACCCGCACCCCGGTGACCTCACGGCCGAACTCGTCCGCGAGCATACCGGCCGTTCGCTCCCACAGCTAATAAGACCGGTGGGATATTCCGCTCGCACTGTACGGGCGGTCGTCCCTGCGGAACGTTTTGCACCGAACGACAACGGTTTGAGTCCGTGCTACACAGTGACACGCATGACTGACCGTCCGGCGACGGGTGCCGGCGAGTCCACGGGTGCCCCGACCGCGAGCGAGGAGGACGGTCCGACCGCGAGCGACGCCTTCGAGGCACTGGGCAGCGAGACGCGGACTGGGGCGGTGCAGGCGCTGGCCGACGAGGGGGACCTGGCGTTCTCGGAGCTGTTCGCGGCGACGGCGGCCGACACGTCAGCCGGGTTCGCCTACCACCTCCGCCAGCTGGTCGGGCGGTTCGTTCGCAAACGCGCCGACGGGCGCTACGAACTGACCGCCGCCGGTCGTGCCGCCGCCCGCGCTCTCAGGGCCGGCACCTACACCGCCAGTGTGGACCGGGGCCCGATCGACGTCGACGGGGACTGTCCGGTCTGTGGCCGGGCGAACCTGGTCGCGACGGTCACCGACAACGTGACCGAAGTGGCCTGCGAGGCTTGCGAGACGCCCCTGGCCGCACTGACGGCGCCGCCCGGCGCCTACGCCGACCGCGACGACGACGCGATACCGGACGCCGTCGAGGCCCACCAGCGCGGGCGGGTCGACTCGTTCGCCGACGGGGTCTGTCCCGACTGTGCCGGCCCCGTCGCGACCCGCGTCGAACCCGTCGACTGGGACGAGTCCGACGCGGACGACCGGTCCGGGTTCCGGGCCGCGGCCGACCGCGACGGCCCGGCCGGGACCGGTTCCGGCGACTCGCCCGCCCGCCAGGCGGCGCCCGGCGGGACGAACGGGGCCGACCACGAGCGGGTCCAGGCCGTGTTCGCCTGCGAGACCTGCGGGGCGACGCTGCGCTGTCCGGTCACGCTCGCGTTGCTCGACGAGGCGGCCGTCGTCGCCTTCTACCACGACCACGGTGTCTCGCGGGACCCGTGGTGTGTCGAGGTCTCGACCCGCCTCGACGGCGAGTGTCTGTTCTGTTACGTCGCCGGGGACGGTCGACTCGTCGCCACGCGGCGCGGGCCCGCGCCCGACGAGTCCGCTGGCGTCGGTGACGGCCGGTCCGACGACGACCCCGACGGCGGGAGCCGACCGACCGTCGACCGCCCGGAGACGGGCGTCGACCACGAGGAGTCCCGACCGGACGAGAGTCGGGAACTCGACCACGGCTCGGCGGCCGACGGTGCGACTGCCTAAGCGTCGTCCGACTCGGGAGGCCGCCAGTCCGGCACCCTGACCGGCCGGGACTGGATTCAGGAGGCCGCCAGTCCGGCGTCGTCCAGCGCACTCGCGCGGCGTTCCGGGCCGAACGAATCGATCCCGTCAGCGTCGAGGACGGCCAGGTCCAGTTCCGCGGCCGTCGGTTCGTCCACGCTCTCGGTCAGGGCCTCCAACGCCAGGGTCGTCCCGCCGGCCCTGTCGAGTCCGGGTTCGTACTCGGTTTCGAGGAACGCGCGGCTCTCGTCGGCACCGTGTCCGACTGCCGCAGCGTGGTACTCCGTCGGCGCGCCCGACGGGTCGACCTCGTACAGTCGCGGGCCGCTGTCGACGGCCCCCGGGACGCTGTCGCCGCCTCGATGGGGAGACTCGCCGGTCAGGGGGTCGGGAGCGCCGTCGACGCCGCCGACGAGCAGTGCCGCGCCGAACGGACGGGTCCCGCCGGTCTGGGTGGTCTCCTGGACGAAATCGGCGATGGCCTTCGCGACGGACTCGACGCGGGGCGGTTCGCCATAGCGCAGTCGCTCGCGCTGGGCGAACTCTCGCCCGACGTCGACGAGTCGGCGCCCGTCGGCGACGTGGCCGGCCGAGGCCGCGCCCAGGCGCCCGTCGAGGTCGTGGATCTTCTCGATACTCTCGGCCGCCATCAGTGACGAGCGGCGCGGGCCGCTGGCGGCGAATACGACCGCCTCGTCCGCACAGACCCCGACCACGGGACTGCCGCGCTCGACGGCCTCGCGGGCGTACTCGACCTGGTAGAGGCGGCCGTCGGGCGAGAACACCGTCACCCCGCGGTCGTACCCCTGCTGGTCGGACCGCATCAGGCCACCCCCTCGGCGTCGTCGCCGGCGTCGGCGGCCTCGGCTCTGGACTCGACCGCGACGCCGTCGTCGGTAATAACGGCGACGGTGACGCCGTTCCCGCTGGCAGTGTCGCGTTCGCTGGCTGTGGCGACCGCCGCCGTCGCCGTCTCGGTGGCCGCCTCGACCGACAGGCCGTCCTCGAAGCGCCGTTCCAGCACGCCGTAGGCCACCTGCAGCCCGCTCCCGCCGGCGGCGTAGGCGTCCGCGAGCACGCTCCCGCTCCCGTCGAGTTCGTACACCCGTGGCCCGTCCTCGTCGACCCCGCCCAGAAGCGGCGCGACCGGCAGCCCGGTGACGGCGTGGCCTGCCGTCCGCGCGAGTGCCGGGACGCTCAGCGGCTCGCCCCGTCGGGACGCGTACAGACTCGCCTCGGCCCGCACAGAGTCCAGAAGCCGCTGTGCCGGCCCGACGGCGCCGGAGATAGCCATCGCCGCCGTGGGGTGGACCCGCTCTACCTTCCGAACCGCCTTGTTCGCTGTGAACCGGCCGCCCAGACTCATCCGCCGGTCGGCCGCCAGCACGACCGCGTCGGACGCCGTCACCCCCACGATGGTCGTCCCCGTCTCGTAGCGTGGCTGGTCGCCCGAACGGGACTGCTCCCCACGCTGGCCGCCGGCCTCGACGGGTTCGCCCGGTCGTCGGCGCCGTCCTCTCAGTCGCTCGATACCGTGGCCCGTACCGCGAGGGTCGTGTCTTCGTCGCATCGTCGCCCACCTCTCGGGGCCGGGCGGGGAAATATGTAATCTAAAAAATATTTTAGCGGCGGTCGTGTCGACTCCGTACCGCCACGTGGCCGCGGTCAAAACCCTTTTCGCCGCGAGCGGCCGAGGTGAGATATGAACGAGGAGGACGTTCTCGACCGGTTGTGCGGCGTCGAGGACCCGGACCTGGGTGACGACATCGTCTCGCTGGGACTCGTGAACTCGGTCGACGTGACCGACGACGAGGTCCGCGTCTCGCTGGCGCTGGGGGCGCCCTACTCCCCGACGGAGACGGCGATAGCCGGCACGGTGCGCGAGGCGCTGGCCGACCTGGACCGGACTGTGGAACTGGACGCCGACGTCGACAGCGGCCTCGTCGCCGAGGGGTCGGTCCTGCCCGGCGTCGAGAACCTCGTCGCCGTGGCCTCGGGGAAAGGCGGCGTCGGCAAGTCGACGATGGCGGTGAACCTGGCGGCGGGGCTGGCGGACCTGGGCGCCCGCGTCGGCCTGTTCGACGCCGACGTGTACGGTCCGAACGTCCCGCGGATGCTCGACGCCGACCAGCACCCCAAAGCGACCAGGGAGGAGACGCTGGTCCCGCCCGAGAAGTTCGGGATGAAACTGATGAGCATGGACTTTCTCGTCGGCGAGGACGACCCCGTCATCTGGCGCGGGCCGATGGTCCACAAGGTGCTCACCCAGCTGTGGGAGGACGTCGAGTGGGGCTCGCTGGACTACATGGTCGTCGACCTGCCGCCGGGCACCGGCGACACCCAGCTCACGCTGCTCCAGAGCGTGCCCGTCACCGGGGCGGTGATCGTCACCACGCCCCAGGAAGTCGCGGTCGACGACGCCCGGACGCCGCCGAGGCCGAGATGCCCTTCCTGGGGTCGGTTCCCCTGGACCCGGCGGTCAGGGACGGTGGTGACACGGGCCAGCCGGTCGTTCTGGATGACGACAGCGAGACCGGCGCGGCGTTTCGCGGATTCGTCCGGAACGCGGCGAACAACCAGGGTATCGTCCACCGGCGTCGCCACAGCGAACGCCAGTAATTTTCTCCGGACGTCATACGGTCGTGCGTACCCAATTTCGGCAGTATCGGTGAGGATCGGCGTTTCGGACCACGGAGACAGTCTTCTGTTTCGTGGGAATACAAAGAATTACGCGCGACCGTATCAGGAATTCTCGGGATAGGAGAGTTCGTCCCGGTCGACGCGATAGACGCGGACGTAGTCCCACCGTTGTTCGAGCGTGACGCCGTCCATCGACTCGAACGTCTCCAGGTCGCGCTCGCTGTAGGCGCTGACCTCGTTGGCGCCGACGTACACGTACTCGACGTTGTAGGTGTCGAGGTAGTAGGCGCGTTCGGCGGGCGGGCCGGTGTAGATGGCGGTGACGTGGTCGACGCGGGTCCGGTAGACGTCGCCACCCCGGTAGCCGACCTCGTGGGCCCACCCGGCCAGTGTCGGCACGCCGGTCAGACTCGACACGGGGCTGGTCCACTGGTACATGTCACGGCCGGGCGCGGAGACGATGTTGGGCTGGCCCTCCAGTTCGTCGAACCAGGCGACCGCCGGCGCTTCGTCGGGGTGGTCCGCCTCGACGAACCGGAGACCGTCGAGCGTCGGGTCCTCGGGGTGGGCGTTGGGGTTGATGTAGGAGGTGCCCGAGAGGTGAGCCGTCACGGCGAAGGCGCCGTACATCGACGTCCCCACGACGAGGACGACCGCGAGCACGCGCATGGCCCGCTGCCAGTCGCCGCCCGAGAGCCCGACATCGGGGGAGTGGTTCTCGACGAGCGCGGCGACGACGGCGCCGGCGCCGACCGCCCAGAGGATCCAGACGTCGGCGTAGGTCTTGAACACGGTGTTCAGCCGCTCGGGGCCGGCCTGTTCCTGCACGTAGAGGAACTCGACGAGGACGACCAGGCCCGCGCCGGCGACGAACAGCACCGTCTCGAAGCCGACGGCGTCACGGACCTCCGCGCCCACGCGGCCGGCCGGTTCGGTGCCGCCGTCCGAGACGGTCGGCCGGGCCGTTTCCGCCGGGTCGGTGCCCCCTGCGGACGCAGTTCGGGTCCGCAGGAGGACCCAGGCGACGACGACCATCGGGCCCAGCAGCGCGAGCGCGGCCGCCGAGAGCCCGACCCACGCGAGCACGACGCCGATCCCGAGGACGACGACCAGTTCCGGCAGCGAGTCGTCCGCGACGCGCGGCAGGGTGTGGCGAGTGAGGTGGAGTCCGTAGACGAGGACGAACGCGCCGTGGACGACCAGGAGTTCGCCCATCGAACTCCGGTCGGGGAACAAGCCGAGCGAGCGGCCGCTGGCGGTCCCCAGCCAGAACGGGAGCGACCAGAGAACGGCCAGGACGACGACGGCGACGGCCCCGGCGAGTGCGACCGCGTGGCGGTCGAGTTCGTGGCGCCAGCCGGTCCGTCCCGAGAGCCGTGCGGTCACCCGGTCCGACAGGAGCGACCCGGGGTCGGTCGGCGACAGTGCAAGCGTCAGGAACGCCAGCCCACCGACGGTCGGGAACGACCACGTGTTGACGACGGCGAGCAGTCCCGCCAGCGGGGGGACGGCGCCGAACACGAGCAGCCGTCGACGTCTCGTCTCATCGGCCGGCGTCCGGAAGTAACTGAACAGGAGCGCCCCGGCGAGTACGACGAACGGCGTGCTCATCATGTGGGCGTGCAGATCGCCGTTGAGCCATGCGAACAGTGGGAACTCGTTTATCGTACCCTCGATGACCCGACTGGCCGACCAGTACCAGAAGCCCCCGGGACCCTCGGCGGCGAGCCGTTCCATCTCGAAGCCGCCGAGGCCGGCGAAAAATGACGCGAGTCCGTCCGGGGTGAGCCAGAGGAGAAACCGGCCGGGCGTCGAGAGGTTGCTCGCGAAGCCGACGAAGAAGGCCCCGAACGCGCCGGCACGGACCCGCGAGACGCCGCGGCTGGCGGCGACCGAGCCCGCGAGGCCGTAGGCGGCGGTGACCAGGGCCCCGTAAAAGCCCGCCAGTGCGAGGTTGTAGGCGTACCGCGGTGCCGTGCCGGTCATCCGGGTCAGCAGTGCCGCGAGCAGGTGCCCGCCGTAGTAGTACTCGACCGGTTGGCCGGCGAACCACATGTCCTCGGGCGGGAGCGCGTCGGCGCGCAGGATAGCCTTCAGCAGGCCGAAGTCGAGGAACTTCTCGCCCATCATCGGGTGGACGCCCGCGTCGACCGCGCGGATAGCGACCATGAACAGAAAGGCGACGGTGAAGACGGCGGCGGCCTCACCGTACCGGCGACGGTCGAACGCGACCCCGCGGTAGACGGCGGCGCCGGCGGCCCCGATCAGGACGACCAGTCCGACCGGGAGCGCAGCGGCCAGCGAGAGGTGACCGACGAGGTAGGCGACGACCCACAGCACCGCGAGTGCCGCGGGGAGTGCGACCCCCGCACCGCGGTCGGCCAGGCGCGGGAAGACAGCCGCCGCGATGGGGATTCCGACCGCCAGGAGGGCGAGATAGGCCACGAGCCACCAGACGACGAGCCCGTACTCCATCGTTCGAAGTGGCGATTCGCGAATGTATACGTCTTTTGGACCGCTCTGACGCCCGCCGAAACCCGCAGTCGAACCGTTTTTACTCGGCGCCGCGAACCGTAGACCAATGAGTCGGTCCCTCGGTGTCGTGGTGCCGGCGTTCCGTCCGGACGTGACCCGTCTGGCCGGATACGTCGACGCCCTCCATGCGGAACTGGACCCCGAGACGATACGGGTCGAGGTCGACGACCCGACGGATCGGGTCGCGGCGGCGCTGGCGGACATGCCAGCGACAGTCAACACCTCCCCGTACCGCCGGGGCAAGGGAGCAGCCGTCACCGCCGGGTTCGAGGCGATGGACACGTCGGTGCTGGCGTTCGTGGACGCGGACGGGAGCACGCCCGCCCGTGAGGCCCGCCGGGTCGTCGCCGCCGTCGAGGGGGGAAGTGACCTGGCGGTCGGCTCGCGTCGCCACCCCGCGGCGCGGATAACGAGCCATCAGACGTTCGCCCGGCGGTTCCTCGGCGACGGGTTCGCCTGGCTGGCGCGACGGTTGCTCGACGTCGAACTGTACGACTACCAGTGTGGCACGAAGGCGATCGACCGCGATGCCTGGCGGGCGGTGCGGGCCCACCTCTACGAAGCCGGGTTCGCCTGGGACGTCGAACTCGTGGCGATGGCGGGCGCGCTCGAACTCGACGTCCGCGAAGTGCCGATCACCTGGGAGGACCAGCCCGGGTCGACGGTGTCGCCGGTGCGTGACTCGCTGCGCCTCGGCCGGGCGCTGTTGACCGCCCGCCACAGAGCCAAACAGATACGGGACAGCCGGGTTCACAACGCCATCGCCGCCACCCGAGACGAGCCGACGGCACTCGTCGACCGGGACCCGACGGCACGGACCGACACGGACCCGACAGCGCAGGTCGACCGGGACTGAGATGGGAGGCGACGACATCGGGACGGCCGTCCGCGAGCGAGTCGGCGCCATCGCCTCCGGCGTTCGGTTCGGCAAGTTCGTCTCCGTCGGCGCCGTCGGTGCCGTCTGTGACACGCTGGTCCTATTGACCCTCTCGGAGGTCGTCGGAGCGCCGCCGGAGGTCGCCTGGCTCGCGGGCGTCGAAACCGCCATCCTCGTGATGTTCCTGGTCAACGAGCACTGGACGTTCGCCGACCACGCCGGTCCGGACCGCGGGTCGGTTCTCGCACGCCTGCAACGCTCCCACCTCGTCCGGGCGGGGGGTGTCACGACCCAGTTCGTCATCTTCGAGGTCGTCTACCGGGTGTTGTTCGTCGACGTCTCGCTGGGCGACCTCTCGCTCTGGACGGGGCTGACCGCCGGCTTGGGCGTCCCGCTCGCGGGACTGGACCTGTGGCTGCTCGTCGCGAAGGGCCTGGGTATCGGTGTCGGGATGCTCGTCAACTACGTGTTCGAGAGCCTGTTCACCTGGCGCGTCCACGAGTGATACGGTCGTGCGTAATTCTCTCTGCTCTCACGAAACAGAAGACTGTCTCCGTGGTCCGAAACGCCGATCCTCACCGACACTGCCGAAATTGGGTACGCACGACCGTATCACCGAACCGCCCGAGCGCCCCAGTACTGTCCGACCGACCACCGGACGGGCGGCCCGTCCGTCCCCGGGTGTGCGGGACAAACTCACGGATAGCGCATCGATCACAACCCTTAATGGGCGCACAGAGTTACGCTCTGGTAGCGGGATGGGATAGCCAGGAGATTCCGGCGGGCTCATAACCCGCAGACCGGTAGTTCAAATCTACCTCCCGCTACATTCTGTCGCGAACAATCCGTGAGCGACGTATACGTTCAAGTGGATACGCCCAACGGAAGATGCTCCTTGTTCGATTCGCTCGGAGCGATAGATACCGAGCACCGACCGCCCACTTCCCAGCAAGCGCCTCGTCGGTCATAGATCCACACCGGTTACGAACTGAACCTGGAGAATTGCCGCGCCGAGCAACCAGCCGATGGGTATCGAGTACAGCAGCCACGAGAGTATATAACCGGTCCCCTCACGGTGGAACGTGTTCGCGAAGAAGCGCGCGAGTCCGACCGGATCCAGTAGTCGCTCCTCGATGAATGCAACGACGAACGGACGTCCCGAGACCGGCGCCCCCGGATACGTACCCAACAAGAGCAACGCGATGACGGGCGGGAGCGAAACTGCCACAACGATGAACGGCGATGCCAGAAAAAGGGTACGAATCGGCTGTCCCGGACGATACAACTGGGCCGCGACTCCCCCCGCAAGGACAGCCAGTACACAGGCTAGATAGACGGCATTCGTTTCAAATCTCGTGAGTGAAGACGGTGCAACGACGGCGATAGCGAACCCGCCCCACATCACTGCCGCAGTCAAAAGCCCGACCGCTCCCGAATAGTCCTGAAGAAGGGAGACGTGTAGTTCGACACGACCGCCACCAGGGTTCATCGGTAGCGTGAGTTCGTCTTTCTCATCGTTCGCTGTGAGCCCGTCGTCAATTCATACGGTCGTGCGTACCCAATTTCGGCAGTGTCGGTGAAGATCGGCGTTTCGGACCACGGAGACAGTGTTCTGTTTCATGGGAATCAAAAGAAGTACGCACGACCGTATCAGTATCCGAAACAGTCAGCGCACGCGGTCGATCCGACACCAGAAGGGGAACGCGGAACAGACCGGAAGAGAGGAAGTCGGTCCATGAGGAGAGAGATGCGGGCGGCCGGTAAATATCTATCAGAGGATGAAATCTCTCTTTCAGTCACCTCTCTCGGGTGATCTGACACAGTGTTGATTATTTGACCCGCCGCGGCCGGGTGGGGACGTCGAAGCGGTCGGTCGCGAGGAGACCGGCGCCGAACAGCCCTGCGACGGCGACGGTGACCCAGTTGCCGAAGGCGGCGTTGACGCCGCCCCAGAGGATGGTGAAACTCACCATGTCGTCGAGCATGAACGGGCAGGTTTCGAGCCTGGCCAGCAGAGCCGTCCGGTCGAACGCGAGGTCGAAGGCCGTGACCGCCACCGTCGCCGAGAGGACCCACCCGGCGTAGTTCGACAGCGGGACGCCGTAGTAGACGCCGTCGGCCGCGTACGTCCAGAAGCCCAGCGCGACCGCACCGGGGTCGAGGACCACGTCGACGGCCATCACCATCGCGACCACCACCGGGAGGCGCACCCACCGGGCGCGGCTCCGCTCGCCCAGGAGGAGCAGCGCTAGGAGGTAGCTGTTCAACACCAGCGGGAAGAAAAAGACCGGCAGCGCGAGCGGGATACCCCCGAGCATCGGCCCGAGGGCGACGCCGTACTCGAAGGCGCCGTAGGGCCAGCCTGTCGCGACGCCGACGAACTCGATCCCATACGCGTAGGCAGCCAGCGCCACCAGCGCGAGCGCCGCCCGCCGGTCGACCAGGGGCGCGACGCCCGCGACCAGGGGCAACCGCATCACGACGACGCCGACGAGCACGAGCACCGGGTTGAACGCGAGCACCGGCGGGAGCCATCCCCAGGCGCTGGCGAGGAGCAAGGCCCCGCCGACCACCGGAAAGACGACCGCGATGGTAAACCGGTTGCGAGCGACGAGGCCGTCGAAGTGTGTCTCGACGCCCTCGCGGTCCAGGTTCGCGAGTCGCGCCAGCGGCGGGCCCGAAAGCGTCGCCCAGTCAGGCGCCATACACGACCCTCCAGAGCGCGGCGTTGGTCATGACGGCGCCGACGGCGGTGTTCAGAAACGGGAACCACCAGTACGCGCGGTCGACGTCGACGTCCGACAGCGCCACACCGGCCAGGAAGACCGGGTAGACGCCCAGTAGCACCCCCAGTAGCGGATGGACGAGCGCGAACGCCGCGGCCGCCAGCGTCCAGACGACCCCGCAGTAGGCGTAGGTCGGCCCCCGACCGAGGAGCGTCGCAGTCGTCCGGATGCCGGCCGCGCGGTCGGGTTCGATGTCCGGAACTGCCGAGAAGGTGTGCATCGCCATCGTCCAGAGCCAGGCCCCGACCAGCGCCCACGGGGGCGGGTAGACACCGGCGACCGTCGCGTAGGTGATAATGCCGGGCAGGACGTACAGACCGTTGGACAGCGAGTCGAGAAACGGCGTCGTCTTGAACCGGAACGGCGGGGCGCTGTACTCGATGGCCAGCGCGAGGAAAAACAGCATGCCGACGACGGCCCTGGTCGGCAGGGCGGGCAACATTGCGACCCCGAGGACGCCGCTGCCGACGACCACGAGCACGACGTCGGTCCCGCCCTCGTAGCGCACCTCCTTGTCCTCTTTCTTGGGGTTTTCCTGGTCGACGTCGGCGTCGAACACGTCGTTGACGCCGTAGAGGAAGACGTTCGCGGGCACCAGGAAGTACGCAAACAGCGCGACCGTCAAGGGGGTAAACAGCGCGCCGACCGAGTCGGCGGCGAAGACGACGCCGACGACGGCCGGCCCCGCCAGGTAGAACCAGAACCGCGGCCGGGAGAGGCGCAGCAGGTACCCGACCCGCGAATCGGCCGGCGGGGCGAGCGCCGCGAGACGGGACGTGACTGACGACATTGTACTGTTGGGGCTCTCTGTTCAGTCGGCCGGTTCAGGTCGCGTCACGGAGCAGTGCGTTGGCGGTGTGTTCGCCCGAGATCAGACACATCGGGACGCCGATGCCCGGCGTGGTAAAGGAACCGGTGAAGTAGAGGCCGTCGACGGCCGACGAGCGGTTGTTCGGACGCAACAGCGACGTCTGGCGCAGCGTGTGGGCCAGTCCCAGCGCCGTGCCCGCAGTCGCGTTGTACCGCTCGACGAAATCGGAGACGCAGAACTCCTCTTCGACGACGATCCGGTCACGCAGGTCGACCCCCGTGTGTTCGGCTACGTCGGCGAGGATCCGCTCGCGGTAGCGTTCGCGCTGCAGGTCGCTGTCTTCGAGTCCCGGCGCCAGGGGGACGAGCACGAACAGGTTGCTGTGGCCCTCCGGCGCGACGCTGTCGTCGGTTTTCGAGGGGACACAGAGGTAGTAGGCCGGTTCGTCGGGCCAGCCCGGGCGGTCGAATATCTGCTCGAAGTGAGGGTCCCAGTCGTCGGGCAACACGAGGGCGTGGTGGGCCAGTTCCGGCACGTCGCCCTCGACGCCCAGGTACAGCAGATACGCCGACGGCGCGTAGGTCCGGTCGTTCCAGTAGTCGGCGTCGTACTGCCGTTCGTGCTCTGGGAGCAGGCGCTGCTCGGCGTGGGCGTAGTCGGCGTTGACCACGACGCGGTCGGGGTGGCGCTCGGCCCCCGATCCGTCGGCCACCAGGAATCCCTCCTTCCGGCGGGTGACCTCGGTGACTTCGCGGCCGGTCTCGAACTCGACGCCCAGTTCCTGAGCCATCGCGACGATGGCGTCGACGACCAGGCCGATACCACCCTCGGCGGCGGCGTCGGCGAGCGCGTCCCCATGGCTAGTCGCGTCAGTGGTCGCGTCGCGGGTCGCGGAACCGCCGGCCGCGTCCGTGACCGACGCCTCGCCGGCCGTGGCACCGCCGTCGGTCGCGGCAGCGGCGTCGTTTCCGGCCCGCAGGGCGGCCCCGGGCGTGACGCCGTCCCCGACGGCCACGGGGTAGTAGACGCCGAGGTTGAAGTCGACGTGGCTCATGATGTTGTAGAGTGCGGGCGTGTTCTCGGGCGACCCCCCGAGAAAGACCAGCGTGTACTGCATGATCTGCTGGAGTTTCGGGTTCTCGAAGTACTCGGAGATGTGTGACTGCATCGAGCCGACGAGTTTGAGTCCGACGGGGGCCGCCCGCATCACGTCCAGGTCGATCCAGTCGCGCAGGCGCGAGCGGTCCTCGTAGACGAACTTCCGTAGTAGTCGCCGGGTTCGCGGTCGAAGTGACCGAAAAACCGTTCGAACACGTCGGGCATCAGATACCAGGACGGGCCCATGTCGAAGCGAAACCCGTCCCTGGAGAGGCGACTGGCGCGCCCGCCGAGTTGCTCGTTTTTCTCGACGACCGTCACGTCGAGGCCGGCGTCGGCGAGGTGACAGGCCGCCGAGAGCCCGCCGACCCCGCCGCCGACCACCACGACCGACTCGCCCGCCGCCGCGTTCGAGACTCCTGCCATCGACACGAACTTGGGGCCCGCTGCCCAATAAGAGGTGCCCAAACCAGTGTGGCCGGCCCCAACCGGCAAGGCGATCCCGGCCCAAGGACGGCTATGGACGAGATGACCGTCGTCGTTACCGGCGGCAGTCGGGGTATCGGCGCTGCGACCGTCCGCGAACTCGTCGGCGCGGGCGCGGATGTCGTCACGTGTGCCCGCGACGCCGAGGCTCTCGCGGCTCTCGGGGCCGACCTCGACGGCCCCGGGACGCTCCGGACACAGCGCGCCGACGTTCGCGACGAGTACGACGTCGAACGACTGGTCGAGACCGCATCCCGGGAGGGTGACGGGGTCGACGCCGTCGTCGCCAACGCGGGCGTCTACCACGGCGACCCCGGCCAGACGCCGGTCACCGAAGAATCCTACGCGACCGTCGACGACCACCTGCGGGTCAACGCCCGCGGCGTGTTCGTCACCTTCCGGGAGGCGCTGCCACATCTGACCGACGACGCACGCATGGTCGCGCTGTCGGGCCGCATCGCCCGCCAGCCCCGGAGCGGGTTCGGCTCCTACGCAGTCTCGAAAGCCGCCGCCGAGGCCGTCGCTCGCCAGTTCGCCGTCGACTGCGAAGTCCCGGTCGGCGTCGTCGACCCCGGCACCGTCGCCACGGACCTCACGGGCGGGCAGGGCAGCGACCCCGCCCACGCGGCCGACCTCGTCGCCTGGGCACTCACCGAAGCCGACGACGACACCGTAGACGGGAACGTCCTCGACCGGGGAACGATGCGCGGACGCTGATGGGTTCTGCCGGTCGCAGTAAGGCCTTTAAATTCCCCACCGCTACCGACAGGTATGATATCGCTTGACGAGGCAGTGACGGCACGCCTCGAGTCGCACGGACAGCGGTTCGAGGTGCTCGTCGACCCGGACGCCGCCCTCGCGATAAAGCGCGGTGAGTTCGAGGGCGAACTGGAGGACGTGATCGCCGCCGAGGACGTCTTCGAGAACGCCGACCGGGGTGACCGCCCGCCCGAGGACGCGCTCGAAGAGGTGTTCGAGACGACAGACCCGCTGGCGATAATCCCCGAGGTGATAGAGCGTGGCGAGATCCAGATCACCGCCGACCAGCGCCGCGAGATGCAAGAACAGAAGCGCAAGAACCTCGTCAACCGGATCACGCGCAACGCGGTCAACCCCCAGATGGACGACGCCCCCCACCCGCCCGAGCGAATCGAGTCCGCCCTGGAGGAGGCGGGCTTTACCGTCGACCCGATGGAACCGGTCGAGTCACAGGTCGACGACGCCCTCGACGCGCTGAGGCCCGTGATCCCGATCCGGTTCGACACGATAACCGTCGCCGTCCAGCTGCCGCCCGACTACGCCGGCAGCGGCCAGGCCCAGGTCCGCGAGTTCGCCGACCTCGAACGCGAAGAGTGGCAGTCCGACGGCTCCTGGGTCGGCGTCCTGGAGTTCCCCGCCGGCATGCAAAACGAGTTCTACGACCTCGTCAACCAAGTCTCCAGCGGCGAGGCCGAGACCCGCATCATCAAAGACGAAGACGACATCGAGACGCGCTGACCGCCGTGTTCGGTGACGCGTGCGAGCAACGTCGGTCGACTCGCCGACCGCCGTGGCGACATCCGTTCGACGGGCGGTCCTCGACTGCTCGGACAAAACGACGTACTGCCTGTGTCCCTGTGCCCGCCCTATATCAGTGTGTGACTCGGTCACACTGGTGATGGATCCCTGTCCCGAACCGGTGGTGATCTCGGTGCGGGCACGCGGTTTGGTCG
This sequence comes from Halobacteriales archaeon QH_10_67_22, assembly GCA_003021305.1. Lineage (GTDB taxonomy): Archaea > Halobacteriota > Halobacteria > Halobacteriales > Haloarculaceae > QS-4-69-31. The sequence continues at coordinate 31,362 of PXQN01000015.1, read as the reverse complement.
GCTTTCAGTGCCGAAACCGACCGACGTAAACGATCCGGGGTACATATAAGGGATCGTTCCGAACTCCGGACCATGCCTCACGTCTGTCGGAACTGCAAGCGGACCTTTAGCACAGAACTCGAGCTCGAACTCCACGTAGACAACTGTTCCGCGGGCCAGCTGTACTGTGACGAGTGTGGCGAGCGATTCGCCGAGCGAACGGCCACCGAGGACGGGTGGCACTATCGATGTCCGACCGACGAGTGTGACGGCGAGGGAATGGGCGAGGACATTCACAAAGTGAGCGAAGCGCGCATCGAGAAACAGACGCGGTGACGACGGGCAGTTCTCGCGGTCGGTGTACGTTCCGTAGCCACGGCTATCTCCTGTACACGGCACGAGCGCCCGGTCGCGCGGCCCCGGCGACAATCGCCGGGCGACTGTAACCGTCGATTACCCGGTCGTCTGCGTCTACGAGCGAGCGACGAGTCGGTCGATCCGGTCGAGCGCCCGGTCACAGACCAGTATGTACGGAGCCGCCACCAGCGGGATCTCGAATGCGACCAGACAGTCGGCCCCGCGGGGTTCGACCCGGTGGGCGGTAGCGGGGACGCCCGCGACGCGCCAGGTCCAGCGGTACGGCCGACAGGTCCCGACTTCGAAGGGGATCCAGGGGCCACCGACAACCTGGACACGACCGGTCGTGCCGGCCCGGATGTACCGGTCCCGCGCCCGGACGCCGGAGACGCTCGGTCCCCAGTCGGGCCACCGGATGGTGTCGGTGAGCAGGTCCCAGACGGCGTCCGAGTCGGCGTCGACAGTACGGGAGACGACGAGGCGGCGACCGTCGGGCGTCCGTTCGAATCTCGGGCGTCCGGCCATACGGACCCGTGGAACCCCAGGAACAAAAGTCGATAACGAGGGACTAACATATACAATCCCCCGGGCGTAACCGACAGTCGAGTAATGTACCCACGACTAAAGTCGTGGGCTTTCCCCCGCAAGGGGTTTCGGCCCACGACCCGACACCTCGTGGGCGGGTTGCACGCACAGCGTTCGGCCGGAGCGAACTGCTCTGTTCGCTCGGGCGTACTCTCGCCGGGCTTTATCCGGCAAGGTGCTGGCCCATGGAGAGGCACGTTCGCCGTGGCAAAACGCCGCGGCGACCGGCTGGCACACACCGCTTTAATTCTCGGTGACCGGACTACGAGCGGCTGAAGGCCGCAAAAGACGACCACGGCGGGACGTGGGAAGAATGGTTACTCGCCCAGTTAGAAACCAAGCCGGGCGAAGAAACGGACTAAGCGGCACGGAGCGCACGCGCTTCCTCCCACCCGTGAACGGGTGGGTTTCCGCGCTGTTACCGCTATGATCGCCGCCCGTAACCTCCGGAAACAGTACGGCGATTTCGTCGCCGTCGAGGGGAGCACGTTCGAGGTGGAACAGGGTGAGGTGTTCGGCATCGTCGGGCCCAACGGCGCCGGCAAGACGACGACGCTGAAGATGATCGCCGGCCTGATCGAACCGACCGACGGGGCGGTGTCGGTCGCGGGCTACGACGCCGGCGAGACGGAAATGCGCAAGCGTCTGGGCTTTCTCCCGGAGGAGTCGCCCCTCTACGAGGAGATGACGCCGCTGTCGTACCTGGATTTTTTCGCGGACCTGTACGACGTCCCCGGCGGGGTCGCCGACCGCCGGATCCACGACACGCTCGACCGACTCGACCTCGAACACCGCGACCGCCCGCTGGGGGACATGTCCAAGGGGATGAAACGGAAGGTCGCTATCGCCCGTTCGCTGGTCAACGACCCGGACGTGCTCGTCTACGACGAACCGGCGAGCGGCCTCGACCCGCTGACGACGAACTACATCATCGAGTTCACGCAGGACCTCGCCGAACAGGGCAAGACCATCGTCTTCAGCGCCCACAACCTCTACCACGTCGAGACTATCTGTGACCGGGTCGCCATCATGAACGAGGGGACGGTCGTCGCCCAGGGCGACCTCGACGAGCTCCAGGCCGAACACGGCGAGACCAGATACCACGTGTACACGACCGTCGAGGTCCCCGGAAGCGCCCGCGAGAACGGCCGCTACCACCGCGTCGTCAACAGCATGACCGCCGTCGACGAGACGCGCGACGACGCCCAGGCCGCCGGCGGCGACGTCGTCGACATCCGCACCGAGGAGTCTAGCCTCGAAGAGGTGTTCCTCAACGTCGCCGAGGCCGAACCCCTGCAGGGAGGCCGGTGAGATGGGTGTGGGCCGGTGGCTCCACACCAGAGTGAAACACGTCACGCGCATCGCCCGCTGGGAGGTGACGAAAAACGCCGGCGGCGTCGACCGGCGGACCGTCGGTATCGCCGTCGTCGCGGTGCTGTGTGTCGGTGCGCTGGTCCCGCTGGCGGCGAGCCACGGGGTCGCGCTCGACCAGGGCATCTACCGGGTCGGTGTCACGGCCGAGGAACCGTACCACGACCCGGTCGTCGGTGACCGCACGTTCACCGTGGGTGACCCGGACCCCGCGGCACTCGAGGAGCGACGCCAGGAGGTGATCGTCAGGGACAGCGCGGTCGCGGCCTTCACCGACACGCCGAAGGGTCGCGCTGCCGTCTCGGAGCTCAGGTCGACGCTCCAGACGTACAACGACCGACAGATGGCGGCCGAAGCCAACGAGACTGCCGCCTTCCCCGTCGTCGTCAACCTCACCTACGCCGAACAGGACGCCGTCCAGGTCGTCAGACCGCAGGGGTCGACCCAACTCGACGTCGGAGAGGGGTCCGACGTGGAGACCGACGCCGGTGACGGCGGCGACGGTGACACAGGTGAGGACGCTGACGGAACGAGCGACGGCGGCGCAGGCGACGGCGGTGACGGTGGGGCCGGAGACGGGGGTGACGGCGGCGACGGCACTGGCGACGGCGACGCCGGCCCCGCCGACGGAGCCGGCACGGGTGACGGAGACACCGGTGCTGGCGACGACACCGGCGGCGAGGACGGGACGGGCGACAGTGACACACAGACGACAGACGACGGCGGCGTCGGCGGGTCGAGTTTCGCGGCGCGGCTGACCGGCGGGTCGGTCACCGGGTCGCCCTCGGAGATCGCGCCACCCTTCCCGTTCCGGGCGCTGGTGCTCGCGTTCGTCTACATCCTCCCGCTGAACTTCATCATCCAGGCCTACGGGTCGACGATCCTGAGCGAGCGTATCAACCGGCGTGGCGAACTCCTGCTGGTCGCGCCCGTCTCGCGGGGCGACATCATCGTCGGGAAGACGCTGCCGTACTTCGCCGGCGCGGTCGGCATCGCCGCGCTGATTACCGTCGGACTCCAGGGCTCTGCGGTCTCGGTGCTGGCGGTCGCGCCGATCGCCATGCTGTTTCTCTCCTCGACGTTCCTGGGGGCGATGTTCGCCCGGTCGTTCAAGGAACTCACCTTCGTCACGGTGACGATCACGGTCTCGCTGACCTCCTACGCGTTCGTCCCGGCTATCTTCACGGACGTGACGCCGATCGCGCTCATCTCGCCGCTGACGCTCGTGGTCCGTGACCTCCAGGGCCAGGCGATCACGGCCGGCCAGTTCGCCTTCTCGACGCTGCCGCCGACGCTGACGGCGGTCGTCCTGTTCGGGCTGGGTGCGGGGCTGTACCGCGAGGAGGACATGTTCACCCAGCGGCCGATCCCGCTGAAGGTACTCGACGCGCTGGCCGGTCGGATCAAGCGCAAGCGACACGTTCCGATGCTGACGGCGGCACTGATGCCGTTCGTGCTCGTCGCGGAACTGGTCGTCGTCGCAATGTTGTTCGCGCTGGGCGAGGCGTCGATCCCGATCATCCTGGTCTCGGTCGCAGTGATCGAGGAGGTCGCAAAGAGCCTCCACGTCTACGCCGGGTACGTTCACGCCCGGTTCGAAGCCGGGCTCCGGACGTCGCTGGTCGTGGGCTGTCTCAGCGGCCTGGGCTTTTTCGTCGGCGAGAAACTCGCGCTGATCGCCCAGCTGGTGAACCTGCCGGACCTCCCTGCCGGCCGGGCGGCGCTCAACAGTCAGGCGCCGCTGAACACCGGGCTCCCGCTCCCGGTCGTCGTCGCCGGCCTGCTTCTGGCGCCGCTTGTCCTGCACGCCGTGACCGCCTCGATATCGGCGGTCGGCGCGAGTCGAGGGAAACGGGCCTACGCCGCCGCGGTCACCGTCGCGGTGTTCGTCCACATCGTCTACAACCTCGCGGTGGTGGGTATCTATGCCTGAGAAGTCCGCGCTGTCGGGCGAGTCCGACGGTGACTCGGGCTGGCTGAGCGACCCGCGGCTGGTCATCGCGCGCCGGGACGTGGCCTCGCTGAGTCGCGAGAAGACCATCGTCCTCGCGTTACTGATTCAACTGTTCGTCGCGGCGTTCTCGTCGTTTCTGGTCGTCGGGCTCACGTCGCTGTACAGCCCCGGGTCGGTGTCGGCCGGGGAGATCGTCATCGGCGTCTCGGGCGAACACGGCGACGCGCTGGTCGAGGCCGCGCTCGAACAGGACGACGTCCGCACGGTCACATACAGCGACGAGGCGAGCGTCCGGCAGGCCTACCGGGACGGTGACCTCCACGCGGCGATGATAGCCCGGGACAGCGACGGCCGTATCGCCGTCGAGGTGATCGCACCACAGGAGAGCATCCAGACGACGCTGATCGTCGACAAGGCACGGACGCTCCTCGAAACGGTCGAACGCAACGAACGCAACGCCCGGAGCGCCTCGCTGGACCGCTCGACCGTCCCGCTGCCCGAGGAGATACAGGCCAGCCCCTACTTCGGGTTCACCTACACCGTCCTGATACCGCTGTTGTTGTTCCTGCCGCCCTTTATCAGCGGGTCGGTCGCCGTCGACGCGCTCACCGAGGAGATCGAACGCGGGACGCTGGAGCTGTTGCGCGTCGCGCCCGTGTCGCTGGTCGACATCGTCGACGGGAAAGCCATCGGGATGGTCGCGATAGCACCGCTCCAGGCCCTGCTGTGGGTCGTCCTGCTCGGGCTCAACGGGATCGAGGCGGCCAACGTCGTGCCCCTGCTCGTGCTGGTCACCGCCTTCGCCACCATCGTCGTCGTCCTCGGACTCACCCTGGGCATCGTGGCGGGCCGCCGTCGCCAGGCACAGCTGCTGTACTCGGTGCTGGTGTTGCTCGGGTTCGGGACGCTCGTCTTCCTGCCCGAACACCCGGCGACGACCGTCGCGAAACTCGCCGTCGACAGCGCGACGACCGTCACCTTCCTCCACGTCGCCGGCTACGTCCTCGTCGCCGTCGTCGCCTTCCTCGTCGCCCGGTGGCTGACCGCCCGGGCCGACCCCGAGACGGTCTAAGCGTCGGTCAGGAGACGTCGACGGACAGGCCGTCACTGGCGAAGCGGACGTCGCCGTCGTAGTGTTCGCCCAGCGAATCGAGCATCTCCTCGTGTCGGCCGTCCGTGTGGGGGTAGCGGTGTGTCAGGTACACCCGCCCGAGGTCGGCGTCGGCCGCGGTGAGTGTTTCCCCGAGTATCGACGGCGTCGGGTGGTTGTCGACGTCCACCTCGTCCGGGAACGAACAGTCGTGGACGAACACTGCCGACCCGTCGGCGAACGCGACGAGTTCCTCGAAGGCCTCGGTGTCGGCGCTGAACGTGACCGTCGGGACGGCGTCGTCGGTCGCTCCGTCCTCGACGGCCGCCGGCGTGAACCGGTAGGCCAGACAGTACATCGAGTGGCGCGTCTCCATCGCGGCGACGTCGAACCCCGAGAGCGTGAACGCCCCGGGGTCGACCTCCCGGAGGGTGAGGTCCAGCCGGTCCTGCATGTACTCGTGGACGTCGAGCAGGCCCTCGACCAGCTCGCGGGTGCCGGGCGGCCCCGCTATCGTGAGGTCGGTCTCGCCGGCGAGCCAGCGGGCCTTCATCAGCACCGGGAGGTCCGAGACGTGGTCGAGGTGGTGGTGTGAGAGGAGGACGGTGTCGACCCCCTCGTAGCCCACCGGCGTGCGTGCGAGTCCGTGGAGGACGCCGCTCCCGCAGTCCACGAGCAGGCGGTCCTCGCCCGACTCCAGCAGGAGTCCCGTCTGGAACCGGTCGCCGGTCGGCATCGCCGCACCCGTCCCGAGGAATGTCAGTCGCATGTGCGACCCCTCGGCCGCCACGAGGAAAGCGTTGGGCTCTGGACCGCCCTGGAATCGGCAGAGCGAGGAGTACCCGTCCCGGACCGTCCGCCAAACCACTTCCACCGCGGTGTCCAAAGCCACTTGCCCTCCCGGACCTAACGAAGCGTAAGGCCGCCGGATGGGAGGACGCGAACTGCTCGCAGAGTCCGACGTAGAGTTCGACCCAGCGAGCGTCGACATCGACGACGCGGACGTGCTGGACAGGTTAGAGCCGCCGGTCCGCGAGTGGTGGGTCGAGGAGTTCGGCGAGTTCGTGCCCGAAAACGGCGGCTTCTTCACGCCGCCACAGAAAGCGGCCATCCCGCTCATCCACGAGGGAGAGAACGCCCTCGTGGCGGCCCCGACCGGGAGCGGCAAGACCCAGTCGGCGTTCCTCGCGATCATCAACGAACTGTTCGCTCGTGACCGGGCCGAGGGGCTGGATAACTCGGTGTACTGTCTGTACGTCTCGCCGCTGAAGTCCCTGGCCAACGACATCCACCGGAATCTGACGGTCCCGCTCTCGGGGATCACCGACCGCCTGGCCGACCGTGGTGAGTCCGTCGAGATCCGCCACGCCATCCGCCACGGCGACACCGCCGACGCCGACCGCCAGGCGATGTTAGACGAGACGCCCCACATCCTGAACACGACGCCCGAGACGCTTGCGATCTTGCTCAACAGCCCGAAGTTCCGCGAGAAACTGCGCACCGTGGAGTACGTCGTCGTCGACGAGATCCACAGCCTCGCCGAGAACAAACGCGGCACCCACCTCTCGGTGTCCTTAGAGCGCCTGGAGGCGCTCGCTCACGGCTCGCCGACGCGGATCGGCTGTTCGGCGACCGTCGAACCGCTGGACGCGATGGCCGAGTTTCTGGTCGGTCGGCGGGACCCGGGCGGCGAACCACGCGACTACGAACTCGTCGACGCCCGCTTCGCCCGCGAGTTCGACATCGAACTCTCCTGTCCGACCGACGACCTGGTGAACACGCCCCGGGACCTGGTGAACGACCGGTTCTACCGACAACTGCACGACCTGATAGCCGACCACACGAACACGCTCGTCTTCACGAACACCCGGTCCGGTGCCGAGCGAGTGTTGCACAACCTCCGGGAGCGCTACGACGACTACCACGAGGGCAACTCCGCGTGTCACCACGGCAGTCTCTCGAAGGAGCGCCGACAGGACGTCGAACGGCAACTCAAGACAGGCGACCTCGACGTGGTGACGACGTCGACGAGCCTCGAACTGGGTATCGACATGCCGTACATCGACCTGGTGGTTCAGGTCGGCTCCCCGAAGTCGGTCGCGGCGTTGCTCCAGCGGGTGGGACGGGCGGGCCACCAGCTCGGTCGGACCGTCACCGGGCGGGTGATAGCCCTCGACCGGGACGAACTCGTCGAGTGTGCGGTGATGCTCGCCAAAGCCGAGGAGGGGTTCGTCGACCGGGTGTTCGTCCCCGAGAACGCCCAGGACGTCGCCGCCCAGCAGGTCTACGGGATGGCTATCGCCGAAATCCGGCCCGAACGGGAGGTGAGGGGGATCCTCCAGCGGGCCTACCCGTACCGCGAGTACGGCGACGCGGCGTGGGAACCGCTACTCGCGTATCTCACGGCCGACTACGAGGGGATGGAAGACCGCAACGTCTACGCCAAGGTCTGGCGCGACGAGAACGACCCGCCCGACGGCGAGTACCACTACGAGGAGTACCCGGTCGGCGAACCGCTGATGGGCAAGCGCGGTCGGCTGGCGCGGGTCATCTACATGACCAACATCGGCACCATCCCGGACTCGTTTACCTGTGACGTGTTCACGCGGAGCGGCGACGAGTGGGTCGGGCAGCTAGACGAGGAGTATCTTGACACCCTGGAGTCGGGGGACGTGTTCGTGCTCGGTGGCGACCGGTTCGAGTACCGCTACCGTCGGGGGTCGAAGGTGTACGTCGACCCCACGTCCGCCCGCCCGACGGTGCCGTCGTGGTTCTCCGAGCGACTGCCGCTGTCCTGGGACCTGGGTCGGGAGGTGCTGACGTTCCAGGGGGAGTTGCTCGATCACTTCGAGGCGGGCGGCGAGAGCGCGGTCCGACACTGGCTGCGGGAGTTCCCGATGGACGAACACAGCGTCCGGGCGGTCACGCGGATGTTCGCACAGCAGGTCGCCTACGCCGGCCCCGGGAGCGTCAGTACCGACCGCCGACTCGTCGTCGAGGAGGAACTCGACAGAAACGAGTACGAGCGCCACTACTACGTCCACTCGAACTACGGGCGGCGGTTCAACGACGGGTTCTCGCGGTTGCTCGCCTACCGGATGGCCCGCGAGGCAAACGCTAACGTCCAGATTGCGGTCGCCGACCACGGGTTCACGCTGTCGATGCCGCTCAACAGGAAAGTCGACGTCGTCGGCGTCATCGAGGACATCGACCCCGACGACGCGCGCGCTGACCTCCGGGCGAGTCTCGACGGAACGGACCTGCTTCAGCGCTACTTCCGGATCAACGCGACGCGGGCGCTGATGATCCTCAAACGCTACAAGGGCTACGAGAAGTCCGCGAGCGAACAGCAGGTCAGTTCCGAGATGCTGCTGGGCTTCGCCGAGAGCCTCGAGGACTTCGCCGTCGTCGAGGAGACATACCGCGAGATACTCGAGGACAAACTCCACGTCGAGGGCATCGAACAGGTCCTGGCGGCCGTCGGGGCGGGCGAGGTGACCGTCGAACACCACCGCGTCGACTCGCCGTCGCCCCGCGCGTTCGGCCTCGCGACGCTGATGGCCTCGGACGTGGTGCTCGCCGAGGACGAGAGCGAAGTCCTCCGGGAGTTCCACCAGCGCGTCGTCGAGGCTATCGACGAGACCGGCACCTCCGAGCGGGCGTGACCTGGATAAAAATGAGGTGGAGCGGCGGCCGCGATCCGACGACACGGGTGCCAGCCACGGGTGTCGGCGTCGCGGCTTGGAGTGTCAGACTGTGCGGGTGCGTTCGGGAGCGTTACATCGTCGTGATCGTGACCTCGATCACGTCGCTGGTCTCTGGGTAGTCGTACCCGTCATCGACCGCGTCGATCGACCGGACCGTCGCGTCCTCGGC
>PXQN01000015.1:0-22143 GCA_003021305.1 Halobacteriales archaeon QH_10_67_22 | reverse complement strand
GGGTCTGGCGCGTAGAAGAGGTCGTTGGACTGGACGAACATCGTCGCCAGGGTCAGGTTGTGGTCGTGGCCGGCCTCGACTTCGAACGTGTAACTCTCGTTCGAGTGCAGCGGTGCCGCCTCGTCGGCGCCGTCGGGCACCGCCGCGGCGTCGACCGTCTCGACGCCTTCGACGCCCGTCAGCTCCTCCGCCAGCGTGCTCGGGTGGCCGTCCTCGGCGAGCGATTCGAGGCCTGCGCTGGCGCTCTCGCCCTCGCTGAAAGCCGTCACGTCGCTGGAGTGGACGGCGTAGGCCGTCGGTGACAGCGGCACTTCCACGTCCTCGCCGTCCGAGGTCGTGATCGTCCCCGCCTCGGAGGTGGCCGTCACCGTCACCTCGAACGTCTCGGTGCCCATCATCTCCTCCTCGGTCATCGCCTCCTCGGTCATCTCCTCGTCCATCTCACCCTCAGTCATTTCGCCTTCGGTCATCGCCTCCTCTGTCATCTCGCCTTCGGTCATCTCGCCTTCGGTCATCTCACCCTCGGTCATCGCTTCCTCGGTCGATTCCCCACCGTCGTCATCACCGCTACAGCCGGCGAGTCCGACCGCGGCCGTTGCCGTCGCGATACTGATAAACGTGCGTCGACTCGTGTCTGTCATGCGTCGTCAGTGTCGGCGTCCGCACCACTCAAAAGGTATTTTCGAACTCGGCACACCGTTGTGGCAAACTCTCTCCGGACTGTGTTCGAACTCCGTTCAAAATTCCCTCGCCCCGGACGATCTGTTCAGCTCGACTACACGAGCAGCGTGTTCAGCGCGTCAGGGACCACGAGCACGTCGCTGCCCGGTTCGACCGCCTCACGGACCGACTCGCGGGCGTGCATCAGACACGCCTCGACCACCTCGGGACGCTGGCTGTCGGTGACGTACACGTCGTACTCCTGGAGGACGCGCGCGACGACGAACGCCCGCTGGGCGCCCCCCTCGTAACCCTCGGACATCTCCCGGTACAGGGCGTCGGCGCTCCCGGCCGTCGAGAGCCACTCGTGGAACCGCCGCTCGCCAGTGCCCTCGCCCGCACCCTCGGGCAACGCCGCCGGGATGACGACCCGCCCACCCGGCCTCAGTGGGTCGTGAGCACCCAGGGCGACGTAGGTGGCCGCCCGACTCGTCTGGTAGAGGTTGGCGTCCTTGGGTGCGCCGACGCCCGCCACGACGGCGTCGTACTCGTCCTCGATTTCGACGGCCAGCGCCGCGCGTGCGGTGTCGGCCAGGTCCCGGACGACCGCCCGCGGGTCGCCAGCGCTGGCACCCAGGATTCCGCCGGGCGCGTGGGTGACGTTGAGGACGAAGTCGACGCCGACGGCGTCGCCGGCCCGGTCGAGAAACTCCCGGAAGGGGTTGTCCGCGACCCGGCCCAGGCGAACGCCGTCGCGCCCGAGCAGGTCCGGCCCGTGGGTGTAGCCGATCTGTGACTCCCCGCCCGCGCCGACGACGGCCGTCTTCGCGCCGCCCGAGAAGCCGGCGTACTGGTGGGGTTCGACCATCCCCGTCGAGACGACCCTGTCGGCGGCGGCGACCGTCTCGTGGACCGTTATCGGCACGCCGTCGACGGTGCCGACCTCGACCGTCGCGTCGGGGTCGTGGTTCTCCGCGAGGTCGGCGTGCTCGCCCAGCGCGGCCGCGATCTCGTCGTCGTCCATCGGCCGGTGGAGGCCGAGTCCGACGACGACCGACACCTGTTCGCGGACGACGCCCGCCCGCCGGAGTTCGGCCAGCAACACGTCCAGCAACACGTCGTCGGGCGTCGCGCGGGTGACGTCCGTCACGACGACGGCGACCGTGTCGTCGGGGTCGACGCGACGGGCGAGTCGCGGGCCGTGGGGGTCAGCGACGGCATCCCGGGCCGCCGCCCCGGGGTCGACGGTCTCACCGCCCGGCGGGCGGCGCACGGTCACGTCACAGTCGGGCAGGAACACCGTGACCCGACCGTCGCCTAGTGGAAGTTCGACTGACACGGGAGAGAGAACGGCCCCGACCGCCGAGAACTTACCGGTCGCTCTCCGGTGTCGTGGGCCAGTCGGCCCGTGCGACCGTCGACGGGAGCGCGACGACGCCGAACGCCAGCAGGAAATTCACCGCCACGCCGTCGCGGCGACACCCCCGAGACTGCCGCCCAGAGCCAGCGCGGCGTCCGTCGACGCCCCCGTCACGACCATCGCCGGGACCGATAGGGCCGCGGCTGCCGAGAACCCCAGCAGTGGGCCGCGCTCGACGGCCACAGTGACGCCGCCCAGGAGGATCACCCCGACCGCGAACCCCGCGAGCACGTCCCCCAGGTAGTGGACCCCGAGGACGACCCGCGAGAGGCCGACCGCGACGACCAGCGCCCCGACCGGGAGGGCGTAGCGCGAGTCGCGGTGCTTGTCGAGTGCGAACAGGACACCGCCGTAGACGACCGTCGCGGCGATGGCGTGCCCGCTCGGGAACCCGACGGAACTCGTCTCGACCGGGTAGCGCTGCACCGACTCGGGCGGACGGGGGAGGTCGAAGCCGAACTTCAGCGTGAGTGTGACGGTCAGCGCGACGAACCCGACGCTTATCAGGGCGAGCAACTCCTCACGGTACTCCGTCCAGTTCCAGTAGGCCAGTGACAGCGCAACGATGACGAACTTCGCGCTACCCAGCAGCGTCACCAGCCAGAAGACTACGACCAACTCCGCCGGCACCGCCTCGCGGAACACCCGACTCGCGGCCACCAGCCTGAACATACCCGTATCTCCGCGAGCGAGTGAATTAGTAACTTTGGCTTTCGGCGGTCGAACGCTCATAGTGATTATTGTAGGTCTGTTCCGGATCGACCGCACGACTGCGTGTGGTCGTACCGGTAAATCGCTACAATAATCACTATCAGGCCGTCGGCCTAACTCGCACAGGCACAGGGCAGGTAGCCGTACTCGGTGGCGTTGTCGGTGTCTATTTCCAGCAGGCTGTCCCGCTCGGCGTACTCACAGTCACTCTCCTCGTGAAAGATCTCCTCGTGAGGGTCCACGTAACACATCGTACTTCCCCGTACTCGCCGCGGGTACTTATTTCTATTCGTTGACATTATTTACTACGAACTGAGTACCTTCCTCGGTGCGGTGGTCTGCCGTGGTGGAGCGACTGACACTGGACCCGTAACCGATCCGGATGCGGACCGGCGAGCGCACCGGGGCCAGGCCGGACGTGAGACCCGCCGGTTTAGGAGACCCGCGCCCACTCGACCATCCGGTCGTACGTGTCGTCGGTCGACAGCGCCGTGGCGTCACCGACGAGGACGAGGGCTTTCTTCGCGCGGGTGAGCGCGACGTTCACCCGGCGGTAGTCCTCGAACACGGGACTGGAGAGGTCGCCCGTCGCGACGAACGAGATGACGACCACCTCCTTGCTCGACCCCTGGAACCGGTCGACCGTGTCGACGGTCACGCCCTCCGGGACGTGTCTGCCGATGGCCGCGACCTGTGCACGGAACGGTGCGATGACGCCGATGGCTTCGGGGCCGACCCCGGCCGCGCGGTAGGCGTCGACGACCTCGCCGACCGCAGCCGCCTCGGCCGCGTTCGTGTTCCCGTCGGCGGCCCCGCCGGGGTCCCGAAAGGCGACTCTCCCTTGCAGGTCCGGTGGCAGGTCGTCGGCGCTGACGCCCGACAGGTCCGAGACGTGCTGGCCCGCGACGGCCCCCGTGGCCGGGCGGAGTCGCCCGCCGTAGAACTCCCGCGAGGCAAAGGCCTGGATCCGCTGGGCCATCCGGTACTGGCGGTCGAGCATCACGCCGGCGTCGGGGTAGGTTTCGACGAGGCGCTCGAACAACGACTCCGAGAGTCGAGCGCCAGGTTCGGCGTCGCCCTCGGTCGGTTCGTCGGCGCGAACGACCGGTGGTAACTGCTGGTGGTCGCCCACGAGGACGAACCGTTCGGCGAGGTTCGTCGCCGCGAGCGTCCCCGGTTCGGTCAACTGGCCGGCCTCGTCGACGACCGCCACGTCGAACTCCTGCTCGCGCATGATCCGGGAGCCACAGGTCGCAGTGGTCGCCGCGACCACGTCGGCCTCGCGCAGTTCGCGAGCGCGTTCGTCGGGGTCGCCGGCCCGCTCTAACCTGAATCGCTGGACGTCCGCGCGGACGCCGCTCTCGGTGCCGACCCGACAGACGTCGGTGAACCCCTGGTCGACCAGCGCCGCGACGGCGTTGTCGACCGCCCGATTGGTAAACGCCGACAGGAGCACCCGCTCGCCCCGCTCGACCAGCGCCCGGACGGTCCGGGCCAGCGTGTAGGTCTTGCCCGTCCCCGGCGGGCCGTGGACCAGCGCGCAGTCCTCGGCACCGACTGCCAGGCGGACCGCCTCGTCCTGGGCCTCGTTGTTGTCGACGAACGTCTCGGAGACGTCCCCGAAGGCCGGTTCGCGGCGGCCGAAGAGGACGTCTTTCTCGTCGGCCGACTGGGTGAGGACGGCGTCGTGCAGCGCCGTCAGCAGGCGGTCGGTCGTCAGTTCCGACGGGTAGACGTCCAGGCGCCGCAACTCGACCGGTTCGTCCGTCGTGACGACGATGGGCTGTCCCGTGGCCGTCCCGTCACCCCCTTCGCTCCCGGCGTCGGGGTCGCCGTCGGCGTTTAGCCCGTCGGCCCCGCCGACTATCGGGTCGCCGTCGGCGGTCGGGTTCCCGCCGATCCGCTCGACGCGGGCGAGTTCGGCCTCCCCACGTATCGGGTCGCCGTCGCTGGCCAGCACGAGGTCGCCCTCGCGGATCTTCGAGACGGCACCGGTCCCGCGGGCGCGCAGTTCCCAGCGCCCGCCGTCGAGTTGCCGTCGCCCGGTCGGTTCGAGGTCGACCAGCGCGCGGTCGTCGTCGGCCCGTTCGGCGGGCGTCTGTTCCCAGAGCTTGGCGTACTCGCGGTGGACTGCTCGGCGCTCGCGCTCGATGGCCCCGTAGGACCGGTCGAGGTAGGCCCGTTCTTCCTCGGGGACCGGCGTGCCGACCTGGCCGGCCTTTGACTCCTGGGCCAGACGGCCCGAGACGGCCATACAGGTGTCCTGTTCGAAACAGTACTCGCACGTGGCGTCGGCCTCGTACCCCGTCGGCACCCCCGTATCGTGCTCCATCGCCGCCAGTTCGTTGCGCGCCCGGACGACGAACTTCAGGAGCCCGCTCCCGATCGAGAACTCCTTGGCCGGCGAGAGGTCGCCGTCGGCCTCGCCCCTGTCGAGGGCGGCGTTTTTCGTGTAGAGGAGCGTCCCCGTGTCCGGCGGTTCCCCGCGGCGCTCGCCGAGCATGAGCGCGTAACAGGTCGCCTGGACCTTGTCGTGGAACCTCGGTTCGCGGCGGGTGTTCTTGCCCGTCTTGAGTTCGACCGGCATGCCCCGCCGGACGGCGTCGGCCCGCCCCTTCAGGCCGTAGGTCTCGCTTATCAGCGTCATCTCCGAGCGCCACTCGCTCTCCGCGGGACTGAAGTTACGCGCCGAGTCGTCAGCGCCGGTGGGCGCTCCATCTCCCTCCGTGAGCGTCCCCTGGCGGAGCCAGCCGTCGATGGCGCTCGCGTGCTGGCGGACCTCCTCGCGGACCGCGTCGGCGTCTTTCCCGAGCAGACCCAGTTCCAGCCCGGCCTCGTGGACGTGGTGGTCGACAGCCTCGTCGACCTCCCGGCCCCGGAGCAGGTCGCCGAACACCTCGTGGACGATGGTCCCCTTGACGACGGGGTAGGCGTGGTCGATGCCGCCCAGTTTGTTCAGGTAGTACATGCGGGGACACTGCACCCACGAGCGCACGTCGGTCACGTCGACCAGGAAGTCGGGTTCGACGACCACCATCGAGTCGCCGGTCGTCGCGTAGCCCGTCTCGCCGCGGTACTCGCGCTGTTCGGGGTCGGTCACCCGCAACTCCATCCCGGGTTCGAGGTACGCGCCCGTTTCGGTCCACTTGCCCCACAGCGTCACCCTCGTCGGCTCGCCCCGCCCGCGGTCGGGCCGGACCGTCACCTCGACGAGGTCGCTCTCGCCGTACTGCGTGTCGACCGTCTTCTCGTCGCCGACGTCGACGACGACGCCCCTGACTGTCACTGCTGTTGGGTCGGGCGGTCAGGAAAAAACGCTGTCGGTCGCTCGACCGGGGTCGTGGTCGGTGTCGCCACGCTTCGAGGGAGTGCCCGCGCCCCATCGCGGACGGCGACGTCTCCGGGAGCGAGGCGAGCGTGGACGCCGAGACGCGGGGCGCCCGGGTCAGCCGATGTACCGGAGGTCCTCGTCGGTCGGGGTCGGCGTACCCTGTTCCATCTCCTGGATCTTGCGCACGACTTCCTCCATCTCCTCGGCGCGCTCTTCGAGTTCGGCGAAGTCCAGGTCGAACCCGAGCACCGACTGCAACACTTCGAGGACCGCCTGGGCGCTCTTGGGGTCGACGAGGTAGCCGCTGGTCTCGCCCATCAGACAGGTCGCGGCGAAGTCGCGACGTTCGCCGAGGCCGAGCAGGAGACCGCTGACGCCGACGATGCCGCCGGCGGGGTCGTCCTCGCGGAACTCGACGCCGACGGCTTCGAGGTCGTCGACGAGGTCGTCGCTCGTCGCCGCGCCGACGACGCTGTACTCCTCGATGAGTTCGCCGGTCGGCACACCCCCGATGGCGAACACCTCCTCGACACCGTGGTCGGCGGCGACGTCGAGGAACGTGTCGGTCAGGCCGTAGTGACCGACGGTGTCCTGTGCCTGGTGGTTGCCGGTGAGCACGAGCAGGTCCCGACCTTCGTCGGGTGTGACGGCGTGGAAGGTGGCACTGGCCAGTTCGGTGCGGCCCTCCTCGACGCTGACCTGTGGCGGGAAGTGCGTCGAGTACACCCGTTCGAGCACCTCGCTGTCGAGTTCTTCGAGGATGTGTTCGGCGGCGAGCTTGCCGACGTGGCCGACCCCGGGCAACCCCTCGACCAGCACCGGCTCCGAGAGGTCGGCCTCGGCGACCCGCTCGCGTTCGAATTCGTCCATACCCTAGTCGGTGTGGCGCCGCTTAAGAGCGCGTCGATACTCCCCGTAGCGGTCCTCGGGCGAGAACGGCGCCGGCGCGCTGTTGACCGCCTCGGCTCCACAGTCCGGGCAGGTCTCACCGAGCGTGTACCGCGGTCGCTCGTGTGCGTCGGGCCAGTCGGCACAGACCAGAATGTCGGACTTCATGAGAACTGGACGGAACGAGCCTACTCCGCTTCTTCGCGGCGGTCGCGGTGGAACTCGCCCGCACCGCCACGTTCGGAGATGGCCTCGGTCGCGCGCTGGGCGCTGCGTTCGAGTTCGCCCTCGGCGGTCTTGTAGTCGGGCGCCTGTACCTTGATGCGGTACTCCGGCGCGCCGACGTAGGTCACGTCGAGGTCGACCTCCTCGGGGATGTCGCCGTTGCCCTCGGCGGCCGACAGCGACTCCTGGATGACGTCGACGCCGTCGCCGTCCCGACTCTCCAGCGTGACGTACCCCGTCACGGCGACGTAGGGCACCGAGACGTTCTCCCGGGCGGTCTCGACGAGTGCCTCGACCTCCTCGTCCGCCAGGTCCGTCCCCTCGAGGGCAGTCTCGCCGTGGATGGCCGCCTGCTCGAACCCCTCGTACATCGAGCCGAACTCGGCCAGGAGTTCGTTCGCGATGGCCGCGTACTGCTCGTCGGCGATGTCCTCGCCGAACGCGAGCAACATCCAGTTGTCGGCCTTCTGTTCGTTTTTCCACTCCTGGATCTTGTCCTTGCGCTGGTGGTCGTTGACGTCCTTGAGCGAGAGGTCGATCTGCTGGGCGCTCTCGTCGATGTCCAGCACTTTGGCGACGACCGTCTGGCCCTCGTTGACGTGGTCGCGGACGTTCTTGATCCACCCGGAGGCGACCTCGCTGATGTGGACCAGCCCGCGCTTGTCCTCGTACTCCTGGAGGTCGACGAAGACGCCGAAGTCCTCGATATCGTCGACGCTGCCGACGACGAGTTCGCCCGATTCGGGCCAGCCGCTGTACTTCATCGTGCCTCGACGGTCCCGACGACGTCGCCCTCGATGGCCGCTTTCCCGCCGGTCGGCGTGGCCAGCGTGTGCCCACAGACCTCACAGGCGACCTCGGTGGCGGCCTTCTCGAAGACGACCTGTTCGCTCTCACAGTCCGGACACGCGACGGTGACGAAGTTCCCCGCCATGGTCAGTCTGTCAGCTCCAGACGACCGGCGCGCCATCCCTCGCGGAGGTGGGCTTTCCCACAGTCCGAGCAGCGGTACTTCAGGTCGGTCTTCTGGGTGGGCTTTTGCCCGCCCGGGACCGCCGAGAACTTGCCCGAGTTGCCGTAGCCGGCGCGGGCACGCTCGGCCTGGCGACCGTCGACCTGGGTCATCCCCGAGGGCCGGCCGCCCCGGACCTTCTCGACCTCGTGTTCGTTGTGTGCGTCACAGTGTGGACAGTACGTGTTGAACCGGCGTGGCATCTCCATAGATATCGACCTTGCGGACGGCTTGGACACCGCCCGTTAAAACCCGTTTGGTTCGACCGGACGCCCCGTGACTGACTCACACGGGCCGACGACACGGTAGCTACCCTGGCATCGGCCGCCGCCACCGGCGGTCGCGAGGTCGAGAGACGGGCCGCTGGGCGGGTTCGAAGTCACTAAGTGTGGTTCCCGCGAACCCGGAGGTATGAAGAAACTCATCGTCCACGGGGATCCGGGCTTCCGGAGAGACGCCACCATCGCGGTCGGCGACGAGGAGTACGTCGTCTTCGGCGTCGCCCGCCAGGGCGAGTGGCACGGCCCCGACCGGCCACAGCTGTGGTGTACCGTCGGCTCCGAGGACGAACGCGAGACCTACGAACGCCGCGACTACGTCCCGATGTTTTTAGACACCGAGGCCGTCGAGGCCGAGGCCGTCGACGTCGTCGAGAAGACACCGACCTGACGGCTGGCGGTAACGCGCTCGGCTAAATAGCTGTCGAGCGCACGCGAGGGCGCCGGCGGAAGGTAACGCTTACACCGCCGCCGGGGAGAGAGCACGTATGGACACGGCCGAGCGACTCGAACTCGCGACGCGCAACACTGCCGAGGTCGTCGAAGAGTCGGAACTCCAGCAGCTACTCGCCGAGGGGACGCCGTCGGCCTACATCGGCTACGCCCCCACGGGCGAGATGCACATCGGCCACTTCACGACGATGCGGAAACTCGCGGACTTCTTGGGTGCTGGCATGGAGGTCACGGTGCTGATCGCGGACCTGCACGCTCACCTGGACGACGCCAAGAGCCCGTTCGACCTGCTCGACGCGCGCTCGGCGTACTACCAGGAGACCATCGAGGCGATGATCGACGCCGCGGGCGCCGACCCTGACGACATCGAGTTCGTCCGGGGCAGCGAGTTCGAGCTCGACGAGGACTACGCGCTGGAACTGCTCCGGATGGCCGCCGAGACCACCATCTCGCGGGCCCAGCGGGCCGCCAGCGAGGTCGTCCGGGAGTCCGACTCGCCGAAACTCGGCGGCCTGCTCTACCCGTTGATGCAGACGCTCGACGTCGACGCGCTGGACGCCGACGTGGCCTACGGCGGCATCGACCAGCGGGGGATCTACATGCTCTCCCGGGAGATGCTCCCCGACCACGGCGGCGAGGCGCCTGTCTGTGTGTTCGCGCCGCTGCTCTCGGGCCTGTCGGGCGGGAAGATGTCGGCCTCCGACGAGGCCTCGAAGGTGAACCTCACCGACGACCGCGAAACCGTCGTCGAGAAAGTCGGGGACGCGTACTGTCCGGCCGGCGAGCGCGAGGACAACGGCGTCCTCGAGTACCTCGAGTACCTCGTCTTCCCGGTGCTCGACGAACGCGGCGAGTCGTTCGTGATCGAGCGCCCCGAGGAGTACGGCGGCGACGTGACCTACGAGACCTACGGGGACCTGGAGGAGGACTTCCTCGCCGGAGACCTGCACCCGGCGGACCTGAAACCGGCGGCCGGCGCGGCCATCTCGGCGGTCATCGCGCCGGTGCGCGAACGCCTGCTGGACCAGCCGGCGTTGCTCCGGGAGGCCTACCCCGAAAAATACGATTGATACGGTCGTGCGTAATTCTTTTTGTGCCCACGAAACAGACGACCGCCCTCGTGGTCCGAAACGCCGATCCGAACCGACACTGTAGAAATTAGGTACGCACGACCGTATGAGCGTCACCCGCGCTCCGCGACAGCGACCGCTATCAGTCGGCTCGCTGGCCCTCGCGAGTCTCCAGGACCGCGAACGTCTCCGCGTCGTCCATTTGCGCGATAGTGTCGTCGATCTCCGCTCTGAGTCGGGCGATCCTGTCGGTCATCACCCTGAACTCCTCGGAGCCGGCGAGCTGGGCCGGTCCTCTCTCCCGTTCGAGCGCGACCCGCTTCGAGACCAGCGAGGCGTACTCCTGGAGGTTCCTGTCCAGTTGCGACCGCGTGAGGAGGCGCGCCACCAGCTCCCGGATCTCCTCGTCCGGGAGGGGTTTGGTGACGTAGTCGTCGAACGGCATCTCGAGGACGTCGAAGTCCGGAGAGACTGCCGTCACCATCGCCACCTGGCACCGCACGTCGCGCGCTCTGAGCCGTTCGAGAACCTCGGCACCGCTCAGGTCGGACAGCCGGCGGTCCAATAACACGACGTCGACGTCGGCGTCGAACGTGTTCAGCGCCGACTGACCCGAGTAGGCGGTCCGCACGTCGTACTCGTCACGGAGCACCCGCCCGATCCTGTCGGCGACGGCCTCCTCGTCGTCGACGACCAGTACTGTCGGAGACATTCCTCTGTGTGACCTGTTACCGTCATGACCATCACATGGTTTAATACTTGTTACAACGAGGTTACAATTGCGTAGAACGGTGATCGGGCTGTCAGAGAACTCCCGCTTCGTTCGTCGTTCATCGAGTGTCACGTCGTCACCGTCCGTGTTTCACAACGATGCGAACGAGACTCACATCGGAGCGGTCACGGGGAGCGGGCGGAACGTGACAGCGGCCTGACCGGCTGGGCGCAGCCAGTTCGCCAGATTGAGGGCCGGCGAACCCCGACGAACGACCGGATGGACGAGGAGTCCGAGCACACGACCCCGTCGGTGCGGGCAACCTACGACCGCATCGCGGAGCACTTCGCGAAGACGCGGGCCTACCCGTGGCCGGAGACGGAGGCGTTCCTCGCGGACCGCGAGGGGGCAGTCGGCCTCGACATCGGCTGTGGCAACGGGCGACACACCGAACTCCTGGCGGCGGGGTGTGACCGGGCGGTCGGGTTCGACGTGAGTCGGGAGATACTCGGGACGGCGCGCCGGCGAGTACGCGATAGCGAAGCGTCCTTCGCGCTGGTCCAGGCCGACGCCGCGGCGCTGCCCGTCGGGACGGACTGTGCGGACCTGGCCGTGTACGTCGCAACGCTCGGGCACCTCCCGACCCGCGAGCGCCGGCTGGCGAGTCTGGACGAACTCGGACGCGTCCTCCGGATGGACGGCCGGGCGCTGGTGAGCGCGTGGGCGACCGAACACGACCGCTTCGACGCCGAGACTGGGTTCGACACGACGGTCCCCTGGACGCTACCCGGCGGCGAGGAGGTCGACCGGTTCTACCACGTGTACGACCCCGCGGAGTTCCGGACCGACGTGACCGACAGCGGGCTCGACCTCGTCGAGTGCTGGCTATCCAGCGGAAACTGTTACGCGGTCGTCGGGTCCGGCTGACCACGGGCCGTCGCGGTCGACGGCGTCGTCGGGCGGGGACGACGTCGGCCCGTTATTCGAGGTGTGCGGTATCGCCCGACCGTTCGAGTCGCCAGCCCTCGCCGTCGCGGACGATTTCGGTCAGGCCTGCGAGCGGCGCGTCGACGCCCTCGGTCGACCCGACGAGTCCGGCGGCGACACCGCCGACGGTCGCGCCGTGGCCGACCAGCAGCAGGCGGTCGGCAGTCGAGCCGTCGACGACTCGCCGGGCGGCCTCGCCGATTCGCTGCTCGGCGTCGTGGTGGCCCTCGGGGAACGTCGGTTCGAGCAGCGGGTCGTGGTCGCGGTCGACGCGCTCGAAGCGCCCGGCCAGTTCCTCGCGGGAGAGGATCTCGGGGAAGGCGTCGAACCACTCCGCGTTCAGGTGTTCGCCCAGGCCCGGTTCGAGAAAGACCGGGAGGTCGAGGGCCTCGGCGACGTGGTCGGCGGTCTGGACCGCCCGGAGGAACGGCGAGGCGTATATCTCCTCGATCCCGACCTCGCGGAGGCGGTCGCCCGCGGCCGTTGCCTGCCAGTGGCCGTGGTCGGTGAGCCCCGGGTCGTGGACCCGGTCGGCGACTTCGTGCCAGTCGGGGGTGACGCTGTCCTGGCGCTGTCCGTGTCTGAGTACCCAGACGACGTCGGTCATCGCCCCCGATTCCGGCCCCTCCGGCAAGAGCGTTGCGACGGCAAGGCTGATTCGGCCGCCGTCCGAACGGGGTGTATGGAGACCGTCTCGGTTCAGGGAGTTGACGTCCCGGCGCTGGGGCTGGGCACCTACCGGTTGCGCGACCGGACCTGCGTCGACACCGTCCGCGAGGCGCTGGAGCTGGGGTATCGCCACGTCGACACCGCGGAGTTCTACGACAACCAGCGAGCGGTCGGGGAGGGGATCCGGTCGGCGTCGGTCGACCGCGAGGACGTGTTCGTCACGACGAAAGTGTGGCGGACCAACCTCGCGGGCGACGACGTCCTCCGGTCGGGCCGCGAAAGTCTCGACCGCCTCGGACTGGACTACGTCGACCTGCTGTTGGTCCACTGGCCGAGTTCCTCGGTGCCGGTCGGAGAGACGCTGGACGCGATGGCACAGCTCCACGCGGCGGGGCTCGTCCGTCACGTCGGGGTCAGCAACTTCTCGGTCGCGCAACTGCGCGAGGCGATGGACGCCTCACCGCTCCCGGTGGTCACGAACCAGGTCGAGTACCACCCCTATACGAGTCAGGCCGAGTTGCTCGATGTCTGTCTCACACACGACCTGGTCCTGACGGCCTACAGCCCGCTGGCCAAGGGTCGGGTCGTCGGCGACGACCGGCTGGCGGCGATCGGTGAGCGCTACGGGAAGTCGGCCTCGCAGGTGGCGTTGCGCTGGCTGGTCCAGCAGCCGCGGGTCGCGGCGATCCCGAAGGCGTCGAGTCGCGACCACCTCCGGGCGAACCTCGCGGTACTGGACTTCGAACTGACCGACGAGGAGATGGACCGGATATTCGACCTCGGTGGCGGCCTGGTCGGTCGACTGCGAAACCGTCTGGGTCTGTGATACTGTCGGACACAAGCGAGTCGACACTCGATACCTCGTTTGGCGGTCTCCGAGACGTCTCGATGGTGAACCACCGACGAGCGTATTCACGTACTTGTGTCCGACAGTATGACCGTCGTGCGTCCGAAAGCGTCCATACACTGCCTTCAGACGGTGTCCCGATAAGACGGGTGAAAACTCAACCCGTCGTTTGACCCAACGTCGGATCCCTATTAGTGCCGGGGACCGAAGCCGGGGTATGGACTTCGAGCAGGTTTTCGGGACCAACAAGCCGGTCGTCGGGATGGTGCACCTCCAGCCGTTGCCGGGGAGCCCACGGTCCGACAGCGACCTCGATGCGGTACTGGAGCGTGCACGGGCCGACGCCCGCGCGCTGGACACCGGGGGCGTCGACGGGGTGATAGTCGAGAACTTCGGCGACGCGCCGTTCTACCCCGACGCGGTGCCGGCCCACACGGTGGCGGCGATGACCCGCGCGACCGACGCCGTCCGTCGAGCTGTCGGCGTCCCGGTCGGCGTGAACGTCCTGCGCAACGACGCGGAAGCGGCCCTCTCGGTGGCGGCGGCCGCCGACGCGGCGTTCGTCAGGGTGAACGTCCACACCGGCGCGCGCCTCACCGACCAGGGTGTTCTGGAGGGGCAGGCCCACGAGACGCTCCGATTGCGGGAGCGCCTCGGGGCAGACGTGGACGTGTTCGCCGACCTCGCGGTCAAACACTCCACACCGCTGACCGGCGCGGACGACGACGTCGGAACGCTGGCGGAGACGGTCAAGCGTGGCCTTGCCGATGCGGTCGTCGTCTCCGGCACCGAGACCGGGGCGCCGGTCGACGCCGGCAGACTCGAGACGGTTCTCGACGAGCGGGCGGCGGCCGGACTCGCGACGCCGGTCCTCGTCGGCAGCGGCGTCGGCCCCGAGTCGGTCGAGGACCTGCTGGTCGACGCCGACGGTGTCGTCGTCGGAACGGCGCTCAAAGCGGGCGGGGAGACGACTGCTCCCGTCGACTCCCAGCGGGTGACCGACCTCGTCGCGGCCGCTGACCGGGTGCGGTAGGGCCCGAGCGGCCAGCGGTGGTGACTGGCGACCGCAGGAGTCCGCGGTCGTGGATCGAGACCCGCGCTCCTACGCGGGCGGTTTCCAGGCGACCTCTCCACTCGGACACGAATAATTCAGCACGCTTTTCTCCGATCCGGGAGCGAAACGGTTTCTGCGTGCCGGACGGCCTCGCGGGTCCCGCGGAACCGTGCCTGCTTCTCGGCGACGTCCTCGAGGTGGTCGGCCGCGTGCTCGCGGTCGAGTGACGCGGTGTCGGTCGTCTCTGCTGTACTGCTCGAAGGGACGACCCGTCAATACGTATACGCCGACTAGCCGTTCCCGGAGCGAGTACGGCGACGCTTCGAGTGCCGGATCCGGCCCCGTCCGGGAGTCAGTTCACTCCGAGAGGTCGCCCTGTTCCAGCGGGTCGGCGGCCCCCCAGTAGGACTCGAAGCGGTCGACGGCCCAGTCGTGGACCACCGGGTCGTCGGTGTCGACCGACGCGCGGAGGATGCCGTCGGCGTCCCGCACGAGCAGGTGGACGACGTCGTCGACGACGGTGACCGCCAGCGGGATCTCCCCGTCGTGGATCCGCAGCGTTGCACCCTCCGCGCCGACCAGCGCCGCGAGTCGGCGCCGGAGCGTCGCGTCCTCGGTGAGCGCCTCGATGGCCGACTGGGAGAAGACCCCCTCGAAGGACGCGGGACCGTCGGTGACGCGCTCCGCGATGGCGCCGAGACTCTGTTCGTTGAACGCGTGTGAGAACGCACGGACTGTCTGCCCCGACTCCACGAGGTCGAGCACGCGTCCGACCGGGGCGTTCGGGCGCGTCCCGGTGGGGACGGTCACCGTCGCGTCGCCGAGTCTGTCGAACCCGAAGTCGAGTTCCGCCGTCGGGAGATACGAGACGACAGGACGCAGGCGCTGTTCGGTCTCGACCACCGAGAGCAGGTCCGAGACCCCGTCGGCGAGGAGGCGCCCGGTCGCAGTCGCCCTGTACCGACCGTCCCGGTACTCCACCCAGGACCGTTCCTCGAAATCTTCCAGGATACGTCCGATCGTCGCCTGCGAGGCACCGGTCGCTTCGCCGAGTTCGCCACGGGTCCGGTCGTGCTCGGCGAGCGCCTGCAACACCCCGACCCTGTTGGCCGACAGTGAGAGAAATTCGATCGTTTCGAGGGCCCGTTCCATGCCTCCCATCGGGACCCATTGGGGAAACCGCTTTCGCACCGTGCAACGCTGACACGCCGTGCAACCGTGACGACCGGCGACGGTCCGAACGGGGCTGCAAGAATTTCTGAACGAGCCTTTAAGCGCCCGTTTCCTCCGCGTAGATACGATGAACGACGACGTCTTTCGACGGAGGATCGGGTCGGACGAGCACGCCCGGGGAGGCCGCCGGTGAGCGGACGGCGCGCGACCGCGCTGTTCGTCGTCGCGAGCGTCCTGCTGGGCGGGACGTTCGTCGCGGCCAAGGCCGGCCTCGACTACTTCCCGCCGCTGTTGTTCGTCGCGCTGCGGTTCGACATCGCCGCGGTCGTGCTGGGTGTTTACGCAGTCGCGACGACCTCGGCGGGCGAGCGCCTGCCCCGCACCCGCGGTGACGTGCTGGGCATCCTCTCGACCGGCGTGCTGGCAATCGGCCTGACGAACGCCCTGTTGTTCGTCGGACAGGGCTCAACCACCAGCGGTATCGCCGCGATCGTCTTCAGTCTCAACCCCGTGTTGACCTCCGCCATCGCCGCGGTCGTGCTCGCCGACGAACGCCTCTCGGCGCGGGGCGCACTCGGCCTGCTACTCGGACTCGTCGGCGTTGGCATGGTCGTCAGTCCCGACCCGGCGTCGCTGCTGTCGGGCAGCGCCGGCAGGGCTATCGTGCTGGCCGGCGCCGCCACCGGCGCCGTCGGGAGCGTCGGGATCCGGTGGGCCGACGGCACGCTCTCCAGCACCGCACGGACCGCCTGGGGACTGCCGCTGGCCGCCGCGCTCACGCACGGACTGAGCGTCGCGATGGGCGAGAGCGCGGGCGAGGTCACGCTCACCGGCGAGGCCCTGCTCGCGCTGGGGTTCGTCGGCGTGTTCGCCGGCGCCGTGGCCTACGTCGCGTACTTCGGACTCATCGACCTGGCGGGTGCGGTCCGGGCGAACCTCGTGTTCTACGTCGTCCCGCTCGTCGCGACGGTCGGCGGCGCGGTGGTGCTGGGCGAGTCGATCGCCCCCTCCGCCCTCGGTGGCTTTCTCGTCGTCGCGCTGGGCTTCGGGGTCATCGTCAGCGAACCGGTGTCTGCCCCGCCGCTACCCGCCCGCGTCCGGGAACTCTTCGACCGGACGGACGCTCTTCGACGCGGCCGCCGTGCTTTCGACGTGCTCGGCGACGAGCTGCCGACCGTGTCAGTCGGGAGTGACACCACGACCGGTGGGGACGCCGACCGGAGGGACGGCCCCGGGCGACGGTGTGAGTCGCCGGCTCCCGAGGCCGACTGATAGTGATTATCGTAGGTCTATTCCGGATCGACCGCACGACTGCGTGCGGTCGTACCGGTAAATCGCTACAATAATCACTATGAACGGAGGCCTCCGAGGCCGACCGAGCGGAGACAGACGCCGACGATGCCCGGCAACCCGGAGACTGACCGCCCGCTCTGACCTGCCAGTTCGGAGCCCCCGTCGTTCCGGGGGCCGACCGAACCCGGGTTCCCAGGACGGTTCGAGCCCAGTGCCGATTGCCGTGATCGCGTTGTCCGGCCCCAGCGGGCTGGTGGTACTGTTCTTCGGTCCTTACCGACGGGTAGGAACGTCTTATCGACGCGGACGTCACACGCTGTTACTCACTTGTTCAAAATAACTGTGTAACTGAAAGTATCCACGTTTGATACTACTGGCTACCATATCCCGATCTAGTGATGCTACTACATCTACCAGGGATCCCGCTCGATGTCACGGACGGGACGACCGACGGACGCGCGGGCCGCCGACCGACCGAAAAGTCCAGTACGAGCGAACCGGGCGTGGCCGGCGACACCTGCTCGCGGTTCCGGGCCGGGGAGGGCGGGTCATGAACGTCATCAGCAAGTGGATACGGGCGGGCAGTCGACTGGCAGCCCGCCCGTCGGGTGGACCGGAGCCGGGGTCCGAGGACGTCCGGACGGCGCTCTTTCACTGTCCGAGTTGTGAGACAGTGTACATCGCCGAGGACAAAGACGTCTGTAGAGGGTGTGACCACCCCGTCGAGCAGGTCCCGGCCACGCTCACCCGTTTCCGGTGATACTGTCGGACACAAGCAATGCAACCGTCGAGTGACTGTTCCGACCGATATCGGTCTCTCGATGGCCGAAACTCGACACGTGTGTTCACGTACTTGTGTCCGACAGTATGAATTGGCCCGCTCGCCGTGCGTTCCCGAGAGTAGGGTGGAACCGCTACGCGGACGCGCCGACGGTGACTTCCTCGCCGTCGAATGTCTCGAAGCTGCATTCGACCGGCCCCCCGTGTATGTCGCCGACGCGATGTGGGAGCGAGAACTGGTCTTCCAGAAACCGGATCGCGGCCGATTCACCCAGGCGGAGTCCTTCGATCCCGTCCGAGCGGTAGTGGATCCCGGCGCGGTTGCGGCCCAGCGCGACGTTCGAGGCGAGTTTGTTGAGTTCGCCACGGACCGTCAGCGTGTCACGGACGTCCATCGCGGCCGTCTCTTCGGCAGTCAGGAGGTCCCGTCCGTCCTCGGTCGGGACGACTTTCTGGGCGGCGGGGAACTCGTAGTCCCCGTCGAACAGCGTCTTCAGGACGGTGACGCCCGCGCCGGCGACGACCGAGTGACCGGCGGGGTAGGACGGGTGGACCGGACTCCCTTCGGCGTAGGCCTGCGGGAGGAGATAGGAGCCGAACTCCGACCGCGTTCGTGCGAGCGCGCGACCGTCGGTCGACGCGGACTCCCTGAGTACGTCCGAAATCGGGTGGTCGCCCGCGAGCGGACTGTCGTCGCGCAGCGTCGCCTCGACCCGGCCGCCGAACTCCTCGGGCCGGAGGCGTCGGTGGACGTTCCACTTCTGGTACCAGGCGGCCTTCTGTGCGATCTCGGTCGCCTCCAGCACCTTCTTCTCGACGTAGAGCGGCCCGAAGTCGTTGAACGGCAGCGTCGTCTGTGACGTGAAGGCGTCGAGGGTACGCCCGCTGTCCCCGTCCGGACCGGCCGGGACCATCGTGTACGGGATCCCCTCGTCCAGCGGGACGTTCATCGAGAACGACAGGACCTGTGCGGCCATCTGGAGTTGCCTGAACGGCGGGTCGCCGTGCACCCGCTCGGTCATGTCCCGGCCGGTGATGATGTGGCGCCGCTCGCCGCTGCGCTCGTTACCGGGGAGGCTCTCGTCGACCGCCGGGACGACGCCTTTCTGTATCTTCAGCCAGTCGTCGACGTCGGTGGCGTAGTCACGTGGCGTGTGCTCGGCAGCGGGTGTCTCGATCCGCTGGTCGAGCGTGCTACGGCCGAGGTGGCGGTCTTTCCAGAGAAACTGGGAGATGTAGGGGCCGGCCTCGGACCCGGGCGTGACCCCGCGGAAGACGTTCTCCGTCGTGACCGCCTCGCCAGGCGCCGAACCCGGCCCGTCGTAGGCGTCCAGTCCGTCGAGTTCGTCGGCCGCCGCCCGGACGAGCGGGTGCTCGTCGTACTCGCGGAAGGGGACATCCCGGGTCAGCGCACGCCAGTACAGTTCTATCATCTCCGCGCCGGCCTCGGCGCTGTCGAACGCCGGCGGGACGGCCATCCGCAACTGTGCCGTACACTTGCCCTCGGTGACGTACGACCACGCGGTTTCGGGCTGTTCGAGGGGTTTGGGATCGGCCTCCTCGACGAACGCCGAGGGGTCGATATCGTCGGCCTCCGGGTCGAGTGACGCCTGCTGGAGGTCGGCGTACCCCTCACCGCTGTCACAGGCCTCGGCCAGCGCCAGGTAGGCCTCCGTCGTCGGGAGCCCTGTTCGGTCGTCGTGTGGCAGCGACTTCCCGAACTTCGAGACCACCTGGTCGCTGGCGAGTCGGTCGTCGGCCGCCTCGCCGGACACTCGGTCGTTCGACTCGTGTGGGGACGTGTCGACGTCTTTCACGAGTTGCCTTCGCGAGTACGAGAGACGCGTCGTGAACTCGCCGCTGACCTGTTTCAGTACCCGGGGGTCCGCGTCTGGACTGGCGTCGCTCGCCCGTGACTGGCCCTCGACTGGCGCTGTCGAAGCGCCCTGTGCTGTACCCGCGCCGAGCGTTAGGGCTCCGAGCGCCCCGAGAAAGCCCCGTCGCAACAACTGGAACCGACCGCCCCGGTTCGATCCTGTTCGGTCCTCAACCGTTTTCTGTTCGCTACTATCAGTGTCCATGGTTTTCCCTCATCCCGCGCCTGGGGCTTGCACTCCGCTGTCGGGAGCCGAACCGCTGGACGGTGTCCGGCGCGCTCGCGTCCCGTATACGGTGGTTTCCGGCGATGCCGTTCGAACTGTCCGCCAGTCGCGTGTGGTCTGTCTCGACACCTCGGTCGCCCGGTTCGGTCGTGTCGGTCTGTTCGCTCTCGGTGCTGTCGCCCGTTGAATCGTTCATTTTTCTCTTTTTCCACCCGGACGGAGGAACCGGAGTGACGTCGGTCCGTAACTCCCGACGCCACTCCCCGCTCGAACTGCACGCGTCGAGTTATCGTGCGGAATCGCAGACCTCCATCCACTCGGCGTGTCTCGCTTTCGGCTCTCTTCCAAGAGGCTTCATTCCGTCCGCCTCCACTTGCCCAGATGTCCGTCGATGGGAAAAATGTTAGCAGAATTATGTTTCTGTAACGGCGATTACCGAACGGCGATTATGTAAGAAATAGTACATATGCTCGGTTCGTCCAGCGAGGCTGACGAGGTGCTTCTCGTCGTGGTCCACCGACGATGGTGCGGGTCGTCGAAAGAGTACAGATATTCGATCCCCTCCCGCTTCATGCACACGGCGATAGTTGCGTTTCCGAACGACAGTCCGTCGTGGGTCCCGAACAGGTCCACAGCGCCGGAGAAATCTGGGCCTTGCAGTTTCTGGATGGGCCCGCTCGGATTTGAACCAAGGACGAAGCGGTTATGAGCCGCTCTCTCTAACCAGACTGAGATACGGGCCCACTGGCAGTTGGTTTTCGGCGACGACCCTTTAGCCTACCGGGTTTCGCCCCCAGTTTCGGGTTCACGCTACGAGAGGCACCGTCCGCGCCACCGGTTTCTCGGTGGGACACGCTTCGCGCCCCGGGCGTCGGATTTACGACCGGGCCACGAGTACGGTCGGGTATGGAGTTCAGGACCGTACAGGGAGACATCGCGGCGGAGTCGGCCGACGCGCTGGTCAACGCGGCGGGGACGAGTCTGCGGATGGGCAGCGGCGTCGCCGGCGCCCTGCGGCGGGCCGCCGGCGAGGAGATAAACGACGCGGCCGTCTCGAAGGGGCCGGTCGAACTCGGCGAAACCGCGGTGACGGACGCCTACGACCTGGACGCCGAGCACGTGATCCACGCGGCGGCGATGCCCCACTACGGCGACGGCCAGGCGACCCGCGAGTCGATCACCGACGCGACGACCGACGCCCTCGCCACCGCCGACGAACTACGCTGTGAGTCCGTCGTCGTCCCGGTTCTGGGCACCGGTGCCGCCGGCTTCGGCTTCGAGGAGGGCGCCCGGATCGTCTGCAAGGCCGTCCGGGACTACGAACCCGACGGACTGTCGGACGTGCGCGTCATCGCCTACTCCGACGAGGAGTTCGGGATCTTAGAGCGAGTGGCCGACGAAGTCACGCACGACTGAACTGGTAGATTGCCGTCTCACGAGTCAGCCTCGGCAGTTTCCCGGATCAGTGCCGCGAGGTCGTCCCAGAAGCCGTCGACGTACTTCGAGGCGTCGTCGATGGTCGGGCGGGCGTTGGTCTCGTTGACGAGTGCGCGGTCGTCGGTGACCAGCAGGTCCACACCCAGAAACGGGATGTCGAGCACATCCGCAGCGCGTTCGGCGAGGCGTCGCAGGTCCGGGTCGAGGTCGACGGGCCGGGCGACGGCCCCGCGGTGGACGTTGTGTTTCCACTGGCCGGCCGCCAGTGCCTCCTCGGGCAGGCGGCGCTCGACGGCACCGACGTACTCGTCGTCGAGCACCATCACCCGGTAGTCCGTCGCGTCGGGGACGTACTCCTGGAGGAGAAAGGACTTGTCGCCGGTCGCCTGGAAGTCGTGGACGAGGTCGAGGTAGTCGACGACACCCAGAAACGAGTCCAGGTCGGCGGCTTTCGCGACGCCGACGCCCCGCGTCGTCGAGGTGGGCTTGACGACCACTGGCGGGTCGAACTGCTCGTAAGCCGCGACGAGGTCCGCCTCGTCGACGGGGTTCGAGACCAGCACCGTCTCCGGCACCGGGAGGTCCGCGCCCGCCAGGCGTGTGAGCACGTCGGCCTTGTTGCGCGAGCGGAGTATCGCCTCGCGGTCGTTGACCCAGGGGACGTCGAGGTGGGCGTCGGCGACGCCACCCTCCATGAGCCGCGAGGGGTAGACGAAACCGACGTCGAAATCGGGCCATGGACTCGACCCGAGCGGAACGGTCCGTTCGGCGGTCCCGACGTATTCGACCGCGACGCCGCGCTCGGCGAGTGGCTCACGCATTCGCTCGAACGTCTCGGCGTTGGTCGCCACCGCCAGCCGCAACATACCTCTGCTAGCGGAGAACGCCACTTAGCCCCGTCGCATCCGGCCGGCCCCGTCATACTGTCGGACACAAGCGAGTCGACACTCGATACCTCGTTTGGCGGTCCACGAAACGTCTCGATGGTGAATCACCGACGAGCGTATTCACGTACTTGTGTCCGATAGTATCAGGCCTCCC
>PXQN01000014.1 GCA_003021305.1 Halobacteriales archaeon QH_10_67_22 | reverse complement strand
CGCACGACCGTATGACAGTCGACAGCACGATTCCGTCGCCGGCACCCGGTCCCGATATCGGCGCCCGCTACTACCCACTCGGACACGAGTAATTCAACACGCTTTTCTCCGATCGGGGAGCGAAACGGTTTCTGCGTGCCGGACGGGCGAGGAGACTGTTGCTCGGTTTGTGTCCGAGTGGATATGTCGATACCAGTCTCACACACCGGTATTCACTGATACAGACTGCTGTACTGGTTTACCGGTCCGACCGCACGACAGCGTGTGGTCAGCCCGGTACAGACGTACAGTAGTTGTATGAAACGTGCGACGGAGCGGCGACGTCAGGGCGCTTCGTTGTAGGTAAACCATAACAATAAGACTGACTCCGAATCAAAAGCACAATCGATGCCCGGAAAACTGGTCCGTGGAACTTCGTTTATATTCATCGGACAACTAGTGCGGATGGTGGCGAAAGGCGGGCTCATCTTCCTGTTGACGCGGTATCTCCTCCAACCGGCCGAGTACGGGTTGCTGTTTCTCACTCTTTCCGTGTTGAGTGTTGCCCTCCTGCTGGCAAACCTCGGCATCCCGAAAGCGGGTGCGAAATACATTACCGAGTACCGCGAGTCCGCTCCCGAACTGGTCTCGACCGTCGTTCAGAAGACGCTCATTTATAACTGCATAGCGATCGGTGCTGTTTCTGTCGGTATCTACTTTATGAACGACAGGGTGGCGACCTTCGTCGGGGAACCCGGGATATCGGGTCTTCTATTGCTCGGTATCGGATACGTCGCTATCAAATCCCTCAGCGACACGTTTCGAATGTTTTTTCAGGGATTCAATCGCATGGGGTTGGTCGCCACCGTCAGTATCACAACGAACGTCCTGTTGGTCTTGTTCGTTCCCGTGTTGGTCGTCCTCGGATACGGTCTCGAAGGTGCCCTCGTAGGGTATGTTCTCAGCTCCGCGGGAGGCGCACTCATCGGCTCGGTCGTGCTTTTCAGACGTTTCTACGAGAGACACAACGTCGGGAAGGACCTCAGAAAAAAAGTGTCACGCCGGATTCTCAACTACAGTCTCCCGCTCACGTTCACCATGAGCGCGAACGTGATCAACAGTCGTGCAGACACGATCCTTCTCAGTATCTTCCGCGGGCCGACGGCCATCGCTTTCTACACTCTCGGCAAGCAGATATCGGATTTTCTCATCACGCCCGCAAACTCTCTGGGCTTCGGTGTTTCACCGACCTACGGGGAGCGAAAAGCCAACGACGAACTCGAGAGAGCGTCGGAGATATACGAGCAGTCTTTCATCTACACAGTAGCGATCTACGCTCCTGCTGCGGCAGGGATCGTCTTCGTCGCAGAACCGACGGTCAGACTCCTGTTCGGAAGTGACTACGTCGGTGCTGGTCAAGTACTGCAGATTTTCAGCGTCTTCGTGTTTCTTCGCGCCCTCGACGCGATTACCACCGATGCTCTCGATTATCTGGGCCGGGCCCGAGCCCGGGCAGTCGCGAAGGGGGCGACGTCTGTCGCCAACGTCGGCCTCAATATCGTTCTGATCCCCCTGTACGGCGTTATCGGTGCTGCCGCCGCGACGGTGATCACTTATAGTATCTACGTCGGGGCAGAGTTGTTCGTCATCGCCGACGAGTTACCGATCGGACTCCGGAGACTGCTCCGGATGAGTTCGACAGTCGGCAGTATCACTGTCGGTATGTCTGCTGTCGTGTATCCTCTCACCGGGTTCATATCGGGTATCCTGTCGCTCGTCGGCGTCATCGGAATCGGTGGTGGGATATGGGTCGTTCTGACGGTTTTGACGGGCGTAGTCGACATCCGTCAGCTCTCGTCTTCGCTCACGTAGTGGGTGTCTCCTGTCTGATTGTGCCGAACCCGGGCCGTAGCGACGGTCGAATACGCAGTCACCCGACCGTCGGAGCGGAGAGACGTTCGAACTGCTCGGGCGTAATCTGAAGCACCTCGCCGTTCCGTGTGTGGGTGTTGTACGGGTTGACGAACAGGCCGCGCCCGGACGAGGCGGCTAGGAACACGTAGGCGTTCACCGCGGGGGCACCGTCGTAAAGCCGTTCGAGCGGCGAGCGACGTCGGTCAAACCGGGCGAGTTCGTGCCACTCGCGGAACCTGGTCGCCGAGGAGGCGGCGACGACGACAGCTGCCGTCTCGTAGTCCTGTTTAGCTGGACCGGTGCTGTCCGCCCCGGGTTCGACCGCCGTCGAGAAGACGACCCAGCAGTCGCCGTCGAGTTCGAACGAATCGGCGTAGTAGACCGGTCCGTCGACGGGACACAGCGAGTCGGGCTCTGGACGTACAGCGCCGATGCGACTGCGAGGGAGTTTGAGTATCCGGCGGTGATCGGCGTAGGCAGAATCCATCCCCCAGATGATTGCGTCGCTGGTCAGGACCGGCTCGACGGCCCGCCACCGCTGACTTCCCTCGCCGACGACGACGAACTCGTCGTCCCGCAGGTACCCGATTCTGGATGCCGCGTCGGTGTCACCGGTCGTCACCCAGATGTGCCCGCTGTGTGGGTCCGGCGTCAGGCTGTGTATGTGTCTGACGCCGGAGACCGACAGAACTGTTGCCCACGACCACCCCCCATCAGTCGAACGCAGTATCCGCGGCGTCGCGTCATGTGCGAGCGGGTACTCGCCGAGATACAGGTCACCGTCGTGGCGACAGATAGCTGTCGACAGGAGACCAGCTGTCCCCGACGAGTCCGGAAGGTCACGTACCCGAGTCCAGCTCCGGGTGCAGTCGGCGGACCTGTAGAGAGCGTAGCCGACAGTGGCCAACCAGTCGTCGTCCGTCAACCGCCACAGATTGACCGTCCGTACTGGTCCCAGCAATCGCTCGACGACCCGGTCGGCGGGACCAGCCAGCACGAGACTGCTCAGATCGCGCGACAGGGGCACTCGCCCCAGGCGCTCGAACGTTTCGTCGTCCCGTTCGACGAGTACTGTGCGCCCTTCGGAGGCGTACAGTGACCCATCGTGTACTCCGTGTATTCTCATCCATTTGGGCTACTCGCTTCATACTGTCGGACACAAGCAAGTCGACACTTGATACTTCGTTTGGCGGTCTCCGAGACGTCTCGATGGTGAACCACCGACGAGCGTGTTCACGTACTTGTGTCCGACAGTATCAGACCGGTTACTGTGTAACTGCTGTTTGTGCGTCAGCCGTTTATTGTTATGTGTTGTTTAGCTCATGTGCTGAAACGGGACCCCGGCAATGTCACGTCTGCGGGAGTCGTTCTCGCCAGGTCGCAGGCCCGGCGGGTCAGGTTTTTTGATCGGATCGGACCGTTGTGGTGTCGTAGTAAGATGCGATTACCAGGGGGGGACACCAAACATAACAAAGTCTCTGTTCCCGCAGTACCGATCCATGCAGGGACAGCCCCACGTTCTTCTCGTGGTCGTAGACTCCGCCCGGGTCGACAGAGTCTCCGCGTACGGCCACGAGCGAGCGACGACGCCGAACGTCGACGCCCTCGCGGAGCGAGCGACGCGCTACGAGAACGCTTTCGCGCCGGCGCCGTGGACACTCCCCTCTCACTGGTCGATGTTCACCGGGCGCTTCCCCTCGGAACACGGCGTCACCAACGGGTTCACCGACGACGGCCTGTACCGGCCCGACCACGTGTCGACGGTTCCGGAACGGCTCTCCGAACGAGGCTACCGGACTGCGGGGTTCTCGAACAACCCGTGGGTCGGACAGCTCTCCGGGCTCGACCGCGGTTTCGACACGTTCGTCGAGTGGGACCTCGAACAGTCGCGGTCGGACGGAACGGCGACACGGACGCGCGACGACCTGTATTCGCGCGGCCACTGGCTACTCGGTCGGGCGGCCAAACAGCCACAGGCGCTGTTGAAACGCCGGTTTTTCACGTCGAATCTCGTCGAGCGCGCCGGGCGGTGGATCGCCGAGACTGCCGACGACGAGACACCCACGTTCACGTTCCTCAATCTGATGGAGGCCCACAGTCCGTACTACCCGCCACGGAGGGCGTTCCGGCGACTCGGGCTGTCGCCGCCCGGCCCCCTGGAGTCGCGCCTGCTGAACATCCGGCTGCTGGCCTACGTCATGGGGAAAGCGGAGCTCTCCCCGGAGCAACGCGAACGAGTTCTGGAGTTCTACGACGCGAGCCTCCGCTACCAGGACGAACAGGTCGGCTCGTTGCTGGAGGTGTTGTCCCGGCAGGACCTCTTCGATGACACGCTGGTCGTGGTCTGTGCCGACCACGGGAAGACGCTCGGGGAGTTCGACCGCGACGCCGCGTTCCCACACTATCTGAGAGACGTCAACACGAACGTGCCGTTGCTCGTCAAACCCCCGGGTGGCGGCGGGCCCGACACCGTCGAGCGCCCGTACGAACTCGCGGACCTCTCGGAACTGGTGACCAGCGGGGGGACGCCAGACACGCTCGTTCCGGACCGTCAGTACGCGCTCGTCGAGGACTACCTCCCCCACACCGGTCGCTCGCCGACCGACGTGACACAGTGGCACGCGCTGTCCGACCGGACACACACCTACGTTCGCAACCAGACCGGCGAGGAGTTCCTGGTCCGGCGTGACGGCACCCGCGTGGAAGACCCGCACTGTCACGACGAACTGTCCGGCGCACTCGATGAACGGCTTGACCGACTGTCACCCCACGAAGCGACTCAGGGCCAGACGTCCGACGCAGTCGGCGCGACCGTCGAGGGCCAGCTCGAAGACCTCGGCTATCTCGACTGATAGTGATTATCGTAGTCCGAGGACGCTTTCGCCGGGAGAAGCGACGGACCGACGGGTCAGCCGGACTGTCCGGTTCCGGGGAGGATAGTCGGGTGGGCGTCGCCGGTAGCGCCACCGCGACGGGAGACGCCGGACACGTCGTCGATACACCCGCTGGTCGCGATGGCAACGATCACTTCGGTGAGATTCACCATCGAGTCGACGAACTCGTCGCGCCGGTGGCGCCAGCGGTCGGCCGCCGACGGGTCCGCGAGTATCCCTGCTGCCCGCTCGACGACCGCGTCGAACGATTCGATGTTACACACCAGTCCGGCGGCGTCGAGTCGCTGGAAGTTGCCCATGTCGTCGGGCCCGACGAAGGAGTTCGACCGGATGACCGCGGTTCCCAGCAGTGCCGCTTCCGTGACGATGGTCTGTGTGTCGGCGACCAGCAGCGACGCCTCGTCGATGGCGTCGTGCATCAGCGCCGGGTGCACGTCGAACGACCGGGCGGGGACTGCCTCGAGGTCGAATCCATCACCTTCGTCCGAGACGAACACCGTGACCTCGTCGGCGAGTCGCTCGACGAGGGTCCGGCGCTGGTCGGGGGTGAACCCTCCCTCTCCGACGTCGTGGTGGGAGCCGAAGGCGTTGAACCGCACGAGCGCGTAACGTTCGTCGGGCGCGAGTCCCAGGCGCTCGCGCAGTCGGTCGTCCGTGCCGCTCCTGACATCGGGGTGGAGGTAGGCGCTCTCTTTGAAGCCGTCGAACACGTAGTGTTTGGTGCCGAGGTCTTTCCGGAACGCGGCGGGCGTCAGGATAGCTGCCGCGAACGGCCGGGAGACCGCGTGGTCGAGCGACGTCGGTTCGGAGTCGAGCACGAGCACCGTCGGCGTCCGCGTCACCAGGCCGGCGTGTGCGGAGTATGCGCCCATCCCGAAGATGAGGTCGGGGTCGAACCGGCGGGCGCGTCGCACGATGCCGGCGTACTGTCGGGGTAGCTGTCTGAACAGTGACCCTTTCGAGGTGTCACAGGCGCCGTACACCGTGTAGGGCAGGTCGTACCAGTCCAGTAACTCGAGCGTACAGCCGTAGTCGCGGGCGAGGACGAGAACGTCGTGTCCCCGCGCAGTCAACTGTCGGACCGCGTTGCGATACAGGTGGACGTGGGCCGGCGTGTTCGTGAAGACGATGTATTTCATGTGTCGACCCTTCGGGGGCGTCGCACGGCGACGAACGAGCGGCGTCCCGTTCCCGTCGAACTGTCGGGCTCCGCACGCTTTGTTACAGAGCCCGGGAAAACCGGAACAGACGCCTTACTCGGTTTCACGTGGGGTGACGGCAGGTCAGTCCCGGCCGGTGAGGGCGGTCACGTCGACTACCCCAGCGACGGGCGAGAGAGCCCCGCGCCCTCTATCGAGCGCAGGAGGTCGGCGGGTGGCGTCAGCCACGCACCCAGGTCGTGTGGCTCGACGTCCCAGGAGACGCCGGGCCTCGCGATGGTGGACAGACAGTCGAGGAGTCGTTTTTCCCCACGGTTGCGCAGGTAGTAGTTGAGTTCCCGTAGCGGGAGGTTGAACCCGCCGATCCGACGCTCAATCGCCCTGTAACCAGAAATTACGCGTGTACAGCGTCGTTAACTAAGGGTAAGTAAACACAAATGATGGCACCAGGATGGAAGTGAGGAAGCTGAGTCTATCAGAGTGGGCCGACGCACTGCCGGCGTCGGGATACGAAGCGTTTCACGACCCCGATGCGCTCTCGGTGCTCGAAGAGTACGCACAGGACGCGACGCTCCGACTCTACGGTGGGTTCAAGGGAGAGCAGACGCGAGCCCTGTTGCCGGTGTTCGTCAGGCGACTCCCGCTGGGCGGTCGGATCGTCTCCTCGCCGCCACCGGGCATGCACGTCCCGCACATGGGGCCGCTCGTCATGCCGACAAGCCCGAAACAGCGCAAGCGCGAACAGGTCAACCAGCGGTTCGCCGACGGGATCATGGAAGACCTCGACCTCAACTCCCGGTCGCTCCTCTATGTCATCTGTAGCCCGTCCTACGACGACCCGCGCCCGTTCTCGTGGGCCGACCACTCGGTACAGGTGTCGTTCACCTACGACCTCGTCGTCGGCGACGACGACGCCGAGACGGTGCTCAAAACCTTCAGCAAGAGCCGCCGGCGCGAGATCCGCTCCGGCCAGGACCTGGACGTGACGATCGAACGTGGCGGCCTCGATGAGGTGCGGGCAATCTACGACCAGACCCAGGACCGCTTCTCCGAACAGAACGAGTATTTCGGCCTCTCGTGGGCGTTTGTCCGTGACCTCTACGAATCGCTCGGCGACCGCGCCCGTGCCTACGTCGCCCGGGACCCGGACGGCGAGTTCCTGACCGGCATTCTCAGCCTCTACTCGGCCGATTCGGGGTCGTACTGGCTGGGCGGCGTCCGGTCGGACTACGACAACATCTCGATGAACACGCTGTTGCACTGGGCTATCGTCCGTGACATCGTCGAGGACCCGGCCCTCGAGTCCGTCGACCGCTACGACATGGTCGGCGCCGGCGAGTACCGCCTCTCGAAGTACAAGTCGAAGTTCAACCCGGAGCTGCGCCGCTACTACGTGGTCAACTCCGGGGGCACTAAGATGCAGATGGCCAAGGCCGCCTACGAGACGATCGGTACCGTCCGGTCGAGCGCCGTCGGCAAGGGCGTCGGCTCGTTCCTCTACGCGCGCGACGACGTGGAGCATCGCCTCGAAGTACTTCGCGAGGCCGTCGCGCTTGCCGACGACTTCCACGGGGTCGAGCCCGCAGGTACGCAACTGCCGGAACTGCCGTGGCGGCGTGGTCACGTGGGTCCACAGCGGGTCCCCCTCGATCACGTCCATCTTGTACCGTCTGAAAAGCCGCTTCAGGTTACCGTGTCTGAGATAGAACGTCGACAGAAAGGAGGGGTCGCTCACCAGCGCCGGGAACCGGTACCAGGCGTTGTGGGTGCTGAACAGCAACACCCCGTCGTCGTCGAGGACGCGACGGAGTTCGGTGAACGCCAGTTCGCGCTCCGTCGTGGGGTGGACGTAGTCGATCCCGTTGTGGGCGAACACCGCGTAGTCGAACGCGTCGTCCCGGAAGGCCAGGTCCGTCACGTCGCCGACGCGGAAGTCGATGTCGGGAAACAGGTCCCGCGCTCGTGTGACCATGTCCTCGCTGACGTCGATGCCGACCACGTCGTAGCCCAGCCGGTCCAGTGGGGCGGTCGTCCGGCCGGTCCCACAGCCGACGTCTAACACCCGGCCCTCGCCGTCGAAGTGTCGGTCCAGCGCCCGCCGCTCCTGCTCGAACAGGCCGATGTCGGTCCGGTCGACGTAGTGGTCGACCATCTCGTCGCTCGAAAACGAGTCGACGTTGACCTCCGTTGCGGCCCGGGAGTCGTCGTGTGCCATCGTCTGTGCTCGTCGCTGGTTCGCCCCTGGCACGCTAAGTAATACGTCTATTACGGCTCAGGACCGTCCACGTGGCGGTGCCCGAGTGGGAGAGACTCATAGTGATTATTGTCGGCCTGTTCCGGATCGACCGCACGCAATCGTGCGGTCGTACCGGTAAATCGCTACAATAATCACTATCAGACCGACGCGATGGGGCGCTCGCCACAGACCGCGCGGAGATACTCCGACATGGCGAAACACATCCACGCCTGACACCACCGCATCAGCGTCACCCGGTGGGTGACGAGCCGCCCCTTCCGGAAGTAGAAGCGACCGCCCCCGGCGTAGAGGTTCTCGACGGTCCACTCGAGTATTCGTCCGGCCCGTTCTACGTCGCCGGCGTAGGTGAACACGAGGATCCCCTGTGCGCAGGCGTGGATGTCCCGCGGGTAGCGCGTGTCCTCGTCGAAGTGTGGCGCGCCGTCGTCGTCGAACAGCGTCTCGAAAAACGACAGCGCCGCCGAGCAAACGTCGGCGTACCGGTCGTCGCCGGTCGCGGCCGCGTACCGCTGGAAGGCCTCGATGATGAACCCGTTGTGGTGCGTGTCCATCGAGAGGTGTGACGCGGTCGGCGGGTCCCGGTACATCCACCCGCCGGCGTCTTCCTGGAGCGTGGCGATGTGGTCGAGTATCTGCCGGGCCCGCCGCCGGTAGGCCCTCGTGTCGACGTGGTCGTACAGGTCGACGAACAGTCGCCCTGCGAGCGCTCCCGCGTTGATCGTGTAATACTCCCCCTCGTGGTTGTTGCTGTAGGTTATCCGGGCACCCTCCTCGGTCGGTCGGTACTCCAGGTCCTCGACGACGAAGTCGGCGGCGGTTTCGGCGACGTCGGCGAACCCCTCGTCGATGTCGCTGCCCCGCAACAGCGCCTTGGCGGCGATGGAGGTACACACAGCCCCCGGCTCGTTGGCGTCGGCCAGCCCCTGGAGGTCCTGGATCGGGTGCTGGTGGCCGAGGCCGAACCCGCTGTGGCCGGACGCGCGGTTGTCGACGAGCCACGTCAGCAGCCGGTGTGCCTCGCGCCGGTAGTCGACTGTCTCGTCGACCGGCAGTCCGGACCCCTCGTCGAGGAGGCGGTCCAGCGTCAGGTTCGTCATCGCGAACAGCGACGCACCCATGTAGTTGCGCCGCTGTTCGACCAGAAACAGCGGCCGGACGTTGACCGGCGTCCGCTTGACGACTTCCTGGACAGCGAGGTTGAGCAGTCGGCTGTCGACCGGTAGCGCCTGGAGGGCTCGACTGCTCATGCCGTCGCCGTAATCCCAGCCGGTGTACTCGCGCTCCCTGGCGTAGGTCAACGCGTCGTCGAGCACGTGGTCGGCCAGGGGTCCGGTCGGAGCGCGAGTCAGGTCCGTCGACACGTCGACGTTCGGGTCCGTTCCGGAACTCCCGGCCGCCGGGCGCTGTCGGTCAGCGCCCCCGGACTCTCCCCGCCGCGTGTCCGCGTCGAGCGCGGCATCCAGATCCGGGAGGTCGCCGTTACTCACGGGGCGACCTCCGGCACCTCGCGGTTCTCGTCGGTGTAACAGAGGTACGAGGCCAGCGCGAAACACATCCAGGCCTGGCTCCAGCGCATGTACGGCGTCCGGTCGTCGCCGAGTCTGCCGATCCGTCGGTAGAAGTAACCGCTGTCGTCGAACAGGTGCGACAGCGACCAGGCCAGCACTGTCCTGGCAGTCCCCGCGGAGTCGTCCTCGACGGCGAACGTTCGGATCCCCTGGGCGGCGCTGTGGGCGTCCCGCGGATAGGGGGACTCGTGGTCGAACCTGGGCGCACCGTCGGGTTCAAACAGGTTGTGGCGGTAGAACGCCAGTCCGTCCCGGAAAGCCCGCTCGGCATCCGTGGCCGACGGCGTGACCCGCGCGTAATCGCGCAACGAATCGACGACGTACCCCGTGTGGAAGTTGTCGTGGGTGAGATGCGAGTCCGCGGACGGGTACGAGTAGTACCAGGCACCGTCTTCGGTCTGGACATCGACGACGAACGCCACGAGTTCGTCCGCACGACGCCTGCACTCGTCGGGAGTGGAGACGTTCGGGTCGGCGGCGCCGACGCTGTCGAGTTGAGCGAGATACCGCGCAGCGAGCGCGTTCGCGTTGACGACGACGAACTCGTCGTGGGGGGTGTAGCTGTACACCGCGTGACCGCCGGCCCGTTCGACGTTCATGTCGGTCGTGATGAACTCGCCCACCTCCGCGGCGGTTTCCAGCGAGGCCGCGGCCTCGGTGAGCCGCCAGTGGTGGAGGAACGCGTCGCCACAGAAGACGCTGACGACCAGACAGGGGTCGTACGCCTCCAGGAAGAACTTCGTCCCGTTTTGCCAGTCGAAGTTGTATCCCCACGACGACCCTGCGTAGTCCTCGGCCCGGGCGCCGCGCAACCACTCCAGGAGCGATTCGGCCTCTCTCAGGTACTGGTCGGTGCCGGACACCTCGTAGAGGTACAGCAACGTCCGAGCGAACAGGGCGACCCCCATCGGGGTACGCTCCCGAGGGACGCCCAACACGGGCCTGAGGTTCACCGGCGCCCGGTTGACGAGGTGAAGACAGACCAGTCTCGACAGTGGACCCCTGGCGAGCGGGGAGAGCACTGGACTGTTGAGGCCGTCGTACGGGTCCCAGCCCGCGTACTCGCGTTCCCGCGCCCACTGGAGGGCCCGTCGCGTTACCGACAGGACCCGCGCATCGTTGACCCGTCTCGCGGTCCGCTTGGGGTCGCCGCGTCGCTCCATTGCGTTCGTCATC
Source organism: Halobacteriales archaeon QH_10_67_22 (assembly GCA_003021305.1). Classification (GTDB taxonomy): domain Archaea; phylum Halobacteriota; class Halobacteria; order Halobacteriales; family Haloarculaceae; genus QS-4-69-31. The sequence goes on along the minus strand of PXQN01000014.1, from coordinate 39,509 downwards.
CCGCCCCGTCCCCGTTTCGCGCCAGTCCTGTCAGTGTCCGACGCTCCGTGTCCCCGCCCGACCCGACGGTCGGACGGTCCGGGCCCCACCGCGGGCGCCGGTCGCCCGTGGCCGACCCGTCGGAGTAGCCTGCCTGAATCATTCTCCTCTCCCGGTTCTGTCCGTTCGGGCTTTGTTATGACCTGCCTGAACGGCGGGTCGGTCGCCGGCTCTCTCGCGGACAGCGCCCCGGTGGCGCTCCAGGGTCAGGCTTTCCTGATGAACCCCGTGCGACAGGGGACGCGCTCGCCCTCGTAGCCGAGGTAGTGGAACGTAGTCAGTCCGGATTCGCAGTCGTGTTCGTCCACGAACGTCTCGAAGGCGTCGTTCCAGTGGATGTGACTCGAGAGGATCAGTCCGTCCCGCGAGAGGTGCCGCCATGCTAGTTCGAACTCGAACAGCATGCAACTGGTCGAGTGCTCGGAGTCGTGGACGAAGACGTCGACCGAGCCCAGGTCCGCCAGCAGGTCCGGAAGCCGCTCCCGCGGGTGGCCCTCGTGGAGCGTCCAGCGCTCGCGGAGCGAGTCCGGCAGGATCCAGCCCGGCTCTCTCCCGGGGACGAGCTCCGCACTGCCCGGTTCCGAACAGGACGGCCGACCCCGCTCGAAGTACTCCCGCCGGCTGGCGACGCCGTCCTCGTCGCGCAACCGAGCCGAACAGTCGACCGAGTGGAGGTGGCCGTGGTCGTTTTCCCTGAGACCGAGCAACAGCGCGGCCGTCGAGACGCCGTTGTAGACGCCGGTCTCGACGACGACCGACGGTTCGAACTTCCGGACGAGCGTGTAGTATTTGAGCGTGTCCTTGCGATGGGCGTCGAAGACCGTGTACTCGTCGGGGATCGCCGACTCGGCGTTCATGCAGACCTCGCCGATCTCGCTTTCGAGGAACTCGGTCCGGTAGCGGTCGAACTCCACCTCGTCGTCGAAAAACCGGTCGACGAACGCCTGGTCGACTTCGTCCGGTTTCCGCCGGTACGTCCAGGACAGTCGCGGGTTCAACACGTAGAACCACTTCTGTGCGACCGGCTGGAACTTCTCGGGGAGTCGCGTGTACACCGTTTCTTCGATGTCGTCGAGCATGTGGGTCCCTCGGGCGGTCGGACGGTTCCCCTCCCGACCGTCCCGCCGATACGGGCAACTGGCCACCGGGAACCTGTTAGTTACTCCCGGCTTACCGCCTGCGCCGTGGAGCGACCGGCTACTGGAGACCCAGACTAGCCACGAGAGACGGCCCGAATCGACCGCGTCGGACCTCGTGGAGCTGACTGTCCTGCCCGGGTGGGCTCACCGATACGCTGCCCGTACTCGCAACTGGAGACGTAAGAGATGGATTACAATACCTGCAGTCGGCCAATTCCGTGTACATGACAGCCGGGAATCGTGAGAGTCGTGTGTCGCAGGTGGTGAAACGGGACCCGTTCGACAGGGAGGGCAGGGCGGTGTTGGCCCTCGCGTGCCCAGTGGTCGACGCTCCGGAACCCGCAGCGAAAGCCGGGCGACAGCGCGGAGGGACGTAGGATGTACCGCGGTCACCGGGTCGGGGTCGTCGTCCCGGTGTACAACGAAGCCGATTTCGTCGGCGACGTGATCGACTCGCTCCCGGAGTACGTCGACCGTGCGTACGTTGTCGACGACTGCTCGACCGACGGAACGTGGGCGGTGATCCAGCGCCGTGCCACGACCGAGCGGGCGGTGCCGACCGGCGCCCCCGACGGCGGGACCGTCTCCGGGCCAGTCGTCCACCCGATCCGACACGAGACCAACCAGGGTCGGGGCGGTGCGGTCAAAACCGGATACAGAGCGGCCCTGGCCGACGGAATGGACGTCGTCGCGGCGATGGACGGGGACGGCCAGATGGACCCCGAGGAACTCGACAGACTGCTCGACCCCGTCGTCACCGGTCGTGTCGACTACGCCAAGGGCGACCGTATCGGGCGACGGCCCGACAGAGCGGAGATGTCGGCCTGGCGCGTGTTCGGCAACACCGCGCTGACCGGGCTGACACGGGTCGCCAGCGGCTACTGGGGGATGAACGACGCCCAGAACGGCTACACGGCGATCTCGGCCGAGACGCTCGACGCGCTCGACCTCGACGCCGTCTACGACGACTACGGCTTTCTCAACGACGTGCTCGTCTGGCTGAACGTCCACGACGCCCGTATCGCGGACGTATCGATGCGTGCCCGATACGGCGACGAGGAGAGCGGCATCCGGTACCGGACGTTCGTCCCGAAACTCTCGGTGTTGCTGGTCCGTGGGTTCGTCCGGCGGGTGCGCGCGTCCAGCGGGGGGCGACTGGACAGCCCGCTGGCCCCGCTGTACGCGCTGGCCGCGCTCGTCGCCGTGACGGGTAGTCTCGCTGCGGGTGTCGCGCTGGGGACCGCGATCGCGTACAGTCCGGCCAGCGTCGCGACCGTGACACTGGCGACGACGGTGGCACTGTTCGTGGCCGCGCTGCTGGTCGACCGGTCGGTGAACCGTCGTCTGGTCTCACGGTTCGGACTCGACGGGCTGGAATGACCGCCGACCCCGTCCCCGGCGACCACGAGTTCGCCCTCTGTCTCACCCACGACGTCGACCGCCCGTTCAAAGGGTACAGAGCGCTCTACTACGCGCTCTCGGAGCGACCCCGCTACCACCTCCGAACGCTGACCAGTGACGCCAATCCCTACTGGCAGTTCGGGACGATCGTCGACCTCGAGCGGTCCCTGGGGGTACGTTCGGCGTTTTACTTTCTCGACCAGCCCCACCTGCTCGACCGGCCGGTTCGCGAGTGGGTCGACCCCCGGACGTGGGTCCAGTTCCTCGGCCGATACGACCTCACCGACCCGGCCTTCGAGACGCTGCTGGCCGAACTCGACGAGGGTGGCTGGGAGGTCGGCCTCCACGGGTCTATCCCCGCACACGAAGACCGCGAACGTCTCCGGGCCGAGAAAGAGCGCGTCGAGTCCGTGCTGGGTGACACTGTCGCGGGCGGCAGGCAACACTATCTCCGACTGGACGGCCGCCGAACCTGGGAGAACCAGTCCCGGGCCGGACTCGACTACGACGCGAGTCTCGGCTCGGGGACCGCGTACGGGTTCGCCCACGGCTACGAGCCGTTCCGGCCGTTCGACGACGAGTTCGTCGTCTTCCCGCTGACGCTGATGGAACAGGCTCTCCCGGACCCCGGAACCCGGTTCGACCGCGCCTGGGAGGAGTGTCGCCGACTCCTCCGGGAGGCCAGCGCCAACGACGCCGTGATGACCGCGCTGTGGCACCCGCGGTATTTCAGCGAATCGGAGTTTCCCGGGTACGCGCGCCTCTACGAGCGACTCGTCGAACGTGCGCTGGACATGGGCGCGTGGGTCGGCCCACCCGGACACCTGTACGAACAGCTCGATTCCGGGGCAGCGCTCCGGAAGTCCGGGGAGTGCTGACTATACTGACCGACAGAGGCTCTGATAGATATTCGCCGGACCCAGGGCGACGGCGAATTCTATCAAACGTTCTGTCGGCCAGTATACGCCCGCTCGAGGGCCTCGACGACACGCGTCGCGGCCTCGCCGTCACCGTAGGGCTGGGGTTTCTCGTCCGGGAGCGACGCCCCGTCGATAGCGGCGGCGACCGCGTCCGCGTCGGCGCCGACCAGCGTGTTCCATCCCGAGGTGACAGTCTCGACCCACTCGGTCTCCTCGCGCATCGTGACACAGGGGGTATCCAGGAAAAAGGCCTCCTTCTGGACGCCACCGGAGTCGGTCGCGACGGCCCGTGCCGCGTCCAGCAGGGCGACGAACTCCAGGTAGCCGACGGGCTCGACGAGTCGGAGCGCCGACTCCGCACGCTCTCTGAGGCCGAACCGTTCCAGGCGCTCGATGGTCCGTGGGTGGGCCGGAAAGACGACCGGCGACGCCACCGACGCCAGGCCGTCGACGATCGACGCCAGCCTGTCGGAGTCGTCCGTGTTGCGTTGTCGGTGGACCGTCGCGAGGACGAACTCGTCGGAATCGACACCGAGGTCCGAGCGGAGAGCGGTCTCCTCTCTGGCGACCTCGGCGGCCCAGCGGAGCGCGTCGTACATCACGTCGCCGGTGTGGCTGGTTCGCTCGGCCAGCCCCTCCCGACGGAGGTTCTCGACGGCCGTCTCGGTGGGTGCGAACAGCAGGTCCGAACTGTGGTCGGTGAGCACGCGGTTGACCTCCTCGGGCATCCGGCGGTCGCCGCTGCGGAGCCCTGCCTCGACGTGGGCGACCAGCACGTCGGCCTTTGCGCCGGCGAGTGCACCGCCCAGTGTCGAGTTCGTGTCGCCGTACAACAGGACCGTGTCGGGGTCTTCGTCGGCGAGCACCGGTGCGAGACGCGAGAGGACCCCCGCGGTCTGGTCGGCGTGAGTGCCCGACCCGACGCCGAGGTTGTACGCCGGCGTCGGGACGTCGAGCTGGTCGAAGAACACGCCGGACAGCTGTTCGTCGTAGTGCTGTCCCGTGTGGACCAGCACCTCCTCGTGGTCCCCACTCAGCGCACGCGAAACGGGAAACGCCTTCACGAACTGGGGCCGTGCGCCCACGACCGAAAGCACCTTCATCGGGCCGTCCCCGCGAACTCGGCCAGCGCGTCCGTCACGCGCTCCAGTTCGGGCCGCGAGAGACCGGGATGGACCGGCACCGACAGCACCGACTCGCTGGCGCGTTCGGCCACCGGGAGCCTCGCGTCGACGTGGTCGTAGGCGCCTTCCTCGTGGATCGGGCGCGAGTAGTAGACGCCGCTGTCGACGCCGTGTTCGTCGAGGTGGTCGACGAGCGCCGCTCGGTCGTCACATCTGACCGTGTACTGGTGGTAGGCGTGTCGGCGGCCGGCGGGTTCCGGCGGCGTCTCGACCGGGCCGTCGGCCAGTGCGGCCGTCAGGCAGGCGGCATTGCTCCGCCGGTCCCGGACGAAACCTGGCAGTCTCTCGAGCTGGACCCGGCCGACGGCCCCAGCCAGGTTCGTCATCCGGAAGTTGTGTCCCAGCGAGGCGTGGTCGCCGTCGTCGCGGCCGTGGTTGATGAATTGGCGCACGCGCTCGGCGACCGCGTCGTCGTCCGTGACGACCATCCCGCCCTCGCCGGTCGTCATGTTCTTGGTCGGGTAAAACGAGAAGGTGCCCACGTCCCCGATGGTACCGACCGGGTCGCCCCGGTAGCGTGCGCCGTGTGCCTGTGCGGCGTCTTCGACCAGGACGGCGTCGAACTCCTCGGCGATGGCTCCCAGTTCGTCCATCGCCGCCGGGAGGCCGTAGAGGTGGACCGGGAGGACCGCGTCGATATCGTGGTCGGCGGCCACCGCCCGGACGGCGTCGGGGTCGAGCAGCAGCGTCTCGGGGTCGACGTCGGCGAAGACGACGTCGGCACCACAGAAGCGCGCGGCGTTGGCCGTCGCGACGAACGACAGCGGTGTCGTGACGACGGTGTCGCCCTCGCCGATCCCGCAGGCGGCCAGCGCCGCGTGCAGCGCCGCCGTGCCGTTCGCGACGGCGACCGCGTGCTCGGCGCCACAGAACGCCGCGAACTCCCGTTCGAACGACTTCACTTCCTCGCCGGCCGCGAGATAGCCGCTGTCGAGCACGGACGCGACGCGCTCGGCCGCGCGCTCGGAGACGTCCGGTGCCGCCAGCGGCACTCGCCCCAGTGACTGTTCGGACTGGCCCATGTGCACTGACTGCAGGAACCGACCGGCTTTGTTATGGAGTCTCTGTCACGTTCGTGGCGACGCTGGGCTGACGGCTCGGTCGCCCGAGGGAACTGTTCGGCTCGATTACAGGGCGGTTACTCATAGTGATTATTGTCGGTCTGTTCCGGATCGACCGCACGACTGCGTGCGGTCGTACTGGTAAATCGCTACAATAATCACTATCACACCGCCCGTCGAGGGGACAGGGGTCGAGACACTCCCGCGGGGCGACCGGCGGGAACAGGCTCGTTCGGGAGAGACAGGCCCACTCGTCAGATTTCTTGCAAGGTGGGCATAACAATGTCTGCGTCACCGCCAATGTCGGACTAGCGTATGTCCGAGACAGTCAGCGTCGGGGTCATCGGCGTCGGCAGCATGGGTCGCCACCACGCGCGTGTCTACAACGAACTGCCCGGAGTCCAGCTGGTCGGCGTGGCGGACGCTGACCGGGAGCGCGCCCGGACTGTGGCCGAGCAGTTCGAGACCCGCATGTTGCCACAGTCGGCGCTGCTGGGCGCGGTCGACGCCGTCTCGGTCGCCGTCCCGACGCGCCACCACGCCAGCGTCGCCAGGGAGGCGGTCGCGGCGGGCGTCGACGTTCAGGTCGAGAAACCGTTCGTCGTCGACCCGGCTGAGGGACGTAACCTTCTCGTCGCAGCCGACGAAGCGGATGTCGTCCTCGGAGTGGGCCACGTCGAGCGATACAACCCCGCGATCACCGCACTCGAAGGCGTCCTCGCCGAGGTCGACCCGCTCGCGGTCGCGGCTCGCAGACAGGGTCCACCAGTCGACCGCGACGACAGTGCCAGCGTCGTCTTCGACCTGATGATCCACGACATCGACGTGGTGCTCTCGATGACCGACGCGACGCTGACGGACGTGTCGGCCACGGGCGTTCCCGAGCGTAGCCACGCGGTCGCACAGCTGGCCTTCGAGAACGGTCTGGTCGCGACGCTGACCGCGAGCCGGATCTCCCAGGAGCGGATCCGCGACCTGGCGGTCACTGCCGAGGAGTGTTACGTCGACGTCGACTACATGGACCAGTCCGTCGAGATACACCGCCACTCGCTTCCGGAGTACATCCAGACCAACGGCGACGTTCGCTTCCGCCACGAGAGCGTCATCGAACGGCCGACCGTCGAAAACGGCGAGCCGCTGAAAAACGAACTCTCGGCGTTCGTCGAGGCCGTCCGTGAAAACGAGCCGCCACGGACGACCGGCCGGGACGGCCTCCGTGCCGTCGAGGTCGCGACACAGGTCGAGGCGGCGCTGGACCCCGCCAGAGAGCCCACACCGGAGGTGACCAGACCGTGACCGCACAGCGGTCACGTCCTGACCGCCTGTACGGGGCCGACGCGCCCGACGACCGACTCCGGGAGGCGTTTACGACCGGGGAGGTGCCCGTCGCTGTCTACGGCCTCGGAAAGATGGGGGTGCCATTGGCGGCCGTGTTCAGCGCAGTCGCGGGCAACGTCGTCGGCGTCGATATCGACCCCGAGGTGGTCCGGACGGTCGGCGACGGCGACTGTCCGGTCGACGGCGAACCGGGCCTGCCCGGACTGCTGGAGGAGGCAGTCGAAGACCGGCGACTCCGTGCGACGACCGACGGGGTTGCCGCGGCGACCGACGCCAGACTCCACGTCGTCATCGTGCCGACGCTGGTCGACGGAACCGAACCCGACCTCTCGGCGCTGACGGCTGTCACGGAGACCATCGCCGCGGGCCTGACGCCTGGTGACATGGTCGTCGTCGAGTCGACGGTTCCGCCGGGGACGTGTCTCGACCACGTCCTCCCGCTCCTCGAACGCGAGAGCGGCCACTCGCTGGGGGAGTTCGGCCTCGCGTTCTGTCCCGAACGGACGATGAGCGGCCGCGCACTGCAGGACATAACGGGCTCACACCCCAAGGTCGTCGGTGGTGCCGACGCCGAGAGCGACCGCGTCGCCCGACTCGTGTACGGCGAGGTGACCTCGGCGGAACTGGTGGTGGTCGCTGACCCCACGACGGCCGAGTGCGTGAAGGTGTTCGAAGGGCTCTACCGCGACGTGAACATCGCGCTGGCGAACGAACTGGCGACGCTGTCCGACGAACTCGGCGTCGACGTCACTGCCGCTATCGAGGCCGCCAACACACAGCCGTTCTGTGACATCCACGACCCCGGCCCCGGCGTCGGCGGTCACTGCATCCCCTACTACCCGTACTTCGTGACCAGTCGCGTCGAGACGCCGACGCCGCTGCTCGAAACGGCACGAGGCGTCAACGATTCGATGCCGGCATTTACTGTCGCGCGCGTCGGGGACTGTCTCGACGCAGTCGGCCGCTCGCTCCCGGCCAGTTCGGTGCTCGTCCTCGGACTGACCTACCGTGCCGGCGTCGACGAGACGCGGGCCTCGCCGGGGGTCGACGTCGCTCGCAGACTCGCCGACCGCGCCCGGGACGTGTACGTCTGTGACCCCGTCTGTACGGACGTGCCACTGGCGGACGTCAGGTCCGTGGGCGTCGACGAGTTCGAGGACGTCGACGTCGACGCCGTGGTCCTCACGACGCCCCACGAGGCATTCGAAGCCATCGACTGGGAAACGTTCGAGGACGTGGTCGTGGTCGACGGTCACAGACTGTTCGACGCTGACACGGTGGGCCATCCGTACTACGCGATCGGTGTCGGGTCCGAGTGACCGGGCACCGTCCCAGCCGGTTCTCTCGGCGGAATCGAAGACGACGGTTCACCGACGACCAGGGGCGGCTACGCGACGTGCTCGGAGACGACGGCTCTGACCTGGGGCAGCGTTCCCGACGGGAGCGACTCGGGGCTGGCCCACCGGGCTGCGGTCACACCGTGTGCACCGTTCGGTCTCGGCCTCGTCAGGAGAGCGCAGTCGTAGACCACGTAGACCGACGCCGTGCGGTGGCGGCTGCAGTGAACGTACGGGAAGGCCGTGCGCGCCGCACCGGGCACGCAGGTACACTGTAACTCCTCGGCGACTTCGCGTTCGAGCGCCCCAGTCGCCGACTCCCCGTGCTGGACGCCGCCACCGGGGAGCGTCCAGAACGGCGTCCCGTCTGCGTGTCGTTCGCGTATCAGCAGGACCGACCCGTCGCTGGTGGTGACGAGCGCCTTCACGCCCCGGCGGACATGAAACCCGTCTCGACACCGCTGACGGGAGGCGGTCGAACCCGATGGCGACGGCGTCCAGATGCTGTGTGACATGTCCTGACTCGCGTGAGCCTTACTGGCACGGGCTGGTTGAAATCTCTATCGGTGGAACGGAGTCACAGCGCGACACTCACTCGGGGGGGTGCGCGTTCGTCAGGTCCGACAGTGCGAGTGCGAGATACGGGGCCACGACCTCGGTGACGGGCGTCGGCGACACACGCTGGTGAGTGCTGTCGACCTCGACGAGCCCTGCCTCGTGGAGTTCCGGCAGTCGCTCGTTGATGAGCGTGGCGGCGACGCGCCCGCGGAATTTCGCTTCCGTCATCCCTCCGGGGGGGTCCGCCCGCGTGACGACGTACTCCACGACGTCTGCGTACGCCACTGCCGTTCCGGCACGAAGCAGATACGTCAGCACGAACCGGTTGCCTGGCGACGCCAGCAACTCGAACAGTCGGTCTGTCGATATGGCCGGCTCCGACAGCGTCTCCTCGTCTGGTCGACCGAACACCGCCTCGCCGATGACCTCGTCATCGATCGGCGATGGTCGGTCCCGTGCTCGGTCGTCGCTGGCCGTGCTGTCCTCGTGCTGGTCGACGGAACGGTCGGCGTCGTTCTCGCTGTGTGATTCGTCAGGCATGTGTGAAATTTCGTCGGTTCGACGAACCGGTCCCCGGGACGGTCGACGCGACGAGAGTGTGTCCGGGCCCGGTGTCGCCACAGCCCGGGTAGTCGCCGGTCCACCGGAGTTCGCTGTCGGTATCGCTCGATAGCTCGACTGTTCGGGCCCAGCGCACAAGACTATACACTGACTACCGTTCCGCCAGGACGCCTGCGAGACAACGGCGATGTCGGTGAACCAGTGGTTCGGCAGCGAGACTCGATCCGTGAGCACCGTGGACGGCGAAACCTCTTATGCCGGGGGCCCGTATGAAACAGGTACAGTGGATAAACCGACAGGTAAACCCGCCCCCGTGGCAGCTACCCGACGAGCAGCCGGTCCGTTGTCGGGAACAGTGTCACTGGCTCTGCTGGCGGTGGATCCGCACTCACAAATACATGAGCACCGATTGGGACGACGTTAGTTTCGTCATCAGTTCGCGATATCGGGTCGCAGTTATCCGGCGGTTGGCGACAGGACCGTCGACGCCGTCACAGATAGCCAGCGACGCCGACGTGGGGATCGCCCACGTGTCGCGAGCGTTGCAGCGACTCCGCGACCGCTCGCTCGTCGATTTACTGGTCTCCGACGACCGAAAGAAAGGCCGCGTCTACGGTCTCACCGACCGCGGACGCGACGTCTGGGAAACGATCGAGGCCGAGAACATGGTCTGAGCGGACGGCGTCGCCGACTCGCCAGCGGCCCCGAATCACTTGTCTCCGACGTCCCCCGGTAAGCCGGCCCAAACGAACGGTAAGGTTGTCGTACTCCAGACGATCGGACCCTGCCCTCACGCCACGACGCCGACGCCCGTGTGGGTCGGTGCCGTCCGGCCACAGACAGTCCGCGTTTACGGTAACATAGTTGACCCATTACAAGGGGCCAGCAGCACTATTAGTGATCTGATGCTTGAACATTTCACCGAGGACGAGATCGAACGGATAAGTGCGTTCACCGAGACGCCACCGTACGAACGATCTCCCGAACAGCTGTTGCCGGATGACGCCGAGAACGCGGAGTGACCGACCGGGCCACCGGGTCGGGCCACACTGTCGGTGTACAACCGCTGCCCACGGGTTCTCGACGCGCCCTTTCTCTCCTGGTGCTCGTCGGTGATACTGTCGGACACAAGCAAGTCGACACGAGTGAAACGCCGGTATCCGGGTAGGCCACACGCCGTATCAATCGACAGCGTGGCTGACAGAACAGTGCAGTAGTGGGTCCGCTTCAGCGGAACCGTCGACGGAGAGCAGACCGTTCCCCGGCCCAGGCGACGAAATGAGTGGTCGCCGTCACCGCGACGGCGACGACGAGGAAAAGTGCGACCAGGGTCTCCGAGACGGCACCGAACACCCAGACGTTCGCCATCGAGAGGAGAACGAGTGCGAAGCCGACCGATGCGACGGCGAAGTAGACGTACTGCCAGCGAAAGCGTGACTCGTCGCCGAGATAGCGGTCGATACTGTCTGCCTGGGCCTGCAACTCGACGACACCCGAGTCCTGGTCGTAGGTGACGAGGTCGGCGTCCTCGAGTTTCGGGACGTGTGTCTGGTACAGCGAGACGTAGACGCGCTTTCGCTGCTGTTTGTTGAGATCTTCGACAGTCGTGTCGTTTTCCTGTGCAGCGACTTTCTCGGCGAGGTCGGTCAGCTCCATCGGTCCCTCGTTTTTGAGCAGCGAGAGGACCTGCCGCCGACGCTTGCTACTGAGTATATCGAACACGACGTCTCGTGATATTTTCTCACCCGCTGACATCTGTTAACTCCGGTGTCCGCGCTTCCCTGGCTGTATCCCACTCGTCGCCGCCGGAAGTGTGCAAAGAGGCACACATTGTGAGAAACGTGGCCCTCACTTTGTTAGGAACGGATTATCCAGAAGTACCCTCGAATGGTGTATTCTACGAGAGACATATCGGACCGCTGTCGCTCGCGCGACCGCGAACACAGGAACTACGAAGACGGCTATCCGACTCCGAACGGACGAACGGCCGACCCGCGGTCCCCTGGCGAACCAGGTCAGGTGATGGGTTCGACGAGCACCGACTGGTCTGCTGTCACGGTGATCTCACACCCGTTGAAGGTGAAACTGAGCTGTCCATCGAACTGGTCGGTCGCCCCAGTAAAGATCCTGTCGAGAGCGTCGGGGTCGACGGCCTCGTACAGCGGCTGGCGGATGTCGACCGGTGAGATACCTCTCGCCTCGGCGACTGCCTCGACCACGACTCTCGAGACCGGTTCGTCCTCGCCGGTCTCCGCGTGCCGGGTGACGACTTTCCCCGACGCGTCGTCAGTCCGTACGTTGGCACCGATGTCCTCACTGTGTCCACTCATGCGTGCTCATCTCCGTCGTTGTGAGTTGATACTCCCCACCTGGAAAGTGCACTTTTCCTTTCCATATTTTCGACCCGTGGGGCACCGATAAAATAGTACCGGAACCGCGGCCTGGATTCGCCGGTCGAAGACTCCGCCCGTCCGGACGAGACGCTCACGAACCCGGGCAGGTTCGAGCGGCCCGTGATACCACCCTCGAGCCGATCACCAGCAGGCCAGTGACCTTCGTCAACAAACCGAGAACCGATTCGTTACATCGCTAGTAATCAAGAAATATTAAGTACCATCCGCACGTTAACTACTTTGGAAGCGAGACCTGAAGGGGGGCCGCTCGCTCCAGGGACGTACAATGAACGACCCAGCGCTCAACCACCGAACGACGGACAGTACAGTTTCGACAAGGGGTGGTCATTCGCCGAAGTCAGGCAGTCGCGGATCGGCGGACGATCTCGATGACCGACCCACACCGATGGACAGGGGTCAATAATGTCGGCAGAAAAAGAGACAATGAACAGTGCGACGCCGTTAGAAGGCTACGAGGACGAGGGCGTCGAAGGCGACGACTCCCGAGACGAGTCTACCGGCGTGGAGGGTGACGACCCCGAGACAGTGTCCGCACTGCCGCTCGACCAGGTGTTCGAGGTCCTCAAAAACGAACGGCGTCGAACGGTTCTCCGCTATCTCGCCGACCACGAAGAACCGGTTGCACTGGGCAACCTCGCGGAACACGTCGCGGCCAACGAAAACGACACACCGGTCAAACAGATCTCCTCCCGCGAGCGCAAGTGTGCCTACGTCGGGCTCTACCAGTGTCACCTGCCGAAGATGGACGACATGGACGTTATCGACTTCAACCAGAACCGTGGGCTCGTCGAGACCGGTCCGAACGCCGCGCAACTCGAACAGTATACCGACTGGGCCGGTGAGGAGAAACGACCATGGCCGCTCTACTACGGGTCGGCTGCAGGGGTGGGGCTGGTCTCGCTACTGACGGCCGGGTTCCTCGGGTCGAGTGTCTTGCCGATTCTGATCGGTCTCGCCTGTCTGACAGCCGTCGTGATTGTCGCTGTCGTCCACCACCGTGCCGACGCGTAAGGGTACGACAGCAGTCAGAACCGCTCGTCCGGTTTCTCACCGTTTTCTCCCCTAGACGAGGCCAGCCCACAGCCCGTCAGCTGGCGTGTAGCCCCCGCGAACGGCCGGCTGTTACCGGTGTGCCCGGATGTCGAGGAAGTAGGGGGCTCGGGCCCGTACCCAGGCCGTCCGTTCACAGTCGTCCCCGTCATCAGCAGCGTAAATAGTACACTGATTGGGTTCGTCTTCGTACCGGTCGACGACTGCGCGATAGTCGCCGCGCGTGCTCGTCGTTTTGCTTTCGTCCCGCCGTGATACGTCTGACACCATTGTGCCTCCTCTGGCGCGCGACTACTATTGTAATACAATTGTTAACACTCATTTGTGCCCGTGTATGACCCGAACCGACAGTCGCCTCGCGATAGCTCACTGACCGATGTTCGTCGGTCTGACCGGGGGCCGGACGGGCCTCTCGACCTCGTCGACGCCAGTAACTGCTTGCGTCCGTCCGGGATACATCACTGAGTCAACAGCATCGGTACCAGAGTCTTACCGCGTGGAGCGTTCGTAAACTATCGGACGGGTTTTTATGCATCTCGGGTCTATATACGGTGCCGTCAACCCGTTACCCGACCGATCGAAACCAACTGACACACACGGAGTCCGAGACGGCGTGCCTTCGCTCGGCCCGTTCCCGATTCACCGACCCCAAACCTGCATCCCGTCGGTTCGTCCCGGTGCCCGCCGGGACGGCGGGACGACGGCACAGTCCACCCACCCCATCGTGGACCCCCCCGGGGTCCGGCGCTTCCGGGCCCCAAATGCTCCCGATCCAATTCGTTTTCTCCAGCTCGTCAAGAGACCCACACCGGCAGTGACCGTCGACGCTGATACGGTCGTGCGTACCTAATTTCTGCAGTGTCGGTTCGGATCGGCGTTTCGGACCACGGAGAGAGCCTTCTGTTTCATGGGAATACAAAGAATTACGCACGACCGTATGAGGCCATCGTCCGGTTGAACTCCGCCCTGCGTTCCGGCCCTACGCATTGTTAATCGAGTGTTACCCCCGTCGAGGGTGGCGGAGCAGACAGTACGAAACCGGAGGTTCGGGACTCCTGTCCGGGATTTCGGCGAACGTTGACCCACTCGAATCGTATTACAGTAATAGGTATGTAATTGTAATTGTCGTAAACAGTTCTGGCCTGTATCCCGAACGTACGCAGATAGTACAGTCGGCGATGAATCCGACAGAAGGTCTTTCCGGATCTATGATATTTCTGTCAGCGACAACTGCAGCCCGGTAATCACAGTATACTCCCGTAGTAATGACTTTCTACCTAAACCTACGAGTCAGAAGTTGCCGGTTGACGGCTACATCTGTCCTGGCCTGGTACCTTTTCCTGTGGCATCAACTCGCTTGTGCTCACAGTTCACACGTAGACCACTCGATGGAGTTCGAACACTGCCGAGCTGCCGTCCGTCGAAAAACCGGTCTGCCGACGAATACTCCCCCAGTAGGCACGTCAGGCTGCAGTGAGTGTTCACCTGAATTGGGTTGCTGGCGTGGTTTTTCCCGCCACCATCCCGATTCTGTATAGCGAAATACGGTTTATACGTCATGGGAGAAACAGCAGACCTGTAGCGAAAGCATCAGTATCCGGCCAGGAACTCAACAGAGCGAGTAGATGTTGGCCTCGTAGACGCGCCGGACGCGGTCGCCCCAGTCGTGGGTGTAGGTGTCGATGACGTCCGTGGCGACGTCACCACGGAGGTACTTGACGATACCCCGGTCTCCGGTTCTGTCGCGGAGGTGTGTCGTGAAGAAGTGCCTGAAGTAGTGAGGCGTGACGTTCTCCTCCGGGCCTCCGCCTTCGGTGTACCAGCCTTGCTCCCGGGCGCGCGTCTCGACGAGGTGGTGGACCATATCCGGCGTGAGTCGCTTCCCCCACTCACCCGAGGTGCTGACGAACAGCGGGTCTGCGCCCGACCGGGGGTCCGGTCTGACTGCGAGCCAGCGTCCTAACGCCCGTTCTAGCTCCTCGTCGACGGGAACGGTTGTCGCGCGCTTGCGCTTGTTCGATGCCGTCCGGACCTCGCCGTTGTACTCGCTGCCCTGAGTCGGTTCGGCCGGGACGTACAGCGACCGGGGTTTGCCGTCGAGATTTGCCCGGGGACCGACGGAGGTCTCGGCGTCGAGGTGTACGTCCCTGAGGTCTAGATTACAGAGTTCGCCGGCCCTGAGTCCCGTCTTGAGGAGTGTGAGAACCACCGCGCGGTCCAGTGGATGGCCGATCTCCCCGACGAACGACCGCATCGCCGGGACCGAGAGGTCGCGCCGCTGGGGGTCGGTCGCGATCGATTCGTCGATCTCCTCCATCACCAGCGCCATCGGGTTGTCCTCGAACGTTCCGACCTCGGTCATATACGCATAAAAGCGGTGAAGATAAGAAGCGTAGGTCGCCACCGTACTCTCGCCGACGTCCCCGCGGAGTCGGTGGATCCAGGCCATGCAGTCGCGGTGGTTCGCCTCGGCCAGCCCCAGCCCGCGACCGTCGAGATACGCTTCGAACTCCGAGAGAACGCGCTCGTAGGCGTCTCTGGTCCGCTGGCTCTTCCCCTGGTAGGTGATGTCCTCGAGGAAGTAATCGACCGGGTCGCTGTCGGCGCCGTCGGCCCGTCCGGCGTCACTACTCATCGAGCGTGTACCCCCCGTTTCGACCACTGTATCGGACTCGATCGGCGGCCTGGAGGTCCTGGAGGGTGGCCTCGAGTCGGTCCTCGATATCGTCCGTTACCGCCCCGAGCAGTTCGTCCCAGGAGAGGTGTCCGCTGTCAGTGAGCGTCTCGACGACCTGTGTTTCGAGGTCAGCTGCTTGCCCGGTCTCTGCCGGGCCGTCCCCGTCGGTCGTGTCCTCGCCGTCGCCGGTAACCGACTCTTCGATGGTGGCGTCGCCCTCGAAGAATCCACTCCGGCCGGCCTGGACCATCGACCGGACGAACTCACTGCGGCTCATGTCTAATCGCTCTGCCTCCGCGTCCCACCGGTCTCGCTGGTATTTCGGGACGTACGTTCGAACAGTCACTCGCTCCGTGTCGAGGTCCTGGTCCGCCATCGGTCCGAGTTCGGACCGGAGCACAATCAAACTACCCCCAGTCTCACGGCTAAACACTCCCGGGACACTCACGGACGGGTCCAACTATCGAGTCGACTGTCCGCCTTTCGGCAGAGCGAATCATCATTTCATATATACGTGTGTGGAAATATCAGCTATGTCGAAACATCCCTGGAGGGTGGGCGCGTCCGCTCTCATACGGTCGTGCGTAATTCTTTGTATTCCCACGAAACAGAGGGCCCTCTCCGTGGTCCGAGACGCCGGTCTTCACTGACACTGCCGAAATTGGGTACGCACGACCGTATCACTCGATACCCAGCTGGTCTGCAGTCTCCAGTGCGGGACGGAGCCGATACCGTCGAACAGTGAATTATATATTCAAATATTCGGCCAGTATTTTTGGATATCTTCTAACTATGAAAAACGATGGTTAACTATTAGTGTGATATCTGATCTTACTGTCCGGACAGGCATGGTCTGGGTTAAAACGGCAATATACGGCGTAAGGAGCCGAAAATCGAACAGTGGTGAGAGAGCTGTCGGTGGAGGTGACGGGTAGCGATGGTCGACCTCACGGCACTCTCGGAGGGTGTGAACACAGTGTGGGTACTGGTGACGGCGTTCCTGATCTTTTTCATGCAGCCTGGCTTCGCGATGCTGGAGGCTGGGCAGGTCAGGACGAAAAACACGGCGAACGTGCTGATGAAGAACCTGCTGGACTGGGGTATCGGCGTTCTGGTGTACTTCGTGGCCGGGTTCGGTATCGCGGCGCTGGCTGGCGGTCTGACGTCCACGGGTGGATACTCCGTCACGGAGGCGTTCGCGTACGTCGGTGACTCCGGCGCGTGGGTCACGTGGTTGTTCGGTGCAGTGTTCGCCATGACGGCAGCGACGATCGTCAGCGGGGCCGTCGCGGGCCGGATCAAGTTCCGCGCGTACGTGATCTACTCGATCGGTCTCACGGCGGTGATATACCCGGTCGTGCAGGGGTTCGTCTGGAACGGCGGCTTACTCTCACCGGACGGGTTCGTCGGCGCGGAGCTGGGCGTCGGGTACCTCGATTTCGCCGGTGCGACGGTCGTCCACATGCTCGGCGGCGTCGCCGGACTGGTCGGCGCGTACATGATCGGGCCGCGACGGGAACGCTTCGACGACGACGGCAATCGGGTTCCGATCCCGGGCCACTCGATCACGTTCGCCGTGATCGGCACGTTCATCCTCGCGTTCGGCTGGTACGGGTTCAACGTCGGGACGCAGGCGACGGTGCTCTCGGTAGAGAGCGGCGAACTCGCGTTCGCCGGCGATGCACTCGGCAGAGTCGCCCTGAACACGACGCTCGGGATGGGGGCTGGCATCGTCGCCGCCGCCATCGTGACCGGGTTCTGGAAGGGCAAACCGGACCCGCTGTTCACCGCTAACGGGCTCGTCGCCGGACTCGTGGCCATCACCGGCGCCTGCGCGTACGTCGAGTGGTGGGGAGCCATCGTCATCGGCCTCCTCGGCGGCGCACAGGTCCCGATCGTCTACTTCTGGGTCGTGAACAATCTCAAGATCGACGACGTTTGTGGTGTGTTCGCCGTCCACGGCACCGCAGGCGCGATCGGGACGCTCCTGATCCCCGTGTTCGCAGTCGGCGGGTTTTCGGCCGTCCAGCTCGGGATGCAGGTGATCGGGGTCCTGGTGATCGCGGTCTGGACGGTCGTCGGGACCGCTGTCGTGTTCAAACTCGCAGACCTGACGGTTGGTCTGCGGGTCGACGAGACCGAAGAGCGCGTCGGTCTGGACCGCGGCGAGCACGGTATCAAGGCGTACCCGGAGTTTACCGACAGCACCGGTATCGGGCGCGAACGCGGCGAAGGTGGAACCACTGACGACTAGAGTCATGCCACGAATACACGTTTCAGTGACCGAATCACAGCGGGAATGGATCGACCGGGTCGCCAACGAGACCGACGACACGCGGTCCGACGTGATCCAGCGGGTGCTCGAGAAACATCGCACTGGTGGGTCGGAGGCACAGCCAGATACCTCGAATGCAGAGAACGGAGATCCGGCCGCTGACTCCGACCAACAGAGCAGAGAACAGCTACTGAAGCGAATCGAGAACCTGGAGGAGAGTCTGCGTACACAGGAGGAGCCAGCGGAGACAGAGGAGGACGATGACGACGGAGCGATGGGGTGGCGCTGACCGCGCTGCAGTTCGGTCTGTCAGTGAGAGCGCCCACGGTCCGTCGAGACGGGGTAATCGGGGAACAGAATCTGTGACCGAACGGCCACTGAGGGCATCAGGGTAACATGACAGAACCGACCGACGAGATTCCGGAGTTCATCCTCGAAAAACTCCACAGTTACGACGCGGACACGCTGGGCGTCATCACCGAACATCTGCTCGGACGGTCCACCGGGACCGACCGCGACCTCCCGGAGGACCTCAAACCGGTGCTCGTCATGCAAGACGAGTCGACGCTCGAGGCGATCGGAGAGACCGCAGACCGGATGTCGGGACCCGACGACGAACCGGAACTGTCGGGCTACGAGGGAATGGCTCAGGATATTATCGAGTACGTCGGAGGGGAACTCGGTGAGGATGTGGCGCTGTCGGCCGCACAGGACATCGAGCCTATCGAGCTCGACCAAGACGGTCACGTAGCGGAGATCGACGGGAGCAAACAGCTCGTCGTGGAACAACTGGCCGACGCGTACCTGCAGTACGCCGGTCCTGCGATGAAAAAATCCCTTTCCGACATCGCGGGCCAGTACGACGTCGAGGCGCCAGTCAATTTGAGTATGAACCCCTTCGAGTGAGAGAGCGACGACCGCCGACCCACCACCCCCGACGAACGCACCGACGCTGTGTACATCGACATACGGTTTACGCCACTGGTGGGGAACCAGCGGATTCCGGATGACCGACACCTGCTACTCGACAGCGACAGTAGCTCCACCCCGAACACCTGCAGGTCTTACCCGTCACAGCCGGTCGATCCGAGGCCGCTATCCAGTCTTACGGATAAAGACCCTTATTTGTGGGTATGGGGTTGCGCTGTGCGGGTGTGTCAGTTTTAGAGGTGTGAAAATCGTTCCATTGGCCTGCAAACTATTTACAATCACAACTAACCGTTTGGGAGCTGTCGGCCGAGAAGCCGTTCGGGCGGGGACTCTCGTGTAGTGCCGAGGAACCCGATAAGCCGCGCCCGAACCCAAAGGGTTTGACTCGGGAGAGATGGTTTGTTCGGATCCCCACGTAAGGCTGGTCGAGGAGTAGTCGGTGTGGTACGACACCGTACCCATGTCCGGCATGCAGAGAGCAATAGTGAGAGGCCCACGTCCTGCGGGGTCTGCACGCTCGCTCGATTTGACGCCGGGTACTCGGGTCCGAAGACACGGACCCGGATCTCCCAGAGCCAGCAACAACCCGGAGAACGCGACACACCTCCAGTAAAACGTGGCGACACGAATTCCACGAGTCGGGTCGAACCTCGAAGCACCGCAGTCTGAAAGCGGATTCGTGAAGCCGAACCAGTATTGCCCCGGCTGTCGCTATGTGTGGAGGGCTCGGTCCAGGACTCGCTGAGACGTACTGTGTCACCGGGAATATCTACACGCTCACGGGGCTATCGGAGCACCGGACGTGTGGATCGAGCTCCTGTCCCGTTTCCATTCAGTGTGACTCGTTCTCAAGAGAGATTCGACAGACATCGTCCTCCAGAACGACCGCGACTCGGGATTCCCGGTTTCATCCTGCCGACAGAATGAGGAGCGACCAATCGTTCTGAATACCCACTTCAACGGTCGGCTCGGGTGTCCGCTCGCGCTCCACAACTGACAGATCCACCGCCTCACTTCTTAATCTAACACGACGGAGAAACGCGCTCGTAATCTGAAGACAAGTGACCAGCCAGGACCGGGAGAACCCTCTGGGCAGGGCAGTCGTTTCTGAATCTGGAGTGGCCCCACTCCGCTTTTCCTGGCCCACCTGACCGCCAGAACTGACGACGGCCCGGGAGCGAGTGCCGATCAACTGGAATCGGGTCAGTCCCAGGGGTACGAATTTCGGTTTGGGCGCGACCAACCCCTCGCACGGTGGGCCAGAGCGAACACTGACGGGTCACCTCGAGCAACTCTCCCCCAGTGGCTCGTCTGTATCGTCCCGGTCCCAAAGTGTCGGTTTTGATTTGTTTGCTCGTCCGATGTCCGCCCCTGATACCGTTCGAGTTCCCACGCGTAAACCTCATGTCACTATACACAATGATGGGGGTCCGGGTACGAACGCGTAGTCGATGTGGTGGGGCCGCCCCTCCTTCTTGTGCATATAGAACGTCGCCTCCGTCTCCTCGCCGAATTCGTCACCACACACCGCGTGGTAGGCGCTGCGCAGTCCGTTCCCGTTCAACGCCGCTCGCACGCCGGAGACATCGCCGCAGAGCGGACTGTCCGGTGACTCGTCCTACGTCACGTTCCAGTTGAAGTCACCGGCGACGACCGTGTCCTCGCCGATTAGTTCGGGGTGGGTTTCGAGGACGGTGTGGAGTTGGCCGATGTAGCGTTGCCGCGGATTCTCCTTGTCGTTCATCGCCCACACGGCGAGAACGTCTACGGCATCGGTCTCGACGTGGAGGAAGTGGTCGGCTTCCCTGATCACTGTGGTGTCCGGAATGGCGACGCCGTTCCGTGTGAACACGCCGAGGCCCTTGTGCGGGTCGTCGCCAGTCAGTTCACGCCGCCCAGTCGCCTTTCTGCTCTGGATTCTCGCATTCGGGCACGACCGCCATGTCTGGTTCGAGGTCGAGAAGGTGGTGCTGCTTCCGGCGGAACGCCTGATTGCAGTTCCACGTGACTAACCGCATCAGAATCAGTCGTTGGCGAAGTCGAGATGCTCGTCCAGATCACCGCCTGGATCCGCGATCTCGGCTTCTTCGGAGTTCCCCGCCGAACCAGACCCTTCCTCGGCGGACTCACCGCCGAACGAGGTCGTTTCGGGAACGTCCCGGTCGGTCTCGACGTCCTCGTCGAAGGAGAGAGCCTCCTCAACAGCACCGGGTAGTTCCGGTCGGGGAGCGTCCTCGTGCCGCTGGACGCGGGCCGACTTCTCCATATTGTCGTACAGGGCCCGAAGGACGGGAAGTGCCTCGATGTACTGGAACCGCTCCAGAACTTCGATGCCGTGGTCGGTGAAGCCGTAGAAGTTCGACGGGAGGTCGCGCTTGCCCGCTGACGGCTCGTGGGTGTACTCGGCGATGATACCCGCCTCAATGAGTCGGTCGAGTTGGGAGCGGATGCTCGCCTTCGCCTTGGAGGAGACTGCGTAGTCCAGCTCGTCGAGCGACAGCAGGTGTTCGGGGTGGGCGAGGACGAACTGGACGATGTAGTGGCGGGTCTCCTGCGAGAGCAGTCGGTGGAGTTCGCGCTCCTCCTCGAACAGGGCGGCCACCTTTTCGTGCCGAGAGGGTTGCATGCTCAAGGGTTGGAGACGCAGACGCATAACAGTTTGGCTGCATCAGTTTGATTGAATCACATCGGTTTGTTTGGCAGCATTTATTGTCGTGGTATCGGTCAGATCTCTCGATGCCAACGGACGCCCCCTCGAACGGCGAATTGTACGCGCATATGGATGCAATACTGAGTGGCCACACGGTCTCAAATGAGGATGTGGTTGAGATATTCGAGTTCACACGAGAGTACCAGTCCATCCCCACGCCGCAGGACACGTGGTTCGTCCTCGGGAGTTACCAGTCGCCTTATCGGTATCGCCTCCGGGGACTCGCCGACCGACTGAACCGCCACCTGTTCACCTACGCGTTCCTAATGGCGGATCACGCGGATGCGACGGAGACCGGGTGGGCGGAGACCCACGTGAAATTCCACCTCCTCGCCCGGTACGTGGATCACATCGCGATGGTGATGGAACACACGACCGGCGGACAGGTCGGAGAGCTGAACGACCTCACGTACGATCTGTACTTCGAGAAGAGCCACGTACTGCCGCGACTCTACAGAGACGACTTGACGCCCCACTTCGAGGACGAGTCCGATGTGGTCGAGGGGGCCAGACTCCTACTGAACGCCGGGTTCTCCAGCGATGCTGCGGAAGGGAAACTGGAGGAACTCGTCTCGGACGAGCAACGACGGAAACTGGACGGTGAGCTGTCCGAGGTGGTCGCGGAGGCAAAACGACAGAACAGAAGTGCAGATTACGACATCGGGTCGTACAGTCAGGTGCAACACGGAAAGTACGATCTGTTCGAGGATAGAGGGCGACTTCTTCCGTGGATGACCGTGCCGAACTTCTACGCCGCGGTCGGCGATCTCCCTGTCAGCGACGACCCGCCGTCGTAACTAGTCGTCACTGGTGCGATGTGGTGGTGTGGTCGGTGTGGAACTGCACGGTGGAGTAGCGTGGTACGTCGGGGATGGTCGGGGCACTCTCGTTGTGTCGGCGGACGTTGTCGACTCCGGTGGGTGTGACGGGTATTGCGGGTCGACCGAGTCGCAGCCCTCGAGTCCCCACATACAAACCCCTACACGGGAGATCTGGGAACGGTTTCAGACGAATCCCTCGTGGAGTGACGTGGCGACCGAGATGCGCGTTTGCGTATGCGTGTTTTGAATGCTCGCTTCGGCCTTCACATCCGAACGCGTTGATTGCGGAGTTGTCACCTATACAATACAGGTCAGGATTACGGTCTGCCTCACGCCGTAGATGTGAGTGATTCCTGACTGATTGTGTGGGGATGGAGCAAACGAATCCGCATAATCGGTGAAATTCGGAACTGGAGGGAGGCTCTCCGGCGAGGGGGTGAAGTTCGGCACCCTCGTACCGAACGCGGGGACCGGGGAACCGGGACCTGCCGGTCGCGTGCGCCGAGCCATACTTGCCGCAGGGGGAACGTCGATGTGGCCGGGAATCGAACAGCGCCTATGACCAGCGTCACAGTCTGGAACGAGTTCGTCCACGAGCGCGAGAACGACGTCGTGGCCGAGGTCTACCCGGACGGTATCCACACGACTATCGCGAACGCCCTCGCCGAGCGCGGGTTCGAGACGAGGACTGCGACGCTGCAAGAACCCGAACACGGGCTGGGTCCCGACGTGCTCGCCGAGACGGACGTGCTCACCTGGTGGGGCCACGCGGCCCACGACGAGGTCAGAGACGACGTCGCCGAGCGGGTCGTCCAGCACGTCCTGGACGGGATGGGACTGATCGTCTTGCACTCGGGCCACTACTCGAAACCGTTCACGTCGCTGATGGGCACGTCCTGTGGGCTGAAGTGGCGCGAGGCCGCCGAGCGCGAACGACTCTGGGTCGTCGAACCCGGTCATCCCATCGCCGCCGGCGTCGAGGAGTGTCTCGAACTCGACGAGACCGAGATGTACGGCGAACGGTTCGACATCCCCCAGCCCGACGACCTGGTGTTTCTCTCCTGGTTCGAGGGCGGCGAGGTGTTCCGCTCGGGCTGTTGTTACAATCGCGGTGACGGACGGGTCTTCTACTTCCGGCCCGGCCACGAGACCTACCCCATCTACCACGACGAGCGGATCCAGGACGTGCTGGCAAACGGCGTGCGCTGGGCCGCGCCCGGCAAAACCCCCGGCGCTTCCACAGGGGGCAACACCGACCCGCGCGAGGACATCGCCACAGACGACGACCGCTCAGTCCACTGATACACCTGCACGTGCTATCCACTCGGACACGAATAATTCAACACGCTTTTCTCCGATCCGGGAGCGAAACGGTTTCTGCGTGCCGGACGGGCGAGGAGATCGTTGCTCGGTTCGTGTCCGAGTGGATATACACAGTGGCCACCACCGGTCTCCCCCCGGGCGGGGTTTCACGCGGGCCCCGACGGGCGCCACAGTCCGTCGATAGTGTCATACGATCGTGCGTACCTAATTTCTGCAGTGTCGGTTCGGATCGGCGTTTCGGACCACGAGGGCGGTCGTCTATTTCGTGGGCACAAGAAGAATTACGCACGACCGTATCAGAGGTCACCGGGCCTGTCGACGTCACGTACCACGCCCGGGTCGCCCGTCTCGACGAGACGCGTCTCGGGAGCCTCGAAGAGAACGGCGCGAGACGCGCGTCCCCGTCGAACCGGGGGTCGTGTACTCCATGGCCGATCCCAGCGGTGGGGGCGACAAAAACGGTGGCTTCGGGGCTCACCGACCGACTCGGACTCTCAGTCTGCGAGTATTCGTCCGACGTCACCGAGCGAGTCGAGGACGTGGTCCGGGGTCGGCCCCTCGCCGTCCGAGACGTCGGCCTGCGAACTGGCCCCAGAGAGGACCAGCGCCGTCGTCATCCCCGCGTCCTCACCCATCTCGACGTCAGTCCCGAGGCGGTCCCCGACGATGAGACACTCCTCGGGGGCGACGCCGAGTCGCGTGAGGGCTATCTCTGCCATGCGCGAGGAGGGTTTGCCGACGACAGTCGCCTCCCGCTCGGTCATGCCCTCGATGGCACCGACCGTCGCGCCCGACCCCGGTTCGAACCCGTCCTCGACCGGGTGAGTCGGGTCGGTGCTCGTCGCGACGAGGTCCGTCTCCGGCGTGTAGACGTCCAGTGTCCGCTGGAGCAGTGCTCCGTCCAGTTCGGGAGCTCGACCAGCGACTATCACGTCGGCCGTCCCCGAGTCGACGAGCTCGAGCCCGGCGTCACGACACTCCGCGTGCAGTTCCGGCGGTCCGAGCACGAACGTCCGAACGCCCGGCGACTGCCCTGCGACGTAATCGGCCGTCGCGCTGCCGGCGGTGACGACCTCGCCAGCGTCCTCCGGGAGGCCCAGTGCGGCCAGGCGATCGGCGAAATCCGCCGCACGGAGGTTGATTCCGTTCGTGACGAACACCACCGGAACCCCCGCCTCGCGAAGCGTCGCAAGGCCCGCTCGGGCACCGTCTATCAGTTCGTCGCCGCGCCACACGGTGCCGTCGAGGTCGACGACTGCCGCCCGGATCGTATCCATACTTTATATACTCGGTCGGGTATACAATTGTGTTCCGATCCGAAATATATAGTAATCTATATGTTTGTCATCAAATTTCATGATAGTGAACTACCTTCCCCACGAGTGACGGGGCGTCGTTGTCGCCACTGTCCGCTCACCGTCGACAGAGCGACACTCGAATAGATACGCAACTGGTGTGGAGTTTCCACGTACTGAGGCTACCGGGAACCTCTAATATAGAGATTCTGTCTATTATTACAATTTTACACGAATCGGGCAGGGAATGGAAAGGGCCAAGCGGTCGCCACCCGAAGCGTCGGTGTGACAGAGGACCACCAGGGCGGGGATCCACTGGGGCGATTACACGACGCGATAGAGCAGGCCGGACAGGCAGTGCTGACGGTCGAGGAGACCGCCCGACACCTCGACGTCTCGCGGGATAGCGTCGAGGCGTGGCTCTCCGAGCTCGAAGCCGCCGGGCGCGTCCACGGGCGGGACGTCTCCCAGGACCCAGCCGTGTGGTACCCAGCGGAGTGGGGGGCCTACGCCGACCGGGAGCGACTCGTCGTCTTCCCCGACCGTCGTCAGGTCGTCGCCGACCACCCGAGGCAGTTCACGCGGGCCCAGCTCTCCCAGTTCGCCCGCCTCGCGGACGCCAACCGTCGCGAAGGGTACGTCTACGAAATCAGCGAGGCAGACGTGTGGGCCACACCGTACGACGACGTCGACGACCTGCTCGCGACGGTGCGTGACGTCCTCCCGTCGCCCGAACCGGACTTGGAGGAGTGGATCCGTGACCAGTGGCAGC
Source organism: Halobacteriales archaeon QH_10_67_22 (assembly GCA_003021305.1). Classification (GTDB taxonomy): domain Archaea; phylum Halobacteriota; class Halobacteria; order Halobacteriales; family Haloarculaceae; genus QS-4-69-31. Next base: position 13,704 of record PXQN01000014.1, on the reverse strand, counting down.
GGGCCCACCAGTTCACGCTGCGGACCCACGAGGACGGCTACACGGTGCTGGCGGCGGCCAGCGCCGAACTGATGGGCAACGTCGCCGAGCAGAAACTCGACGAAGACCACCTCAGGGCACCTATCTCCGACACCGAGGGCTGGGTCGCCGAGGAAGCCACCGCCGAGGTGAAACGAATCCTCTACGAGGCCGGCTACCCGGTCCAGGACGAGCGTGACCTCGAATCCGGCGCGGACCTGGCGCTGTCGCTGAAACCCGAGTTGCGCGACTACCAGCACGACTGGGTCAGCAGGTTCATGGAGGCCAAATCGGGGGTCCTGGTCGGCCCGCCGGGCAGCGGGAAGACCGTGGCGGCCCTGGGGATACTGGCGCGAGTCGGTGGGGAGACGCTCGTGCTGGTCCCGAGTCGCGAACTCGCACGGCAGTGGCGCGACGAGGTCCTGACCCACACCACCCTCGACGAGTCACAGGTCGGCGAGTACCACGGCGGCACGAAGGAGGTCCGGCCGGTCACCGTCGCGACCTACCAGACAGCGGGAATGGACAGACACAGACACCTGTTCGACGACCGCGAGTGGGGACTCATCGTCTACGACGAGGTCCAGCACGTCCCCAGCGACGTCTACCGTCGCAGCACGGACCTCCAGACCAGACACAGGCTCGGGCTCTCGGCGACACCCATCAGGGAAGACGACCTCGAAGAGGAGATATACACGCTCATCGGGCCGCCGATCGGCACCGACTGGAACGCGCTGTTCGACGAGGGGTTCGTCGCAGAACCCCGCGTCGAGATCCGCTACGTCGGCTGGGAGGGCGCCACCGACCACCGCGACCAGTACGTCGCCAGCGAGGGACACGAACGCCGCCAGCTCGCCGCTACTAACCCGGCGAAAGTGCCCGAAATCGAGCGCATCCTCGGCGAGCACCCGACCGAGAAGGCGCTCGTCTTCGTCGACTACGTCGACCAGGGGCGCCACCTGGCCGCCGAACTCGACGCCCCGTTCGTCAGCGGCGAGACGCCCCACCACGAGCGCGAACGACTGTTTCAGGCGTTCAGGGACGGCTCGGTCGAGACGCTCGTCGTCTCCCGCGTCGGCGACGAGGGGATCGACCTCCCGGACGCCTCGCTGGCCGTGGTCGCGTCCGGACTCGGGGGGTCGCGCCGCCAGGGTACCCAGCGGGCCGGCCGGACAATGCGACCCGCCGGCCGGGCGCTGATGTACGTCGTCGCGACCCGGGGCACCAGCGAGGAGGAGTTCGCGCGCCGCCGCATGAGCCACCTCGCCGGGAAGGGTGTCCAGGTCCGGGAACACACCGTCGACCGGCCGGACGACGGCGACTCCGACGAGGAGGACGGTTCGGCCGACGACGGGGGCATCTCGACCATCGACGAGGACGAAGGGAACTGACCGCCCGACGGCCTCGGCCGATCCCGTGAGTGACTGTCCGGTTCGCCGTCCACGCCGCTCCTCGCGTGTGAACGCCTCACAAACGTGCAAAAGAAATAATATGTTTCCACTGTGAGAACGTGATACGTTCGCCGATCTGCGAACGGTGATCCCAGATGTCGACCGAACACACCACGTATCCGGCACTCCCGACGGGGGAGTCTCCGTCGTTCGCCGGGTTCGGGCTCGAACGCCCCGGCGTGGTGGACTGGTCGGCCGGGATCGCAGGTATCGACCCGACCGTCGCCGCGTGACGCCGGCGGCCAGGCCCAGGGGGCCGTCGCCGGTCGGGTCGAGCCGCCGTGGCTCTTCCTCTCGACCGTGACGGTCCAGCCCGGGCTCTCGAACCGACTGGACAGTTCCCACGACTGAACGTCCGTTTCCACCCACTCCGGCTCCCGGTTCCGGGGGTGTGGCAGTTTCGTTGGCGCCCGTCGGGGTGGATGAGTTCGGCGGACAGCGGTGGACCGGTCAGTGGCATCTCCGGAGGGCGTCTCCCCACTGTCCCGTCGACCCCCGCACGGCGGCCGCCACGAGGCGGTGCGCGTTCGACTCGCGCCGGGGGCCTATGGCAGTCCATGCCCCGACCCTGGTGACAGCAGAACTCGACCTCTGGGTCGCCCGCGACGCCGTCGGCGACCTGGAAAACGGTGTCCGGAGCGTCGTCACCGACCTCGACGGCGTCGAGAGCGTCGAGGCTGTCGAGATCACGGACGTCACACCGCGGTCGACGCGACGGTACTGACGGTCGGGGAGACGGAAGCCTGAGCCTCCCAGACCGTCCCGGACGGTGGCTGGCGTCTGTCGGCGCCGCGGGTTCGACTCCCGCCCGGGACCTATGTTACAACTGACGATCCAGCACGCGAAGGCCAAACAGACCCGATTACGGAGTGGCTCGGACTACGAGCGACACATTGCCCCCAGGCGCATCTGACCGGAGTGTCGGTCAGGCCGACCAGCGGACGTCCGACAGCGTCCGCTGGACCGCCTCCTCGCCGACCGCCTCGGCCAGCGTCTCGAAACCCGCCCGCTCGCTGCGGTCGCCCGCGTTGGCGACCAGTCGGGAGACGATGAACTCGGGCGTCGACCGGCCGACCGTCTCGAACCGCGGTTGGTAGTCGACGCGCAACGCCAGGTCCGGCGTGAGCCCTTCCGCGAAGATGCCGTCGGTCCGCGCCTCGGGCCCGAGCGGTTCGAGGTCATCGGCGAGGTGGGTGACGAACACGCCGAGCGCGTCGCGGTCGACCGTGAGTCGGACCAGTCCGTGGAGCAGGTCGGCGGCGCTCCCGGGTTCGGTGATCGCCTCGAACTCGTCGACGAGCATCAGCGTGTACCCCGCGTCGGTCAGCGGCGGGACGACCGACCGGAGCGTCGATTCGAGCACGCCCGCGTTGAAACTCGCGTGTCTCCGGTGGAAGACCACGGCGTCGACGACGCCCACTTCCGCCTGGTCGGCGGGCACCGGCAGCCCCATCTGTGCGAGCAACTGGACCTGACACAGCGTCTCCAGGAGCGTGGTTTTGCCGCCGCTGTTGGCCCCCGTCAGGACGGCCACCCGGTGGTCGGCCGGCGGGACTGTCGCGTCCGGAACCCGGAGGTCGTGGTCACCGACGGCGTAGGTGACCGGCTGGACCGCCTCGCCGGCCGCCACGAGCGAGAGGTTCCGGGCGCCGGCGACGGCGACCGTCTCGCGGTCGACGAACGCCGGCCGCGAGAGGTCGAAAGCGTCGGCGAAGCGAGCCAGCGAGAGGTACAGCGCCGCGTCGGCGACCGCCTCGACTGCCGCGTCGACCGCCGGGCGGGCGGTCGCGACCGTCTCTTCGAGGCGGTCGGCCACGTCGCGCTCGCGTTCGTCGACCGCCGCGCGCAACTCGTCGACCAGCGTCCGCAGTGTCGCCGTCACGAAGTCGTTGGCGTCGGCGGCCTCGCCGGGTGCGGCCTCGCGGACCCGTCCCACGTCGGCACCCGTCTCGTCGGTGACCTGGCGGACGACCGTCTCACGGAAGCCCTCCGGCCCGCGGGCCTCCGACTGGACTGTCTCGACCAGGTCCGTCGGCGTCGCGGCCAGGTCCTCGACCGCTCCTAACTGGTCGCGCAACGCGTCGAGGCGGTCGTCGGCCCCCTCGCCGACCGCGTCACCGTCTCCGGCCAGCCCAGCCAGAGCGGCGGCCGCGCCTTCCAGCGTTTCCTCGTCGAGGGCCTCGATCGGTTCGAACACGCCCGCTGACGCGTCCGCGCGGGCGAGTGCCAGCGCCGTCCGCACGCTCGCGAGTTCGCCGCCAGCGCTGTCGTGGTCCGCGAAGGCCGATTCGACCGTTTCCCTGGTCGTCTGGTCCAGTCCCTGCCAGGCCTCGCGTGCGCGCTCGATCCGGTCGAGGCGTTCGACCATCGCCTCCCTGTCCGACAGGGGGGTGAGAATTCTGACCCGACTGGCGGCGTCCTCGGTCAGCGCGTACTCGCCGGCCAGGTCGAGCAGTGCCTTGTAGACGTCGCGGGTGTCACGGGTGGCGAGGACGTCCAACGCGTCGCCGCCCTGAGCCCGTCGCAGGATGCGCGTCGCCCGACCACGGGGGAGCCCGGCCTCGACGAGCGTCCGCGTGTCCCCGGTCTCGATGGCCTCGACGGCACGCTCGACGCCGAGTTCCGATTCGAGCAAACCGCGCGTCTTGGGTCCGATACCCCAGTACTCCTCCAGTCGCATGGCCGGAGGGTAGTCCGGCGGGCGCTTAGGCGTTCCTGTCGACCGTTCGGTGACGGGCGAGAACACCTCTCCCGGGTCACCGTCCGGCGGCAAGGGCGTCACCGTTTCTCGTCTCGGCCGAACGGTAACGCGGTCGGGCGGTCCATCCCCGGCTTTGATGAGATATCGGTGCGAACAGGCCGTATGACCCAGGCGGGCGGGTCGGCCGACCCCGAGGACGGTGACTCGACTGACAGCGGGTCGAAACGCGACTCGTCCGGTCAACCCTGTCCCGAGTGTGACGAGACGCTACCTGCGGGCGCGCGCTTCTGTCCGACCTGTTCGACGGCTATCGACGAGGACGGCACCGCGGTCGACCTCTCGGAAGTCGATGGCCTGGTTCCGGAGGACCCGACCGAACTGCTGGTCGAGGACGAACGCGGGTTGCGCCGGGCCTCGGGTCGGATCCGTGCGCTCGCCGGACTCGCCGTGGCCATCCCGCTCGCGCCGCTGGTCCTCTTTCTCGTCGGCGCCGTCGTGTCGCTGTCGGTCTGGACCGGCGCGCTCGTGTTCGTCACCGCCTGGATCTGTTCGGCCGCGGTGCTCTCTCGCGCGAGAGTCCCGGCAGAGGCGTTCGGACGCAGTCTCTATCTGATGGCGGTCGGGACGTTGCTCCTGCCCGTGGCGCTGGCCGTTGGCGGGGTCGACTCCTGGGGTGAGACGCTGTCGATCTCGTTCGATACGCTGGCGATGGTCTCGCTCGTGCTCGCCGGGGCGCTGGTCGCTCTCGGGTCGTTCATCACTGGCCAGGCGCGCAAGCGCGTCACCGGCGACCGGCGGGGATTCGAATCCCACCGCGAGGAGTGATGTCACTCTCGGACCCGAGAGACGGCAAAACCACGGGGGAAAGCGTCGCTATCAGGCGGACGCTTCTTTCTTCTGTGCGTCTCTCTCTTGTAACTGGTCGCGCGGGCGTGCCCGCGTGACCGTCTCGAGCTCCCCGTAGGTGAGCTCGACCGACCCGTCGTCGTCGGAGACTGACTCGAGTTTAACGTCGTAGAGATGCCAATCGCCGAACCGCGCCGTCACGTCGAGAACGTCACCCTCGTCAAAACCCGCGACAGACTCTTTCAGTTTGTAGGCTTGTTTTCTCATGCAGGTGGAGATATCCCGCCGAGATGTAAATAAGTAGCGCTATAATTGTGCATGCGACCATTATAATTAATTTTCACGCGCTATTCGTCAGATATTGCGCGGCATTAGTTCACGGGTATTCGATATAGTCTGGATTTCCGTCCGGCTGTCGATAAATCGGGAGAAAAGTGCCAGGAACACTCCCGGAGGTCCCGCCAGAACGGTCGAACCGTCAAGCGACCCCGAGCCCACCGAGGATCAGGCGCAGGCCGATGACCGCCAGCAGTGAGAGGACCGCACGACGGCGGCGTTGCTGGTCCACGTAGCTACGGACCCGTGTGCCGACGGCGACGCCCGCCGCAGCGGGGACGGCCGCGGCGACGGATGCGGCCGCGACGGACACACTCGGGTAGAGACCGAGCAGCGCGGCGGCGCCGACGCGCACGCCGTTGAGTCCGAGAAAGACCATCGCGACGACGCCGACGAACGTGGCGTGTGAGAGGTCACAGCTGCGCAGGTAGGCGATCAGCTGGACGCCGACGTTGGTCCCGCCGAACAGAACCCCGGAGACGCCACCGACGCCGACCATCGCGGGCGTGGATTCGACGAAACAGCCCTCCCTGGCGCGGTCGAGTCCCGGCACCGGAACGCGGTTCTGGGCGCTCACGACGAACGCGAGCGTGAGGACACCGAGACCGATTTTCAGCGGCCCGGCCGGCACCCTGTCGACGACGACCAGTCCCGCGAGCGTCCCAACGAGCGCCGACCCGAGCAGCGGGCCGAACCGGGTTCCACAGGAGCGCAGTTCGGCTACGGAGAGTTCACGGACGAGCGAGAGATTGACAGCGAGTATCGGGACGATCATGAACACGACGGCGGTAGCGGGATCGACCACCGTCGCGAGAGCCATCGTCCCGACGAGCGCGAAGCCAAAGCCCGCGACGCCGTTGACCGCGCCCGCGACGACCACCACCACGCACACGACGGCCAGCAGGCCCGGCGTCAGCGACAGTGACATACGGAGTCAGTTCATACTGTCGGACACAAATAAGTCGACACTCGATACCTCGTTTGGTGGTCTCCGAGACGTCTCGATTGTGAAACACCGACGAGCATGTTCACGTACTTGTGTCCGACAGTATCAGTATACATCCTCATAACGATCGAGGGGACGTGCGGCGTCGGGACAGGACCGCGCGGGGGGTAAAGCCCCGGGTTCCGGACGAACTAAATGCGCGGCACCCAGAAGACCGGTAATGAACGGGAACCAGTTCGGCAGGCTCTTTCGGTTCACGACGTTCGGCGAGAGCCACGGCGAGGCGATGGGCTGTACCGTCTCGGGGTGTCCCGCCGGCGTCCAGCTCGACGAGGACGACGTCCAGGCGGAGCTCGACCGCCGCAAACCCGGCCAGTCGATGATCACCACCTCCCGGGGTGAACCCGACGAGGTGTCGATCAAATCCGGGACGCTGGAAGGGTACACCACGGGGACGCCCATCGGCATGGTGATCCAGAACAAGGACGCCCGCTCGGGAAAGTACGAGCCCTTCGTGACGGCCCCGCGACCCTCCCACGGCGACTACACGTACTCGGCGAAGTTCGGCACGCGCAACTGGGGCGGGGGCGGCCGGTCGTCGGCCCGCGAGACGGTCAACTGGGTCGCCGCCGGCGCCATCGCCAAGCAGGTGCTCAGGCAGTCCGACCACGACGTCCGCGTGAAAGCCCACGTCAACCAGATCGGCGACATTACGGCCGAGGACGTCTCCTGGGCGGAGATGCTCGAACACACCGAGGACAACGAGGTCCGCTGTGCCGATCCCGACGTCGCCGAGCGAATGCGCGAGGCGATCGACCAGTACCAGCAGGAGGGCGACTCGATCGGCGGCTCTGTTTACTTCGAGTGTCGCGGCGTCCCCCGGGGGCTGGGTGCGCCACGCTTCGACTCGTTCCCGGCCAGGCTCGGCCAGGCGATGTTCTCGACCCCGGCGACGACGGCCGTCGAGTACGGCCAGGGTCGCCGAGCCCGCGAACTGCGGGGGGTCGACCGCAACGAGGACTGGGAGTTCGACCGCGGCGACCACCCCGAGACGGTGAGCGAGGAGGGCGACCCCGTCCCCGTCGGCAACGACCACGGCGGCCTCCAGGGCGGGATCACGACCGGCGAACCCATCTACGGCGAGGTGACCTGGCACGCGCCGGTTTCGATCCCCAAGAGTCAGGAGACCGTCGACTGGGAGACCGGCCAGCGCAAGGAGGCCAAAGTCGTCGGCCGGCACGACCCATCACTGCCGCCCCGTGCGGTCCCGGTCGTCGAGTCGATGCTGCGCGTGACGATCCTCGATTTCATGCTGCTGGGCGGGCGCATCAACCCCGACCGACTCGACGACCGACCCGGCGAGTACGACACCGACTACCACCCGAGCAGTCCGCGAACGGACCCCGAAGACGCCGAGACACAGGCAAAGACCCTGGACGGGGAGGACTGACCCGTGGACGCCAGACAGGACGAACTCGCAAACCCGTTCGGGATGGACGAGGACTGCCAGCTCTGTCCCGAACTCTGTGAGAGTCGGACGCAGGTCGTCCACGGCTACGGCGACGTCGGTGCCGACTTCGTCGTCCTCGGGAGTTCGCCAAGCGCCGGCGCCGACGCCGCCGGAGTTCCCTTCACCGGCGACGACCGACTCGTCATCGAATCCCTGTCCAGGGTCGGACTGGTCGCGGACCCCGCCGCCGAGGAACCGGACGTCGACAACGTCTACCTGAGTTACGTGACCCGGTGTCGCCACCCCGACCGCGAGGCGACCGACGAGGAGGTCAGCAACTGCGAGGCCTACCGGAGCAGCGAACTCCGGATGATAAACCCCGAGATAATCGTGCCCGTCGGGGGGGTCGCCCTCGAAGCGCTCGCCTTCGAATACACCACCGAGAGCGCCGAGGACCTGGACGTCGGGGAGATGCACGCGACGACGGTCCGGGGTCGCGGGTTCGAACTCGTGCCGATGAAAGAACCCGCCGACCAGTCCGACGCGGACACCGAGGCGTTCGTCGAGCACTTCGCCGACCTCCTGGGGACGGACTACCGCCAGACAAAGGGTCGACAGGGCAGTCTGGAGAGCGGCCGCGGCCCGGACGAGGAGTGATACGGTCGTGCGTACCTAATTTCGGCAGTGCCGGTGAGCAGTGGCGTTTCGGACCACGGAGACAGTCTTCTGTTTCGTGGGAACAAAAAGAATTACGCACGACCGTATGGGTCATAGTGATTATTGTAGCGATTTACCGGTACGACCGCACGCAGTCGTGCGGTCGATCCGGAACAGACCTACGATAATCACTATCAGTCCCGCGGTTCCCAGCCCTGGTCGCCGACGGAGACGATCTCCTGACGGATGTCCGAGAGGTGCCAGACGATGTCGGTGAGTGTGACGATGCCGACGACGTCCAGGTCCTCGGTGACCAGCACTTTCTTGACGCCCTCGTCGGCCATCGTGTCGGCGACGCCCTGGACCGTCCGGTCGGGCTCCGTCGTCACCACCGGCGGGTGGGCCAGGTCACTGACGGGCACCGCCGACAGCCCCACACCGCGGTCGTACAGCGCCTCCAGGACGTCGGTCTCGGTGACCAGTCCCATCGGCGTCTCCTCGTCGACGACCACGACACTCCCGACACGCTCGTCGAGCAAGCGATACACCGCCTGCCGGAGCGTCGCGTCGACCGGAACGGTGACCACCTCCGAACTCATCACGTCCCGAACGATCATGTGTGTTATTACCACGCAAGAAATAAAAACACTCGGCTCGGCGGAGAGAGGTCGGTCCCTCGGGCTCAATCGCCGATGTCGACGACGAGGACGGGGACGTCGGTGCCCCGGACGACACGCTGGGTGACCGACCCGAGGTTCGCGATCCGGTCACGGCCGGTCCGGCCGTGGGTGCCCATGACGACGAGGTCGATCCCGTTGTCCGTGACGTAGTCGGCGATCTCGCGGTGTGGGATCCCGTCGCGGCGCTCGGTTTTGACGGGGATACCGCTGTCTTCCAGGTCCGTGCGCAGTTCCTCGAGCGCGCGCTCGCCTTCGAGTTCGAGGGACTTCTTGATCTCGGCTTTCGCGTCGCCCTCGGCGGCGCGGTACCGCTGGCGGTCGACGACGTACAATCCGTGGACGACCGCCGAGTTGTCGCGTGCGATACTGACGGCGTGGTCCAGCGGTTCCGTCGTTCCGCTGCTCCCGTCGGTCGGAACGAGTATCGAATCGTACATACAAACTCGTTAGACGGCCCCACGGATAGTGATGGGTGTCGTTCGTCGTCGCGGTCCCACCGCGGCCACCCCGAGAAGCCCTCGTCGTGGGGTCCGGTCGCGTCCGTCCCGGTCGTCAGTTTTCGTCTTCTTTCAGCTCTTCGAGTTCGGCCTCGACCTCGCTGTCGGCGAGTTCGGCCTCCACGTCGGTCGCCTCTCCTCCGGCGTCGCCGTCGGTCGCCACGTCGCCGTCGACGGTGTCCGTCTCGGTTTCCTCGACCGAACTCGTCTCCGTCGTGTCGCCGTTCGACGAACCCTGGCCCATCTCGTCTTTCAGCGTCTCGAGTTCGGCGTCGACGGAGCTGTCGGTGCTGAGCTGTTCGAGCTCGCGGTCGATCTCGTCTTTGTCCGAGAGCGCGTCGTCGAAGGCGCCGGTCTCCTGGAGTTCGTCCATCGCCTGCGAGCGGGCCTCCATCTCCTCTGTCTCCTCCTCGGCGCGTTCGATCGCCCGGCCGACGTCGTCGAACTCGTCGCCGGCGCCCGTCATCGCTTCGGACACCTTGGCGCTGGCTTCGGCGGCCTCGTACCGGGCTTTCATCGTCTCCTTTTTCGTACGGAACTCCTCGATGCGGGTCTGGAGTTTGTTTTTCTTCTCGACCAGGCTGTCCTGCTGGCTCTGGAGTTCTGCGATCTGACTCTCCAGCTGGTCGATCTGGCCCATCTTCTGTTTTTTCTTCTCTAAGGCCTTCCGTGCGAGTTCGTCACGGCCCTGCCGGACCGCCTCGCGGGCCTGCTCGTTGTGCTTCTCGACGTTCTCCTCGAGGCGACGTTTCTGTATCTCCAGGCGCTTTTTCTGGGTCGTCAGGTCGGCGATCCCCTGTTTGACCTCCTGGAGCTGGTCTCGTAGCTGCTCGTAGGAGTAGTCCAGGGTCTCCTGGGGGTCTTCCGCCCTGTTCAAAACCGCGTTGACCTTCGACCGGATGATGTAGGACGCGCGCGAGAGTATTCCCATACGCCCGCGTAGTGGCCCCAGCCCTTAAAACATTCAGTACGTGACCGTTTGAGCGGGTCGCGGCGTTTTTCGGTTCGCGGGGAGCGGTCGAGACCCGACCGTGTGTCCGGTTTCGATACGTTCCCGAAACGGTTTTGAAGGTCTACGGCGCACGGTCAGTATGCCACGGGAACCGGAGACAGCGTACGACGAGACGCTGGGAAACAAGTTCATTTTCGTCACCGGGGGCGTCATGTCTGGACTTGGCAAAGGTATCACCGCGGCCAGCACCGGCCGCCTCCTCGCCAACGCCGGCTTCGACGTCACTGCCGTCAAGATCGACCCCTATCTCAACGTCGACGCCGGGACGATGAACCCGTTCCAGCACGGGGAAGTGTACGTGCTCAAAGACGGCGGGGAGGTCGACCTCGACCTGGGGAACTACGAACGGTTCCTGGATGTCGACATGACCTCCGACCACAACGTCACCACGGGGAAAGTCTACCGCGAGGTCATCGAGAAAGAGCGGGCCGGCGACTACCTCGGACGCACGGTCCAGGTGATCCCCCACATCACCGACGACATCAAACGCCGGATCCGCGAGGTCGCCGAGGGGAGCGACGTCTGTCTCGTCGAGGTCGGCGGCACCGTCGGCGACATCGAGGGGATGCCCTATCTCGAGGCACTGCGACAGTTCGCCCACGAACAGGACGAGGAAGACATCCTGTTCGTCCACGTGACGCTGGTTCCCTACTCGAAAAACGGCGAACAGAAGACCAAACCAACCCAGCACAGCGTCAAGGAACTGCGCTCTATCGGTCTCCAGCCGGACGTACTGGTCGGCCGCTGTGACGACCCGCTCGACTCCAAGACGAGAGAGAAGATCGCACTGTTCTGTGACGTCCCGACCGACGCCGTCTTCTCGAACCCGGACGTCGAGGACATCTATCGCGTGCCACTCGTCGTCGAAGACGAGGGCCTGGACGAGTACGTCATGTCCGAGCTCGACCTGGCCGGGCGCGCACTGCCGGAGACCGAACGCGAGAACGACTGGCGCGAGACCGTCACCCGCGAGAAAGACGGGGCTGTCTCGGTCGCCATCGTCGGCAAGTACGGGCTCGAGGACGCCTACATCTCCGTCCACGAGTCGCTCAAACACGCCGGCCTCGAAGAACGGGTCGAGGTCCAACGCCAGTGGATCCACTCCGAGGACCTGGCCGACGGAGCGAGCGGACAGCTGGACGGGGTCGGCGGCGTGGTCGTCCCCGGCGGGTTCGGCTCCCGTGGCACCGAGGGGAAGATCGAGGCGATCCGGTATTGCCGCGAGAACGGCGTGCCGTTCCTGGGGCTCTGTCTGGGCTTCCAGATGGCCGTCGTCGAGGCGGCCCGGAATCTCCTCGGACTCGAGGGCGCCCACTCGGCGGAGCTCGAACCGGACACGCCCGCGCCGGTCATCGACCTGCTCCCCGAACAGAAGGAGAAAGACGACATGGGTGGGACGATGCGGCTGGGCGCTCACGTTACCGAGATCGAGGCGGGGACCCTGGCGCACGAACTGTACGACTCGTCGTCCTGTACCGAACGCCACCGCCACCGCTACGAGGTCAACCCCGAGTACATCGACGACCTCGAAGACGCCGGCGTCGTCTTCTCGGGCACCTCCGGCAACCGGATGGAGATCCTCGAACGCCCGGACCACCCGTACTTCCTCGGGACCCAGTACCACCCCGAGTTCCGGTCCCGGCCGACGCGTGCCAGCCCCCCGTTCGTCGGGTTCGTCCAGGCCGTCGTGGAGCAGGCGGACCTGGGCGACGAACTCACCGTCTGATACGGTCGTGCGTAACTAATTTCTGCAGTATCGGTTCGGATCGGCGTTTCGGACCACGGGGACAGTCGTCTGTTACGTGGGCACAAAAAGAATTACGCACGACCGTCTGAGCCGGCCCGGCCCTCGCAAAAGGCGCCGACTCCTACGGGCCGACTTGCCGTTTCACAACCGTTTTACTGGTCGCTCGTGGATCGGACGTATGCAACTGAGCCACGACAAGTCTGTGGACGTTCGTTCGAGAGCCACGCTGGAGCGAGGTGGTCGCTGATGGTCGACGTCGACTCGTTCATCGACGAGAAGATAACGGAGATCGCCGACGCAGTCGGCGACGAAAACGCCGTCATCGCCCTCTCGGGCGGCGTCGACTCCTCGACCGCCGCCGCGCTGGCCTACGAAGCCATCGGCGACCAGCTCACGCCCGTCTACGTCGACACCGGGCTGATGCGAAAGGGCGAGACCGAGGGGATCCGCGAGACGTTCGACTACATGGAGTCGTTGCGGGTCGTCGACGCGCGCGAGCGGTTCCTCGAGCAACTCGCCGGCGTCACCGACCCCGAGGCCAAGCGCCACGCTATCGGCGAACAGTTCATCCGCGAGTTCGAGACCGTCGCCCGCGACGTCGGCGCAGACTACCTCGTCCAGGGGACCATCTACCCCGACCGTATCGAGTCGGAGGGGACGATCAAGTCCCACCACAACGTCGGCGGGCTTCCCGAACGGATCGACTTCGAAGGGATCGTCGAACCGATGCGGGACCTGTACAAAGACGAGGTCCGCGAGGTGGCCCGCGAACTCGACCTCGAGGCGGTCATCTCCGAGCGGATGCCGTTCCCCGGGCCCGGCCTGGCGGTCAGGATCATCGGCGAGGTCACAGAGGAGAAACTCGGCGTCGCCCGCGAGGCAAACCACGTCGTCGAAGAAGAACTCGAGGCGTACGACCCCTGGCAGGCGCTGGCGGCGGTCATCGGCAAGGCCACCGGCGTGAAGGGTGACAACCGCGTCCACGGCTGGGTCGTCGCCGTCCGCTCGGTCGAATCCCGCGACGGCATGACCGCCCGTGCCCAGGAGATCGACTGGGAGACGCTCCAGCGCATCCAGTCACGCATCACCGGCGAAAACGAGTCGGTTGCGCGCGTGCTGTACGACGTGACCCACAAACCGCCCGCGACCATCGAGTACGAGTAATTCGTGTCGGTCTCACGGCGAAACGTGAGACACAAACCCCCGGGCTCCCTCGGGACCTGTATGAACGCAGTGTTCGTCGGTCCGGACAGCCAGGGACTGGTGGCCGCACTCGAGGACCAGGGCGTCACGGTCTCCCACGTCGACGGCATCGCGAACCGGCCGACGCTGGAGGAGGTCGGTGTCCACGAGGCGGAACTGT
>PXQN01000013.1:649-3526 GCA_003021305.1 Halobacteriales archaeon QH_10_67_22 | reverse complement strand
CGGATCGACCGCACGACTGCGTGCGGTCGTACCGGTAAATCGCTACAATAATCACTATGATACGGTCGTGCGCAATTCTTTTTGTGCCCACGAAACAGACGACCGGACCGGCTCACCCGTTTCCCCGCCGCTGGTCGACCAGCCCCGGCTCTCCGCCCGGGCCGTCACTCCACGGTGACCCACTCGCCTCGTTCGTCGCTTGCCTCGATGGCGTCGAGGACCCGCTGGACGGCGAGACCGTCGGCGAAGTCCGGGTCGTGGCCGTCGCCGGCCGCGACGGCCGAGAGAAATTCGAAATTCTCGTGGACGAACGTGTGTTCCCACCCGATCACGTGGCCCGGCGGCCACCAGTGGTCCATATAGGGGTCGGAGCCGTCGGTCACCAGCACCGTCTCGAAGCCCCGCCCGCCGGTGTGAACTTCGAGTTCGTTCAGCCGTTCGAGCGAAAACCGGAGCGCCCCAGCCGACCCCTCGACCGCTATCGTGTGGTCGTTCTTGTGGCCGGTGCCAAACCGCGTCGCTTCCAGCGTGCCGACCGCGCCCTCGGCAAAGTCCAGTTGGGCGGTGTACGCGTCGTCGACGGTGACGGGGCGAGTCTCCTCGGTGTCGGGCAACGGCCGTTCGTCGACGAAGGTGCGCAACTGCCCGCTGAGGCGCTCGATGTCGCCGGCGCCGCCGGCCGTACCGACCAGAAAGCGCAGAAGGTCGACGGTGTGGGCGCCCAGGTCGCCCAGCGCCCCGCTGCCGGCCAGTTCGGCGTCGTTGCGCCAGGACCACGGCGCCTCGGGGTCGACCAGCCAGTCCTGGAGGTATCGCCCCCGGACGTGGTGGATCTCCCCGAGTTCGCCGTCCGCGATGAGCCCTCTGGCGTACTGGATCGCGGGGACGAACCGGTAGTTGAACGCGATGCCCGCCGGCACGTTCGCTTCGGCCGCGGCCGCTGCCATCCGCTCGGCCGCCGCCGTCGTGTGTGCCAGTGGCTTCTCGCAGAAGACCGGCGTCCCCGCCTCCAGCGCCGCGATAGCGGGGTCGGCGTGGACGTGGTTGGGACCGAGGTTGTAGAAGACGTCTACCTCCTCGACGACCGACTCCCAGTCGGTCGCGACGCGGTCGAACCCCAGTCGGTCGGCAGCCTCCTGCAAAGCGTCCTCGTCGCGGCCGACGAGGACGTCGCGGTTTGTCGCCGGCGCCTCCGGGAAAAACATCGGGAGTCGCGCCAGCGCGTTCGCGTGTGCTTTGCCCATGAAGCGATACCCCAGCATGCCGACGTCGAGTGGTTCGTCTTTCATCGTTCGCTATTGGTCTCACTCCGCCCAGTAGGCCTCGCCGGGCGTCGTCTCGAAGACCGCCCGGGAGAGCACGTTGACGGCCTTGGCGAGTCCTTCGGTGGCGGCGGTCAGCGAGTCCTCGTGTTCGATCGAGAGCGTGCCGTCGTACCCGGCCATCCGCAACGTCGAGACGACGTCTTTCCAGTGGGCCTCGCCGTGGCCGTAGCCGATCGACCGGAACAGCCAGGACCGGTCGGCCTCGTCGGTGTAGGGCGTCGTATCGAGGTACCCTTTCACCCGGGCGTTTGCCTCGTAGAGGGCGGTGTCTTTGGCATGGACGTGGTGGATGGCGTCGCGCTCGCCCAGGAAGCGGATCGCCTCGGTGACGTCGATGCCCTGCCAGTAGAGGTGTGAGGGGTCGAAGTTCGCGCCGACGTGGTCGTTGGTCCGCTCGCGCAGCGTCGCCAGCCCCGTCGGTTCGTACACCAGCATGTTGGGGTGCATCTCGATGGCCAGGTCGACGTCGTGGTCGGCGGCGTGGGCGGCCAGGTCGGACCAGTACTCCTCGGCGACCGCCCACTGGTAGTCCAGCGCGTCCGCGTGTTCGCTCGGCCAGGGTGCGGTGACCCAGTTGGGCACCTCGTCGTCGGGCCCGCCCGCGGGCAACCCGGAGAAACAGGTGACGGTGTCGACACCCAGTTGGTCGGCGAGTTCGACCGCTTCGCGGAGTTCGGTGTCGGCCGTCGCGGCGCGCTCGTCGTCGGGGTGGAGCGGGTTGTTGTGCGTCGCCAGCGCCGACACGTCCATGTCGTACTCCTCGAGGGTGTGCTGTAACGCCGCCTGGGCCGCCTCGTCGTCGAGAGACGCCTCGCGAGCGAGGTGGTCGTCGCCCGGGTAGCCGCCACAGCCGAGTTCGACGGCGTCGACGCCCAACTCGTCGAGATGTGCCAGCGCCTCGTCCAGCGACTGGTCGCCTAACGGGACCGTAAGGACGCCTATCTGCATACTTCGAACCACGGCCAGTCGGGTCAAAAAGGTTCGCGGGCGCTCCGACTCGCAGGGTTTTTACGGACCACTGCCGGATGATACGGTACTATGGCCGACAACAAGTCCACGACCGGGAGCGCGGGTCGGTTCGGCGCCCGATACGGGCGGGTCGCACGCCGTCGCGTCGCCGAGATCGAGGGCGAGATGCACGACGACCACGAGTGTCCCGAGTGCGGGGCCGACCGCGTCGACCGATCAGGCACCGGCATCTGGGAGTGTGGCGCCTGCGGGCACGCCTTCACGGGCGGCGCGTACAAGCCCCAGACTCCCGGCGGGCGTACCGTCACCCGATCCATCCGGGCGGCCCGTGCTTCCGCCCTATCGCGGGCTTGTGCCAGTGGACTACTTCCTGCGCGGCCGGGAGACCTTTGAGGATCTTCCCGCCTCTAACTTCAGCCCGTCTGCTCCGAAGAAGACCTGACCTCCTTTTTCTCTTGTCTGTCCGGTACAGTGCTCGCCGAGGGGTCCGCCTTCCTCGGGGACGAGGGGCGCTCTCGCTGCCAGACTACGACCGCCACCGCAACGAGTACCACAACCATTCCGGCGATCGACGCCGGAGGTG
>PXQN01000013.1:0-571 GCA_003021305.1 Halobacteriales archaeon QH_10_67_22 | reverse complement strand
GGCGGGAACGTACTGGAGCGCGTAGTTGAACGACCCATGCCCGAGCACCTGCGGCCCAAGCGCGAGGCCCACGCAGAGCGCGTAGAACGTCCAGGAGTACCCCAGCAGTGGGACTCCCTTCACCCCGGCCGCGACCAGGGCCGTTAGCGCCGCCGTGGTGTAAAGCGGCGTGACGTACGCCAGCCAGGACACCTTCTGCCGGACGACACGCCCGATGAGCAAGTAGAGACTCACGAGCAGGGCCCCGCTCAGGGCGAGCGAATTGCCCAGCAGCGCGCCCCGACCGAGGTCCACGGTCCCGGCATCGGCCCAGCCGATGAGCGCCGCTCCCCCTACCGCAGTGCCAATCGCCATCACCGTCGGTCGGCGCAGGCGCTCGCCAAGAATGAGATAGCCGAGAACCGCCAGGATGAGGGGGTGAATGGTGACGAGCACCGATGCGCTAGCCACCGTGGTGTGGGAAAGCGACTCAATCCACGCAATGAAGTGGAGGCCGAGAAATACCCCGGCTCCGAGGATGAGTCCCACGTCCCTGCGGGTGAACTCCCGGATTTCGGTCGTCTCGCCGCGG
>PXQN01000012.1 GCA_003021305.1 Halobacteriales archaeon QH_10_67_22 | reverse complement strand
GCTGTGTCTTACACGGCATTTTTCACAGGGGGTGGTACTGTGTGACCGTCGATGGAGCGGACCGCCCGCGTCGAGATCCGACATTCCACACATACGGTCGTACGTAATTCTTTTGATTCCCACGAAACAGAAGCCCCTCTCCGTGGTCCGAAACGCCGGTCCTCACCGACACTGCCGAAATCGGTCACGCACGACCGTATCAGAGGCCTTCCAGCGAGCGCAGGCGCTGCTCGACGGTGGGTGGGGCCGCGCTGGGGCCGTCGCGGACGCGGTGGTCGGGGATGAGGAGCGGCGCGGGGTTTCCGGCCAGCGCCGTCCGGACGAGGCGTCTGTCCTCGTCGTCGTCGGCGCTCAACCCGGCGCTCATGCTCGCGAGGCGTTCGCAACTGATGCTCTCGCCGTACGGGATCTCACGGACCGCTTCGAGCACCGCGCGCTGGTCGGTCGGCACCGTCAGCGCAACCGTCACGTCACCGAAGTCGGACTCGACGCCTTCGAGGTAGCCATCGATGCGGTCGAGCAGGTCGTGGTCCGTGCGGGCGTCCTCGGGCGGGCTGTCGGGAAACGACACCGAGATGACCCGGCCCTGTGCCTCGCCGAACTGGACGTGTCTGTCGAGATAGGACGACTCCCGTGCGTAGATCCCCGCCTCGTCGGTCATAGGAGAACGAGGGCGCGAGTCGTCTTGAATGTACTAGTTCAGTGACCCGATTCGGCGTCGGACTCCTCGGGGATGGCGCCGATCCCGACGGTGAGAACGGTCGTCGCGACCACGATGATCGTGCCGCCGACGACCATCGGCGCGTTCATCGCCAGTCCGCTGTCAAGATACACGCCGTAGAGCATGACCAGCAGTCCGGCGACCGTGAGCGCGGCCGCTGCCCCGAACGTGCGCGACTCGTTGACCATACCTGAGCGTCCGTCCGACCGCTCAAAAACGCTCCGGTCACGTCACGTGGGGAGATCAGCGTCGGCGTCGACGACGCGGTCGGGTTCGGGCGGCAGCTCCCAGTCGGTCGTCAGTTCGAGCAACTGGACGAGCATCTTGGCGGTGGCGCCCCAGACGGTGTAGCCGCCGACGTCAAAGAAGTGCAGGCGGACCTCGCCGTAGTGTGGGTGGTCGCGGCGCTCGCTCTCGTAGTTGTCGGGGTCGACCAGCCCCGCGACGGGGAGGACGGCCACCTCGGCGACCTCGCGGTCACAGGGGACGAACTCGCGGTCGGGAACGCACCCGACGAACGGCCGCACCTGATAGCCCGTCACGGTGTGGATGTCGTCGAGGCGGCCGACGATGTCGGCTTCCCCGGGGGGGAGACAGACCTCCTCGCTGGCCTCGCGAAGCGCCGTCGACAGGAGGTCGGCGTCTTCGGGTTCGCGGCCACCGCCGGGAAAACTCATCTGGCCCGGGTGGTCGGCCAGGTCCTCGGCGCGTTTGGTGAACAGGACGTGGTCCTCGCCGCCGCGGGCGAGCACCGGCGCCAGCACCGCCGCCTCGCGAGTCGCCGACCGCTCCCGGTCGCTCTCGGCGGCGGCGTCGCTCGCGGACACGACCGGCTCGTGGTCGGACACCCCCGAGAGGTCCATACGCAGCCAACGGCGTCGACCGTCTTAATTCGCCCGCTCGGTCCCCGGGACCGCGTTCCCACGACGGAACGAGCCCTGTCATAGTGATTATTGTAGCGATTTACCGGTACGCGCCGTCACCGGGGTCGGCGCGCTCCGGAAATAGTCTACAATAATCACTATCAGACCCGGTCGAGGATCTCCCGGAGGTCGGATGCGTCGGTCGACCCCCACGCTTCGAGGTCGTAACTCACGTCGACGAGACGGGCCGCACGCGCCGTGTCACCGGCCTCGACGGCCGCCAGGGCGTCTTCCTCCAGGCTCTCGCGCGCGGCCGCAACGACCGTCTCGTCGTCGAGCGACCGGTCGGGAACGTCCATGATGTGTGGCAGGTCCGTCGCGCCGTCGGGCAGGGCGGGAAAGGCGACCGGGCCCGCGACCAGCACCGGCCGGTCGTCGGGCGTGTCGAAGTCGGTCTTGACTGCGACGAGGTGGTAACTGTCCAGCGCCGCCTCAACGGCGGCGGCGACGGCATCGGCGTCGTGGTCGTCCCCCCGTTTGTACGCCAGTTCCTCGACCGCGCGGTCGAGTTCCGCGCGGGTGAGACAGCCGAACAGGTCGACCACGCCCGCGAGTTCGTCGCCCGTCAGGTCCATACCGGCCCCACGACGGCGACCCCTTTGAGCGTTCGGCCCGCCAGTATCGATGCCCAGTACGCAAGGCTCCGACGCCTACGAGCGGTACGTCCTCGACAACGAGGACGGCTTCACGGACGAGTTCCGCGAGCGCCTGGACGTCGACGCGCGCTCGTTGCCGGACGCGCTCGCCGCCAGCGAGGCGGCGGGGCGAGTCCCGGTGGTCGCCGAGATCAAGCCGACCAGTCCGACGACCGACTGCGAGCGGACCGACGACCCCGTGGCGCTGGCCGAGCGGATGGTCGACGGCGGGGCGGCCGCGCTGTCGGTGCTGACCGAACCCGACCACTTCGGCGGGTCGACGGAGACGCTGGCGGCCGTACGGGCGGCCGTCGACGTGCCCGTACTGCGCAAGGACTTCGTCGTCCGGGAGTCCCAGTTGGACGCCGTGGCGGCCGACGTCGTGTTGCTCATCGTGCGCTTCCTGGACGAACCGGGGACCGACGACCTGGCGGACCTCGTGGCCGCCGCCCGCGAGCGGGGCTTTCAGGTGCTCGTCGAGACCCACACCGCCGAGGAGGTCGAACGCGCCTTGGCGGCCGGCGCGGAGATCATCGGCGTGAACAACCGCGACCTCGCTGCGCTGTCGGTCGACCTGGGGACGTTCGAGCGGGTCGCACCGACGGTCCCGGAGAACGTCACGCTCATTGCGGAGAGCGGCATAGGAACCGAGAACGACGTGGTCCGGATGCGCGAGGCGGGCGCCGACGCGCTGCTGGTTGGGTCGGCGGTCATGGACGGCGACGTTCGCGAGAACACCCGCCGCCTGGCGGCCGCAACCGCGGCGACGGAGACGACCACGGAGGATACCACATGAGTACCACGAAATTCGGCGAGTACGGCGGACAGTACGTGCCAGAGTCGTTGATGCCGGCGATCGAGGAGTTGACCGACGCCTACGAGCGGTACGTCCTCGACAACGAGGACGGCTTCACGGACGAGTTCCGCGAGCGCCTGGCCGACTTCGGCGGGCGACCGCTCCCGTTGCAACACGCCGAGTCGCTCTCGGCGCGATACGACACCGAAGTGTACCTCAAGCGAGAGGACCTGCTCCACGGCGGGGCGCACAAACTCAACAACGCGCTGGGCCAGGTCCTGCTGGCGAAGTACATGGGCAAAGAGCGGATCATCGCCGAGACCGGCGCCGGCCAGCACGGCACCGCCACGGCGATGGCCGCAGCACACCTGGACATGCCCTGCGAGATATACATGGGCGAGACGGACATCCGGCGCCAGCGGCCCAACGTCTTCCGTATGAAGATAAACGGCGCCGAGATCACGCCCGTGACGACGGGCCGGGGGACGCTCAAGGAGGCCATCTCCGAGACGATACGCGACTGGGCGACCACCGTCGAACGGACCCACTACGTCATCGGGTCGGTCGTCGGCCCCGCCCCGTTCCCGTCGATGGTCCGTGACTTCCAGTCGGTGATCTCCGAGGAAGCACGCGCACAGTCCCGGGAGAAAGAGGGGCGACTCCCCGACGCGGTGGTGGCCTGTGCCGGCGGCGGCTCAAACACCATGGGCACGTTCGCGAACTTCGTCGACGACGACGAGGTGGGGTTGTACGCCGTCGAGGCGGGCGGGTCGTCGCTGTCGGTCGACGAGGAGGAAGGCGTCGCGCCCAACTCGGCGTCGCTGTCGACCGGCGACGAGGGCGTCTTGCACGGCGCCCGGACGAAACTCCTCCAGGACTCGGACGGCCAGATCATGGAGTCACACTCCGTCTCGGCGGGGCTGGACTACGCCGGCGTCGGGCCGGAACTGGCCCACCTCGTCGACGAGGGCCGCGTCGATGCGGTCAACGTCGACGACGACGCCGCGCTCGAAGCGTTCCACCGGCTCTCCCAGGACGAGGGCGTCATCCCCGCGCTGGAGACCGCACACGCCTTCGGCTACCTGGAGGAACACGCCGACGAGCTCGGCGAGTTCGTGGTCGTCAACGTCTCCGGCCGGGGCGATAAGGACTTAGAAACCGTGCTCGAAGAGACCGAGAAACGCGACCTGGAGGTGGCACCGGACATGTCGGTCCTGCGCGAGGTCAGCGGAGGGGGCCTCTGATGGGGCTCGAGGAGGCGTTCGCCGACGAACCGGCCTTTGTCCCCTACGTGGCGGCCGGCGACCCCTCGATCGAAGCCTCGAAGGCCTACGTCGAGGCGCTCGAACGGGGCGGCGCCGACGCCATCGAACTCGGCCTGCCCTTCTCGGAGCCGATCGCCGAGGGGTCGACCATCCAGGGAGCGGTCGTCCGCGCGCTCGAGGCCGGGATGACGCCCGACCGCTACTTCGCGTTCGTCGAGGACCTGGACGTCGAGGTACCGATAGTGTGTATGACCTACTACAATCTGGTCTACCAGTACACCCACCCCGAGACGGGCGAGCAGGGCCCGCGCGCGTTCGCCCGGCGGAGCGCCGAGGCGGGCATCGAGGGGTTCGTCGTCGTCGACCTCCCCGCCGAGGAGGCCGGGCCGCTCCGGGAAGCCTGTGACGAGTTCGACCAGGACCTCGTTTTCATCGTCGCGCCGACGACGCGGGGTGACCGGCTCGACCGGATGGCCGACCACGTCTCGGGTTACGTCTACGTCCAGGCGCGCCTCGGCGTGACCGGTGCCCGCGAGGACGTCTCCGACCAGACAGAACAGTCCCTGGCTCGCGTGGCCGACTGGTCGGTGCCCAAGGCCGTCGGATTCGGCATCAAGACCGGCGAGCACGCCGAGCGCATCGTGTCGGCGGGCGCGGACGGGGTCATCGTCGGGTCGGCCCTCGTCGACATCATCGCGGACGGGCACGCGGCCGGCGACCCGACGGCCGACGTCGCCGACCGTCTGGAAGCGAAGGCACGCGAACTCAAAGCGGGGGCGCTGGCCGGCGCCCGCGCCGAAGCCGAACAGTCCTGATCACGGGGTCGCGGGGCGCCCGCGTCGCTGGAGTCGTCTGAGCACTCCGTACAGCGGCGGGGAGGCGACGAGACTCAGCGCGAACGAGACGACCACGAAGGTCACGCCGACCGGGCGGTTCTCGGCCGACGGGAGTCCCGCGCCGATGAAGGGCGCGGTACCGGGGTACTGGTCGGCGACTGGCGTGTCTCCGGCGACGTGGGTGTCGAGCCACTCGCCCATGGGTTCGCCCGCGACGTCGCTGACCGCCCGGGCGAAGGCCTCGTAGGTGACCGGCCCGTCGTGGCGGTTCAGCCGCCAGAACACGTCTTGGAGCGAGTTGTACCCGTGCGTCTCGGCCCGGATCTTCCGGTCGAGGACGGCGAGGAGGCGGGCGCCCTTGTCGCGGGGGACCGTTCGGTCGCGCCACGCCGACGGGTCGGTCAGCGTCGCTTCCGACGGGGAGCCGTCGAGGTGGCGCTCCATGGTCCGCCTGTCGATCCGTCCCTGTTCGTAACTGAGTCGAGCGGCGTAGTACTCCGCGCTGGCCTCCCTGAACCAGCGCATCTCATCGGTCAGGGTGAACGACTGGCGGGTGTGGACGTACTCGTGGAGCCAGACGTTCTCGGGGCTGTCGAGCCGCGAGTCGGCGTTGACCCAGAACTCGTCGTGGACCGGGACCGACTCCCCACCGGGGCGCACGCCCGGCACCGCGAACGCCAGCACGTCGTCACCGCCGTCGCCGACGTCCAGGCGCCACCCGGCGTCGACGATCGACTCCGCGGCCGCGTCCGACCCGACGCGTGGCCCCTCCGTCGCGGGGGCGACCACTTCGACGCGGCGACCGGACGCTGAGCGCGCCACGCTCTCGGTCGTCCCGGTCAGCGCGTACCGCGCGCCGTAGACGCCTGACTCGGTCCGGGTCCGTTCCGCGAGCGGCCACGACCGCTCGACCGACCCGCCACTGTCGCGCTGGACCTCCACGAACGGCACCTCCGTGAACGCCCACTCGTCCCGGACGACCGACTCCTGACCGCCCCCGTCGCCGGCGGCCGCGCTCTCGC
This sequence comes from Halobacteriales archaeon QH_10_67_22, assembly GCA_003021305.1. GTDB lineage: Archaea > Halobacteriota > Halobacteria > Halobacteriales > Haloarculaceae > QS-4-69-31. The sequence continues at coordinate 4,831 of PXQN01000012.1, read as the reverse complement.
GGTCTCCCCCCGCCACGAGCTCGACGGTCCCCGTCTCGGCCCCCGTCCAGCGCAACCGCGTCCGTCCCTCGTCGCCGGTCACCTCGAACCCCGAACTCGCGACGACGCTCGCACCCCCGACCACGACCCAGAGCCGCTCGACCTCCGGAGCAGGCGTCACCGAGAGTTCGTACCGCAGTCGGTCGCCGTCCCGCTCGACTGTCACCGTCGTCGACCCGGCCGAAGCCGCTGTCTCGGTCTCCGCCCCCGAACCGCCGTCGACCGCCCCGGCCACTGCGGTCCCCGACGCCAGACTAATAACTAATAACAGGATGACTGCAGACGTAACCGCCACTCTGACACCCGACATACCTCTCTTATGCCCCTCACATCACAAATCCCTATTCCATAAGACATCAAATATGATAACTGATGGCGTTCGCCGAGGCGGTCGGGCCGCGGTGTCCGGCGGGGCCTGTCTCGCAACGCTTATGCCCGTACTTGCCACACTCTCACACAATATGACAGCAGGGAAGGCCGCACGACTCGCTCGTATCGGGACGGGGGGGCGGTACCTCGTCGTTCCGATGGACCACGGGCTCACGCTCGGGGCAGTCGAGGGGCTCGTCGACCTCGGATCGACTGTCGAGGCCGTCGCCAGTGGCGGTGCCGACGCGGTACTGACACAGCGTGGCGTCGCCGACCGGGTCCACCCGAACGTGGGCGGCGCGGGGTACGTCGTCCACCTCAACGGCTCGACCGACATCGGTCCCGACGAGAACGACAAGCGCCCGACCGCCACCGTCGAGGACGCCATCCGGGCCGGCGGGGACGCCGTCTCCTTTCACATCAACGTCGGCAGCGAGTACGAACCCGACCAGATAACACAGCTCTCGGAGGTGACCAGTGCGGCCGAGCGCTACGGGCTCCCGGTGTTGACGATGGCATACGCGCGCGGGCACGACGTCCGGGACGACGACCCCGCGGCGTTCGCCGAGGACCTGGGACACGCGGTCCGACTGGCCGAAGAAGTCGGCTCGGACCTGGTCAAGACCGCCTACAGCGGGTCGGCAGAGACGTTCGAGCGCGTCGTCGAGTCGACGTCGCTGCCGGTGCTCATCGCCGGCGGGTCCAGAGGCACCGACCGCGAGACTCTGGAGATGGTCCGGGGCGCGATGGACGCCGGAGCGCGGGGCGTCTCGATGGGGCGGTCGGTCTTCCAGCACGAGGACCCCGAAGCGATCACCGCGGCCGTCGCCGCCGTCGTTCACGACGACACGACGGTCGAGGACGCACTACGTAGTGCCGGCCTCGCGGTCGAAGCCTGACGACGCCCGGGTCCACCTCGATCTGGGGCTCGTGAAGGTGTCGATGGAGCGAACGTTCACGACGAGGGATCGGAGTCAGACGGGCGCCTGACGGGTGTTTTTGAGGGATCGGGAGGAACGCAGAACCATGGCTACGTCGTCAGGGAGCTACCTGGATGGGGACCTGCTGGGACAGGTCGGGCCGCTGGTCGCGGGGATCGGGATCTGTACGGTCCTGTTGACAGCGTCGTTCGTCGGTATCGTCGGACTGGTCTCCGGGGCGGCCGAGGGGCTGGTCGGGCGGCTGCCGCTGTACGTACTGACCAGTTCCGTCGCGTTCGTCGCGGTGTTGGTCGCCGCCGACCAGCGGTACCGTCGCGGGCCGCGAGTGCTCGGGCGGGCCGTCACGGCCGCGCTCGTCACGTTCGTCGTCGTCTCGCTCGGGTCGGAAGGCGTCATCTACGCCGTGACAGACCCCGAAGCGGTCGTCGCTTCTCACCTGTTCGTCTACCTGCTGTCGGCGGCGATCATCGCCTCCGGACTGGGCTACTGGGTCGTCCGTCACTGGCAGGACCTGCGCGCGCTCGTCGACGACGGGCGACTCGGGGCCACCCGGCGTTAGGAGAGGAGGCTGTCGACGGCCACCAGCCCGACCAGGACGAGGAGGCCCCCGCCGACGAACGTCGCGGCCGCGACGGCGGTGTCCGGACTGACGAGACCGACCGCCAGTCCGCCGACCGCCAGGGCGGCCAGTACGCCGGCCAGCCGGCGGTAGTACCCGTCATCCGACCCGTCGGCGCCGTCACCGACGACCACCAGCCCGGTGTCGGCCGGCGCGTACACGTCCGTCTCGTCGCGCGTCCCCACGACGGTCACGAGGTCGGCCGCCGCCAACTCGGACAGACAGTTCCGGACGGTCTCGCCGTCCGCGTCGACGGCCTCGGCGAGTTCGGCAGCGGTGCGGGGCCGTTCGTGACACGCGACGAGGACGGCCCGCGCTGTCTCCGTCGCCAGCGCGTCGAACAGTTCGTCTGCCGCTGCGTCGTCCAGTTCGACCAGGTCCGACTCCCGAACGGACGCAGTGCCGGAGCCTGACAGTTCGCTCACGCGTCGATCATCCCGGTGATACCGACGGGTTGGCGCCGACCCTACAAGAGTCCATCCCCGAAGCATCGCCACGTTGAAATCGGACGGCCGCGAGCGTGGGGATATGACACGGCAAGTGTGGCTCAAGGCCGACGACACGGTCGGCGACTGGGAGACCCGCAAGCGCCGCATCACCGCGGGGCTCGAAGCGGGGGTCGACTGGGTGCTCGTCGACGGCCGCGACGTCGGGCGGGTTCGTAACCTCGGCGCGGTCAACGTCGCGGCGTTCGACAACGACGACGTCCACGTCATGGACGCCGAGGCCGACGAGGACGACGAACCGGACGTCGCCGTCGTCGGCAAGGGCGGCGAGGGCGACGGCACGATGGACATGCCGGGCGACTTCGCGGGGTCGGCCGACCTCTCGGTGTTGCGCCAGGCAGACAGCGCCGACGCCGGCTACGTGGAGATCCTGGACGAACGCTACGAGGAGTTCGCCGAGGCCGTCGCCGAGGCGGCCGACTACACAATCGTCGTCGGCGAGGACTGGCAGATCATCCCCCTGGAAAACCTCATCGCCCGCATCGGCGAGGAGACGACGCTCGTCGCGGGCGTCCAGACCGCGGCCGAGGCCCAGACGGCCTACGAGACCCTGGAGATCGGCGCCGACGCCGTCCTGCTCGACACCGACGACCCCGACGAGATCCGCGGGACCGTCGCGGTCAGAGACCAGCAACGCCGCGAACAGCTGGAGCTGCGGTGGGCGACGGTGACGGGGATCGAACAGACGGGCTCGGCCGACCGGGTCTGTATCGACACGGGGAGTCTGCTGGACCACGACGAGGGGATGCTCGTCGGGTCGATGTCCCGCGGGCTCTTTTTCGTCCACGCCGAGACCGCCGAGTCGCCGTACGTCGCCTCCCGGCCGTTCCGCGTCAACGCCGGGGCCGTCCACGCCTACGTCCGCACGCCCGACGGCGGGACGAAATACCTCTCGGAACTCGAGAGCGGCGACGAGGTCCAGGTCGTCGACACCGATGGCCACACTCGCGAGGCGATCGTCGGCCGCGCCAAGATCGAACAACGGCCGATGTTCGAGGTGAGCGCCGAGATAGAAACCGACGAGGGCACCGACCGCATCGGGACGCTCCTTCAGAACGCAGAGACGATCAAAGTCGCCACGGGCGACGGGCGCACGGCGGTCACCGACCTGGCCGAGGGCGACGAACTGCTCGTCTACTACGAGGACACGGCACGACACTTCGGCGAGGCAGTCGAGGAGTCGATCATCGAGAAGTGAGGGTCTGTCACTACTTCGAGTGGGGCGACGCGATAACGGGCGGGTTCGCCCAGTCGGTGCGCAACCAGCGCGAGATCCTGGCCCGCCGCGACATACCCTACACCACCGCGCCGACGCTCGACGTCAACCTCGTCCACCTGAACAACATGGGCCCGCGGTCGCTGGTCCTGGCCAAACGCGCCCGGCGTGGGGGGGTGCCGGTGCTGGCCCACACCCACAACACCGCCGCCGACTTCCGGGAGAGTTTCGTCTTCTCGAATCTCCTCGCGCGGCCGCTGAAGCCGTGGCTCGCCTACGCCTACGGCCAGGCCGACCACCTGGTCTGTCCCTCCGAACACAACCGGGAGGTGATCGCCGGCTACACCGATACGCCGTCGACGGTGATCTCCAACGGGTTCGACCCAGACCGCCTGGCCGGCCACGACGACCCCGACCTCCGGACGGAGTACCTGAACCGGTACGACCTGGAGCCGCCGGTCGTGTTCATGTTCGGGCACGTCATCCTGCGCAAGGGGTTGCGGACCTTCGTCGAGACGGCCCGGGCGATGCCGGACGTCGATTTCGTGTGGTTCGGCTACCTCAACCCGACGGACGGACTGTTCGGCCGGGTGCTCCAGCCCCGCGAGACCCGACGGCTGGTCGCCCAGTCGCCGGACAACTGCACGTTCACCGGCTACATCGAGGACCCCCGGGGCGCGTTCGCCGCCGGCGACGTGTTCTTCTGGCCCTCGAAAAACGAGAACGAGGGGATGGCGCTCTTGGAGGCGATGGCCTGCGGGAAACCGCCGGTCGTCCGGTCGATCCCAACCTACCAGTGGCTCGACGACGGCGTCGACGCTATCAAGGTCGCGAGCAACACGGACAGTGCGACCCCGTTCGTCGACCCGCTGTGGGACCTGTGTGCCGAGCCCGACCGCCGGGCGGCGATCGGGAACGCGGCTGCCGAACGGAGCGAGGCGTTCACGCTGGACGCCGTCGGCGACCGACTCGTCGGACTGTACGAGCGACTCGTCTGATACTGTCGGACACAACAATGCAACCGTCGAGTGACTGTTCCGACCGATATAGGCCTCTCGATGGCCGAAACTCGACAAGTGTGTTCGCGTACTTGTGTCCGACAGTACGAGGGCACCTCCGGGGAGACGTGACTGGCCGGTCA
>PXQN01000011.1 GCA_003021305.1 Halobacteriales archaeon QH_10_67_22 | reverse complement strand
GGTGTACTCGTTGTTTCCGAGGAAGCCGTCGATTGTGACCGTGATGGACTGCTTCGAGACGGGTCTGTCTCGTCTGACTTCGAGTTGCCCACGTCCTGAGTGGCGTTATCTGTTCTATCTGCTTCTGACTTCGCCGTCCGGCTACGTCCTGTTGTATCGGGACTTTCTGTCTCGGATTCGTCGGCATCCTCGGACGCAGATGATGGTTCAATCTTCGTCTGTTCCGAGGCGCTTCTCCCACGGGGGGCCGATGACCGAAGTAACCCCTCTTTCTGGAGCGCATTTTCGACAGCAGTCTGTACTTGTTGCCTGACTTCCTCCTCTTTACTCCATCTTACCTCCAGCTTTCTGGGGTGGACGTTCACGTCAACGTCGCCGGCGGGCAGGTCACAGAACAGCACCGCGAACGGGTAGCGGTCCGGCGCCAGTTGCGTGTCGTAGGCCTCGACGACGGCGTCGCGGACGGCGTCGGCGGTGACGTACCGGCCGTTGACGTACGTCGAGACGTACTCCCGGCTCGCGCGGTTGGTCTCGGGGTGGCTCACCAGCCCGGAGACGCCGTCGAGCGGGCCCCCGGGGAGTGTCCCGTCGTCGACCGTGGCTTCGACGTCGACCATCGACCGGGCGACGTCGCGTCCGTACACGGCCATGACCGCCTCGCGGCGGTCGCCACCGCCGGTCGTGGCGAACGTCTCCCGGCCGTCGTGGGTCAGTGATACCGCTACGTCGGGGTTCGCCAGTGCGTAACTCGTGACGACGGTGTTGACGTGGGCGAACTCAGTGGCGTCCTGTTTGAGGTACTTCCGGCGGGCCGGGACGTTATAAAAGAGGTCCGTCATCTCGACGGTCGTCCCCTCGGGACACCCCGTGGGTTCGACACTCGTGACATCGCCGCCCTCGACGCGCAGTTCCGTCCCGCGAGGGGCATCGACGGTCTGGTCGGCTCGCGGGCGGGTCCGGACGGTGAGTCGCGAAACCGCACCGATAGCGTGGAGCGCTTCGCCGCGAAACCCCAGCGTTCCGACCCCGCCCTCCAGGTCGCCGATGTCGCGTATCTTCGAGGTCGTGTGTTGCTCGACGGCACGGCGGACCGCCTCCTCGGTCATGCCGATGCCGTCGTCGGCGACGCGGATCCGCTCGCGGCCACCGGCCTCGACTCCCCCCTCGACGCGGCTCGCGTCGGCGTCGAGACTGTTCTCGACGAGTTCTTTCACGACCGAGGCGGGCCGTTCGACGACCTCGCCCGCGGCGATCCGCTCGACCGTCGACTCGTCGAGCTCGCGGATGTCGACCATCGTCTCCCCGTCGGGTCCCCCGCCTCAAAACTGTCCCGGCCGAGGCCGCTCGGGGGAGCCACTGGTCGGTCACCCGTTCGGCAGTGACTACCCGTTCCCCTGTTCGGCAGTAACTGCCCTGCCTTCGTTCGGAACTGAGTGCCCGATCAGTTGTTCGGCAGTGACTGGTCGGTCTCGCGGTCGGCCAGCGCCCGTTCGATGGCGTCCGACAGCGGGCGAAACGGCATCTCCTCGATGGCTCCCTCGGGCGTGTACCAGCAGTACTCGTCGCGTTCTGTGAGTTCGACGTTCCGGGAGCGTGCTTCGACGCGGTAGAGGACGGCGTAGACGGGTTCGTCGCCGCTGCCCCAGACGTCGGTGACCGTCTTGACCGGGCGCTCGATCGTCGTCTGGAGTCCGACGTTCTCGTAGAGGCGCCGCCGGAGCGACGGCTCCGGGTCGGCGTCGGCCTCGATGCGACCGCCGGGGAACGTCCAGGGGCGCAACCCGCTCGTGACGAGCAACACGTCGCCCTCGGGGCCGAACACGATCCCCCGCTGGGTGACCTGCCCCCGGAAGCAATCCTCGCCCATGGTGAGAGTCACCCGCCGGATCCGCTTGAATCTTCTCCCGGGTAGCGGATCCGCGTTCAGATTCGCCTACGACCCGGGGACTCGACGCCGACGAAGCCGGGCTCGTCACCGAAGGCGGCGCGCAGGTCCGCGCGGGTCGGGTTCGCACCCACCCGGCGGTCGGCGGTCACGTACACCTCGTACGTCTCTCTGCGAGAGTCCAACGAGATGGACACCTCGTCTTCACCGTCGGCCACGTCGACGACCCGGGCCGATGCGTTCCCGTCGAGGGTCGTCGTCCAGACGGCCTCGCCGTCGTCGAACCGGGCGACGGTCGCCGTCGCGTCGCGGAGGCCGCGCTGTCCGCCCGCGAGGACTGTCCCGTTGCCCGCGTCGGCGACCGCGGTGAACGCGGTGCCGTTGTGCTCGTCGCATACTGGCAGCGTCGCCCCAGTGGCGCTAATAGATAGCGGTCGCTCAAACGGGAGCTTGTACGAACCGGCCACACACGGGCGGTCGTCACCGTCCGGCGACAGTCGACCGTGCCGGGTGGTGAGTACCGGGTCCGCGAATTTTATTTGCGGGAAGCCCTAACTCACAGGTGTGTCCCAGCGCTACACGCCAGCCGACATCCCGCTGTACGAGGACCAGGGGGCCAGGGACGAGGGGTATCGCCGCGCCGAACGGGAAGGGGTTCCGTTCTTCGCAGTCGAGGGCTACGAGGGCGGCTACGCGGTCACGTACGACCTCTTGCCGGCGGGTCGCGAGCTGTCGAAACCGGCCTGCAAGGAACTCGACGAACGCCTGACGAGAGAGGTCGAAGCGGTCGTGGCCGACCCGTCGGTGCCGACCGGCGAAGTGAGCAAGACCGTCAGCGAGTCGCTGGGCAGCGTCTCGCTGTTCGAGCGCGAGGAGACTGCCCGCGAGCTCGCCGCGTTCATCTCGGAGACGGTGCTCGACGAGGCCAACTGGGTCGAAGCGTCCCCGCCCGATCCCCCGTCCGGCGTCGACTTCCGGGAGAACTGACGAACACGAAGCCGGTGGACGCCCGGAACCGTCCGAGAAGCTGTCCCGAACGGTGATTTTATCACGGCGTCAACTGTGTGTCCGCTCGAACATGGACTCAGACAGGCGGCGGTTCATCAAGGTAGTGGGTGTGACCGGACTGGCAGGGTTGGCAGGCTGTGGCGGCGGTCCGTCGGAGTCGACGGCGACAGAGGGCGACGGCGGGAGTGACGACGAGACGGACGAGCCCGAGATGACCGAGGGCATGACAGAGACGCCCGGCGACGTGGAGACGACGGAGGCAATGACCGAGGCGGACCCGACCCAGGTCGGGATGGTGTACGCGACCGGCGGGCTGGGCGACGGGTCGTTCAACGACCAGGCCCAGCAGGGGCTGTTCCAGGCCGAGGAGGAGTACGACATCGCATACCAGGAGGCCCAGCCGGACGACGTGGCACAGTTCGGCGACTTCCAGCAGCAGTTCGCCCAGTCGTCCGACCCCGACTACGACCTGGTCTGTTGTATCGGGTTCCTCCAGACCGACGCGCTGACGGGCACCGCGGCGGACTACCCGGAGCAGAACTTCATGCTCGTCGACAGCGTCGTCGACGCCGACAACGTGGCGAGTTACACCTTCGCCGAGCACGAGGGGTCGTTCCTGGTCGGGCAGATGGCGGGGCTGCTGACGACGCGGGACTTCTCGGCGGGCGCTGGCGAGACCACCGGCGACTCCACGAACGTCGGGTTCGTCGGCGGCGTCGAGTCCGACCTCATCCGGAAGTTCGAGGCCGGCTTTACCGCCGGCGTCACATACGCCGACGAGGACGTCGACGTCATCACCAACTACGTCGGGGACTTCAACGAGCCCTCTGGCGGCAACGAGGCCGCCCAGGCGATGTACGACAGCGGCGCCGACATCGTCTATCACGCCGCCGGCAACACCGGCACCGGCGTGTTCCGGGCCGCACAGGACCGCGGGCGGTTCGCCATCGGTGTCGACCGCGACCAGTCGGTCACCAAGTCCTCGTTCCAGGACGTTATCGTCGCGAGCATGGTGAAACGCGTCGACACAGCCGTCTACAGTTCTATCGAGAACGTCGTCAACGACGAGTTCCAGGGCGGGTCGGTCGTCTCGCTGGGACTCGAAGAGGATGGCGTCGGCATCGTCTACGGCCAGCAACTGGGCTCGGAGATCCCCGACGACGTGACAGGCCCGGTCGCCGACTCGCGACAGGCGATCATCGACGGCGAGATATCGGTCCCGACCGACCCCGACGACGTCTGAGAGCGACCGCGAGTCAGAGACTCGCCCGAGGACGGGCACGGCCGACCCCTGCGGGGACAGTCATCGATGAACCAGCGTGGACGAGACCCCCAATGACCGGATCCCAGCGAGAGAGCCAGCGATGACCGAGCCAGCGGTCGAGTTGCGCGAGATCACCAAGCGCTTCCCGGGCGTCCTCGCCAACGACGAGGTCGACCTGACCGTCGAACGCGGGTCGGTCCACGCGCTCCTGGGCGAGAACGGCGCCGGGAAGACGACGCTGATGAACGTCCTCTACGGGCTCTACGAGCCCACCTCGGGGACGGTGGTCGTCGACGGCGAGGAACGCTCCTTCGAGTCGCCACGCGACGCCATCGACGCCGGCGTCGGCATGATCCACCAGCACTTCATGCTCGTGGACACGATGACCGTCGCCGAGAACATCACGCTGGGCAACGAACCCCGCCGGCTGGGCGGGCTGGCCGTCGACCGTGCCCGCGCCCGGTCGGAGGTCGCCGACCTCGCAGCAAAGTACGGGTTCGACGTCGACCCGGAGGCTACCGTCGCGGACCTCTCGGTCGGCGTCCAGCAACGCGTCGAGATCCTCAAAGCGCTGTACCGCGGGGCCGAAGTGCTCATCCTCGACGAACCGACGGCCGTGTTGACCCCACAGGAAGTCGAGGACCTGTTCGCGGTGCTCGACGAGTTGACTGCGGGCGGCAAGACGGTCATTTTCATCACACACAAACTCGGCGAGGCGATGACCGCGGCCGACCGGATCACCGTCCTCCGGGACGGGAAAAACGTCGGGAACGTCGCGGCCGGGGAGACCACCCGGGAACGCCTCGCGGAACTGATGGTCGGGCGCGAAGTGCTGCTGCTCGACGTCGACCGGCCGCCGAGTGACTACGGCGGTGTCGTGCTCGACGTGACGGACCTGACCGTGACCGACAGCCGCGGGGTCCGGGCCGTCGACGACGTCTCCTTCGAGATACGGGCCGGCGAGATATTCGGCATCGCGGGCGTCGACGGCAACGGACAGACGGAACTTGCCGAGGCTGTCACCGGGTTGTGCGTGCCCGACGACGGGACGGTCACCCTGGACGGCGAGGACGTCACCGACTGGTCGCGCCGGGAGCGCATCGACGCCGGGATGTCGTACGTCCCCGCGGACCGCCAGGACGAGGGGCTGGTGATGGCGTTCGACCTCGTGGAGAACGGGCTGCTGGGCAACCAGCACAGCGAGCCCTTCGCCACCCGCACCCGCATCGACGGCGAACTGGCCCGTGACCACGCGGAGTCGCTGATCGAGGAGTACGACGTCAGACCGCCCAACGCCGACGCGGGCGCCGAGTCCGACGTCGGCTCCATCGAGTTCATCCACGAACGCCTCCTCTCGCTGCGGGCCCGCGGGGCGAGCATCCTGCTGGTCTCCTCGAAACTGGAGGAGGTCCAGGCGCTCTCTGACCGACTCGGCGTCGTCCACGACGGCCGGTTCGTCGACACTGTCGACCCCGACGCGGTCACCGAGGAAGAACTCGGACTGTTGATGGCCGGCGAACGACCGGAGCGGGAGACGGCCGACGCGACGCCGACTCCTGAAGGTGCCGGAACGGGTGACGACGGGCGGTCGAGCGGCGGGAGGGGCGCTGGCGGCGTCGGGTCGGGCGACGGTGAGACCGGGGGAGGCGGTCGGGAGTGAGCGCCCGCGAGCGGTTCCGGCGGATATTGGACCGACTGCTCGCGGCCTCCGGGACCGAACGGGCGCTTATCAGTCTCGCGTCGCTGGTGCTGGCCATCGCCGTCGGGACCGTCATCATCCTCGTCGCCGGCCGGATGACGACCTGTGAGACGGCGGCGTTCTGGCTCACACATCCCCGACCCCTGGGGGTCCCCGAACTGTTCCGCGTGGGCTTCTGTTACGACCCGGTCACCGTCTACGACAGGCTCTTCCTGGGCGCGCTGGACGACCCGCTCTCGGGGAACTGGAGCCCGCTCGACGGCCAGTTCGCCGTCACGCTCCGCGAGACGACGGTGCTCGTGTTCACCGGTCTCTCGGTGGCCTTGGCCTTCCGCGCGGGCGTGTTCAACATCGGCACACAGGGCCAGATGGTCGTCGGCGCGCTCGCAACCGCGCTGGCGGTCCTCTGGGTCGCGCCGCTGTTCTCGGGAGTCGTCGGCACGCTCGTGCTCGTCCCCTTCGGTCTGCTGGTCGGCGCGGTCGGCGGCGGGCTCTACGGCGCCGTCCCGGGCGCGCTCAAGGCTTACGCCGACGCCAACGAGGTCATCACGACGATCATGCTGAACTTCATCGCGACCGGTATCGTGCTCTATCTCGTCAGCGAAGTGTTCAAAGACCCCGACAGCCTGGCAAACCAGACGGTCTCGCTGCCCGACTACGCGCTCTTTCCGGTGGTGCTGTTCGGCGAGCAGTTCGGCGTCTCGGTTCTCGCGCTGCTGGTGGCGCTGGCCGCCGTCGTCGCCGTCTACTACCTGCTGGAACACACGCCCTTCGGGTACGACATCAGGGCCAGCGGCCTGCAACCGGCGGCCGCCGAGTACGGCGGCGTCGACGCCGCACGCACGGTCGTCGCGAGTATGACCCTCTCGGGGGCGCTGGGCGGCCTCGCCGGGGCCGTCTACGTGCTGATGATACTCGGGAACTTCCAGACCGGCGTCCCGGCCTACGGCTTCGACGGGATCACCGTCGCCATCCTCGCGGGCAACAACCCGCTGGGTGTGACCGTCGCCGCCTTCCTGTTCGGCGTGCTCAAGAGCGGTACTACCGTCGTCCAGTTCGCCACCGACGTCCCCCCGCAACTTGTCGGCGTCCTCCGCGGGCTGATCATCCTCTTCGTCGCGATGCCGGAGTTTTTCCGCCTACTGGGTCGCCGGATCGCGGGCCCGGAACGCGAGAGCGAGCGTGAGGCGACCGTGGCGACCGACGGCGGTCACGACACAGAACACCGAGCGCCGGAGACCCGGGACGGATCCGGGGGAGGGCCCCGACGATGAGTGAGCGAATGTGGCGACCCGGGGACCTCGACCTGGGCAGGCGGGGCATCGTCGGCGTCGTGAGCGCCCTCGCGGTGCTGGTACTGGGCGTGTTGACCCTCGCCGCTCCGGAGTCGGCCGCCGGGACGCTCGGCGGCGCGGTGTTTAACTCGGGGACGCTCGCGTCGGCGCTCAGGCTGTCGGTGCCGATCGCACTGGCCGCGGTGGGCGGGATCTTCGCCGAGAAGAGCGGCGTCATCAACATCGGTCTCGAAGGGCTGCTCATCATCTCGGCCTTCGGCGCGGTCTACGCGATGGACGTCGTCGACAACCTCTGGGTCGCGTTCCTCGCGGGCGTGCTCGTGAGCACGGTCCTGGCGGGGCTGTTCGCGGTCGTCTGCATCGAGTTCCGCGCCGACCAGATCATCGCCGGTCTGGCGGTCTGGCTGATCGCGCTCGGCCTGGCACCCTTCGCCTCCCAGGTGGTCTACGGCGCGCCCAACACAGACAGCGTCCGGACGCCCCCGACGGCCGCGGACGTCCTCGGCCCCGTTCCTGTGGTCGGCGACGTCCAGAGCGCGCTCGCGGCGATCCCGGTCGCCGGCGCACTGTTCGACGCGAACGTGGTCGTCTACCTGACCTTCCTGGTCGTGGGGCTGTCCTGGCACACTCTCTACCGAACCCGCTTCGGGCAGTGGGTCCAGGCCAGCGGCGAGAACCCCAAGGCGCTGGACACCGCCGGCGTCAACGTCAGTCGCGTCCGCTACGCCGCCGTCCTGCTGTCGGGCGTGCTCTCGGGACTGGGTGGGGCCTCGCTGTCGCTCACGCTCGGGCAGTTCACCGGGAACGGCCCGACGATGGTCAACGGCAAGGGGTTCATCGCCATCGTCGCCTATCTCTTCGGGAACTACAACCCCATCGGCGCGTTCCTCTCGACGCTGCTGTTCGCCGGGCTCGACGCCCTCCAGATCGCACTCCAGCTCCAGGACGTCGGCGTCCCCAACCAGCTCATCCGGGTCACGCCGTTCGTGATGGTCATCGTCGTCCTCGCGCTGGTGGGCCGGACGCGGCTCCCCGCCGCCGCCGGCGACCACTACGAGTCCGGCGAGGAGTGATAGTGATTATTGTCGGTCTGTTCCGGATCGACCGCACGCAATCGTGCGGTCGTACCGGTAAATCGCTACAATAATCACTATGAGTGCCGTCCGGTCTTCCTCCAGTCCAGGATACTCACCGGAGTCGTAGCCCGTCTACGGCTCCTCGTCGGCGTCCCGGACCGCCGACCAGACCGCTTCCGCGGTCAGGGGCATGTCGAATGACTCGACGCCGAGCGGTTCGAGCGCGTCGACCGCGGCGTTGACGACGGCTGCCATCGAACCGATGGTCCCGGCCTCGCCTCGCCGGCGTCGGTCCGCTCTAGCCCCACGGCACCCTCCGGCTCGCGCACTCGGTCGTCCGCACTCCCCGGTCGGGTTCGCGTGTCGCTGACATATCGTTACCACGGACTTCACGGTGGTTCAGCTCTCGTCCAGGTTCTCCTGCCACTGCTTGACTTTCGCCACGAGTTCGACCGGCGGCGTCTCCGAAACGTCCAGGTCGGCCAGCGCCTCCAGCACCGCCTGGGCCCCGTCGCCGTACTCGTCGGCGAGGACGCGCTCGGGGTCGACCTCCGGGGCGTCCCCACCGCGGTTTCCGTCGCTCTCGCCGCCGTCCGCAGTCGCGGCCGACCCGCCCCCCGCCGGGTCCCGGCGTCTGAGTTCCCCCTCGCCGAGGTCGAAGACGGCCTGAACGGGTTCGCCACCGCCGCCCCTTGCCTCGATGGCTTTCTCCTCGCGGAGCTTCTCCAGGACGTCCCGCGAGCGGTCGACGACCGGCTCCGGGACGCCGGCCAGGTCCGCGACGTGGATACCGTACGAGCGGTCGGTCGCCCCCTCTCTGACCGTCCGCAGGAAGGTCACCTCGCCGTCGGACTCGTCGGCCGCGACGTGGACGTTGTACACGCGGTCGAGGTGGTCCGCGAGCGTCGTCAGTTCGTGGTAGTGCGTCGCGAACAGCGTCTTCGCACGCAGTTCGTTGTGGAGGTACTCGGTGGCCGCCCACGCGATAGAGATACCGTCGTACGTGGCGGTGCCACGGCCGACTTCGTCCAGGATCACCAGCGAGTCCTCGGTGGCCGAGTGGAGGATGTTCGACAGTTCCTGCATCTCGACCATGAACGTCGAGCGCCCCTGGGCGAGTTCGTCCAGCGCGCCGACGCGCGTGTAGATCCCGTCGACGAGTCCCACCTGGGCGTGGTCGGCGGGGACGAAACTCCCGACCTGGGCCAGCAGGGTGACGAGGGCGGCCTGGCGCATGTACGTCGACTTCCCGCTCATGTTGGGACCGGTGACGACCAGGAACTGCCGGTCGTCGTCCATCCGGAGGTCGTTGGGGACGAACTGCGTGGCCTGCTCGACGACGGGGTGGCGGCCCCGCTCGACGACGAGTTCGCGCCCGTCGGTGAGTTCCGGGCGGGTCCAGTCGTTGCGGACGGCGTGGGTGGCCAGACTCGCCAGGACGTCGACCTCGGCCAGCGCCCGCCCGACCGACTGGAGGAGGTCGGAGTGGGCGGCCACCCGCTCCCGGAGCTCGTCGAACACCGCCCGCTCCATCTCGTGGCGGCGCTCCTCCAGGCGGAGGATCTCGCGTTCGCGCTCTTCCAGTTCCGGGATCGTGTACCGTTCGGAGTTTTTCAGCGTCTTGATCCCCTCGTACGCCTCGGGGACGCGGTCGGTCTCGGAGTTGCCGACCTGGATGTAGTAGCCGTCGGTCTTGTTGCGGTCGACCGAGAGGTGTGTGATGTCGTGGCGGCGCTTCTCGCGGTCGGGCAACTCCTCGATCCAGGCAAGCGCCTCCTCGTGGTCGGCGACCACCGCGTCGAGTTCCTCGTCGAACCCGCGCCGGACGAGCCCGCCCTGGCTGATGGTCGAGGGCGGGTCGGCGACAATGGCCGCCTCCAGGGTCGACGCGAGGTCCGTCGCCGCCTCGCGGTCCGGTTCCGTGACGACTCCGGCCAGCGGCGACTCGGCGAGTCGGTCCGTCTCCGTGACCACGTCGGCGACGTCGCCGAGCAGTGCCAGCGTCTCCGCGACCGCCCGCAGGTCACGGGCGTCGGCACTCCCCGAGGCGGCCCGCGAGGCCAGTCGTTCCAGGTCGTAGGCCCCACCGAGGGTCTCGTGCAGGCGGTCCCGGGCCATCGCGGCCTCGGCCAGCGCCGCGACGGCCGACTGCCGGCGGTCGAGTTCTCCCCGTTCCCGGCGGGGCCGCTGGAGCCACTCCCGGAGGAGTCGCGCCCCCGCGGACGTGACGGTGTGGTCGACGGTCGCGAACAGCGACCCGTCGCGGTCGCCCTGCATCGTCTCGGTGAGTTCCAGGTTGCGCTGGGTCGTCGCGTCGACGGCGACGTACCGGTCGCCCTCGTAGGACTGGAGACGCGTCATCGACGCCAGGACGCCGACGCCGGTCTCCTCGACGTACGAGAGGACGGCCCCGCCGGCCCGGACTGCCGCCTCGCCGTCGATACCGACGCTGTCGGTCGTCTCGGCTCCGAACTGTTCGCGCAAACGGTGGCGGGCCCGTCCTGGCGCGAACGCTTCGGCGGTGTGGACGGTCAGCGAGGCGTCCGTCCGGTCGCGGACTCGCTCCAGAAATGCGTCGTCGTTGCGCACCTCCGGGCCGGGCAACACCTCCACGGGGTCGAACTTGTACAGCTCCGTGAGGGCGTCGGTCGTCGCGTCGGCGCCCGCACACTCGGTGACGAGGAATTGACCGGTGGTCACGTCCGCGAACGCCAGCCCGACCGAGCCGTCCCCGTCCCGGACGACGCCCGCGAGGTACTGGGCGTCGTCTTCGGTGGTCTCGATGTGCGTGCCCGGCGTGACGACTCGCGTTATCTCTCTTGCGTGACCGTCTCCGGTCTCGTACTGGTCGGCGACAGCCACGCGGTAGCCCCGTTCGACCAGTGCCGAGAGGTACGGCGTCAGGTCGTCGACGGGGACGCCCGCCATCGGATAGGACGACCCGTGAGAGGACTTCTGGGACACCTTGAGGTCGAGTTCGTCCGCGACCGTCTCGGCGTCCTCGGCGAAAAACTCGTAGAAGTCGCCACACTGCATCGCCAGGAGGTCCGCGTCAGTCTCGTCTCTGAGGTCGAAAAACTCCCCGACGATGCCGGTCGCAGTCATACTCTGGGGTGTGTCCGTCACCGGCTGTTGACGGTGAACACCGCGTTGCCGCTGGCGTCGACGAACGGGAACGCCTCTTTGAGCTTGAACAGCTCCTGTTTCCCGCGGAGCACGGTGTTGCCCGATGAACCGTCAGCCCGGTACCTGTTGCGGATCAGCGACTGTCCGATGAGATAGGTGTCGTCGGTCAGGTCCAGGCCCGCGATGTCGTACCTCCCCGACCCGGTTCCCTGTCCGCCCGAGTCGTCGTCGACGTAGTTCGACATGATAGGTTTTGAACTACCGGACGCCGGGCCGGTAAATTCATTTCGCCTCGCCGTCGGCCCACGGCCCGACCCCGGCCAGACTCCCGAGGAGCCACCCGGCGAGAAACGGTGCGACGACGACGAGACAGCCGATCCCGACCCACCGCGCCGGCGGCGGTTGGGTCGCCAGATAGCCGAGATAGACCAGCCCGGCGGGGACGAGCAGTTTCGCGAGCAGCGAGTCTCCTCCCGATGGCACAGGCCCGCTACCGGGCGGGGGTGGAAGACCGTTGTGTCCGAGCGCTTCGCCGTCACGACCGGCCGCCCGCGGACGACCTCACCGCGGCCCCGCACCGGCGCGGACCGACAGTGTTTCACCACCCTAGTCCTAGGAGCTCAGTAGATGAGTAAAGACGTCATCGAGGTCCGCGGGGCCGAGGAACACAACCTCAAGGACATCGACGTCGAGATCCCCCGCGAGGAACTGACAGTCGTCACGGGGCTCTCGGGGTCGGGTAAGTCGTCGCTGGCTTTCGAGACCGTCTACGCCGAGGGTCAGCGCCGGTACATCGAGTCGCTGTCGGCATACGCCCGGAACTTCCTGGGCCAGATGGACAAACCGCAGGTCGAGAACGTCGAGGGACTCTCGCCCGCGATCAGCATCGACCAGAAAAACGCCGCCAACAACCCGCGCTCGACCGTCGGGACGGTGACGGAACTCCACGACTACCTGCGCCTCCTCTACGCCCGCGTCGGGGTTCCGCACTGTCCCGAGTGCGGGCGCGAAGTGGGCGAACAGTCGGCCCAGACCATGGTCGACCGGGTGCTCGAACTCCCCGAGGGGACACGAGTCAAGGTTTGTGCGCCGGTCGTGCGCGACCAGAAGGGCGCCTTCGAGGACCTGTTCGACGAGATGCTCGCCGAGGGGTACGCCCGCGTCGAGGTGGACGGCGAACCGTACGACCTCTCGCTGGACGACCCGGATCTGGACGAGAACTACGACCACACCGTCGACGTGGTGGTCGACCGCGTGACCGTCTCGACCGACGCCCGGTCGCGCATCACTGACTCCGTCGAGACGGCACTCGACGAGGGTGACGGCCTGCTGAAGGTGATCGTGCCCGACCCGCCGGCCGGGGCTGGCGAGGACCTGGGCGGGGCACGGGCGCGGTCGGTCGGCGACCTCTCGGACGAGGCCGACCCAAACGCCGACGATGCCGAGACCGACAACGACCGGCTCGTCGTCGAGTTCTCCGAACAGCTGGCCTGTACCCACTGTCACGTCGACATCAGCGAGATCGAGACCCGGTCGTTCTCGTTCAACAGTCCCTACGGCGCCTGCCCGGAGTGTGAGGGGATCGGCTCGACCAAGGAAGTCAGCGAGGACCTGGTCGTCCAGGACACCTCGAAAGCCCTGAAACACGTCTTCGAACCCTGGAGCTACAACCGCACGTACTACTCGCGCCAGCTCAACAACGTCGCCGAACACTTCGACGTCTCGCTGTCGACCCCCTTCGAGGACCTCGACCCCGACATCCGGCGGCAGTTCCTCTACGGCACCGACGACCGCGTCCACTTCCAGTGGACGACCAAGAACGGCACCCGCGAGAAGACCGAACGCTTCGAGGGGGTCATCCCCAACCTGGAACGGCGCTACGTCGAGACCGACTCAGACCGGGCACGGGACCACATCGAGAACTACATGGCGACGACGACCTGCCCCGAGTGTGAGGGGACCCGCCTCAAGAGCGAATCCCGGGCAGTGCTGGTCGACGGGACGCCGATCACCGCGGTCAACGAGATGTCCATCGGGGACTGTCTGGCCCACTTCGAGGAGATGGAGGACAACTTGGACGAGCGCCAGACGACGATCGCCGAAGAGATCCTCAAAGAGATCCGCGCCCGCCTCGGGTTCATGTGTGAGGTGGGGCTGGACTACCTGACGCTGGACCGGGAGGCGGCGACGCTCTCGGGCGGCGAGAGCCAGCGGATCCGCCTGGCAACCCAGATCGGGAGCGGGCTCGTCGGGGTGTTGTACGTGCTGGACGAACCGTCGATCGGCCTGCACCAGCGCGACAACGACCGTCTGTTGAACACGCTCGAAGAACTGCGCGACCTCGGGAACACCCTGCTGGTCGTCGAACACGACACCGAGACGATGCGGCGGGCCGACACCATCATCGACATGGGGCCCGGCCCCGGCAAGCGCGGCGGTGAAGTCGTCGTCAGCGGGACGGTTGCCGACGTGAAAGCGACCGACGACTCCGTCACGGGTGACTACCTCGCCGGCGAGCGGGCGATCCCGGTTCCGGACGAGCGCCGCGAGCCCAACCGTGGGGAGGGCTCGGACGGAGCGAGCGGTGACAGCGGAGCCGAGAGCCGCGAGCCCGACGGTCACCTCACGATCCGCGGGGCGCGCCAGCACAACCTGAAAGACCTGGACGTGGACCTCCCGCTGGGGTCGTTCACGGCGATCACGGGCGTCTCGGGGTCGGGCAAGTCGACGCTGATGCACGACGTGCTGTACAAGGCGCTGGCCCGCGAGATGCACGGCAACACGGACGTCGAACCCGGCGACCACGACGCAATCGAGGGAGTAGCGGCCGTCGAGACGGTCCGGCTGATAGACCAGTCGCCCATCGGTCGCACCCCCCGGTCGAACCCCGCGACCTACACGAACGTCTTCGACCACATCCGTGAACTGTTCGCCGAGACGTCGCTGGCCAAACAGCGGGGCTACGACCAGGGGCGGTTCTCGTTCAACGTCAAGGGCGGCCGCTGCGAGGAGTGTGGCGGCCAGGGCACCGTCACCATCGAGATGAACTTCCTCTCGGACGTGGAGGTGCCCTGCGAGGAGTGTGGCGGCGACCGCTACAACCGCGAGACGCTCGACGTGACCTACAAGGACGCCACCATCGCTGACGTCCTGGAGATGACCGTCGCCGAGGCCCACGAGTTCTTCGAGGGCCACAGCCAGATCCGCCGGCGCCTGAAACTCCTGAAAGACGTCGGCCTGGGCTACATGCGCCTCGGCCAGCCCTCGACCACCCTCTCGGGGGGCGAGGCCCAGCGCGTGAAACTCGCCGAGGAACTGGGCAAGAAAGACGCTGGCGAGACGCTGTACCTGCTGGACGAACCCACGACCGGACTCCACCCCCACGACGAGCGAAAACTGATCGACGTGCTCCACCGACTCACCGACGACGGCAACACGGTCGTCGTCATCGAACACGAACTCGACCTCGTCAAGAACGCCGACCACATCGTGGACCTGGGTCCCGAGGGCGGCGAACACGGCGGCCAGCTCGTCGCCGAGGGAACCCCCGAGGAAGTCGCCCGGACCGACGACTCCTACACCGGACAGTACCTGCGGGACCTGCTACCCGACGTCGACCTGGAGGGCCCGCGCGGGGACCGCGTCGTGACCGCCGACGCCGACGGCGAGCAGGTTGCCGACACAGACTCCGAGGGCGAACAGGCCACCGGCACCGGCGACGACTGATAGTGATTATTGTCGGTCTGTTCCGGATCGACCGCACGACTGCGTGCGGTCGTACCGGTAAATCGCTACAATAATCACTATGATACGGTCGTGCGTAATTCTTTTTATCTCTCTCGCGCCCCTTCGGTATCACATGACTGAGACTGTCTACGCGGCCCTGGACGACCGCCTGCTGGTCGTCGACGTCGCACCCGACCGCGAGGCGCGTGCGAGCGAGCGTCTGGTCGGGCGCGACTTCGAGGCGGTCGCCGCGAGTCCCGACCGGCCCGACCGTGCGTTCGCCGGCACGGTCGAGTCGGGCATTCAGCGCACGACCGACGGCGGTGACACCTGGGAGCGAGTCGCCGACATCGGGGACCGCGTCACGTCGCTGGCGGTGGCTGCGGGCGACCCGGACCTGGTGTGGGCCGGGACCGAACCCTCGGCGGTGTATCGGTCGACCGACGGCGGCGGCTCCTGGACGTCACTGGCGCCGCTGACGGACCTGCCGTCCGCGTCGAAGTGGTCGTTCCCGCCGCGCCCACACACCCACCACGTCCGCTGGATCGAGCCCGACCCCCGGAGTCCCGACCGCCTGTACGTCGCGATCGAGGCCGGCGCCCTTGTGCGGACGACCGACGGCGGCGAGACCTGGCTCGACCGGCCTGTCGACGCCAGGCACGACAACCATACGCTCGCGACTCACCCCGACGCGCCGGGGCGAGTGTACGCCGCGGCCGGCGACGGCTACGCCCAGTCGGCCGACGGGGGCGACACCTGGACCCACCCTCAGGACGGCCTCGGCCACCGGTACGTCTGGGGGCTGGCCGTACCCCGGTCCGACCCCGATACGGTCGTCGTCTCCGCGGCCAGGGGCCCACGCAGCGCCCACACCGTCAACACCGCCGAGGCCTGCGTCTACCGGACGACCGGCGCCGACCGGGCGGGGCAGGACGGCGATCCACCCCGCTGGTCGGTCGCGATGGACGGACTCCCCGACCCCGAGGGCACCGTCAGGTCGGTCCTGGCCGCCGCCGGGGGCGCCCGTCTGTACGCGCTGAACAACCGCGGGCTGTACCGCTCGCCCGACGCCGGGGCGTCCTGGGACCGACTCGACCTCGACTGGCCAGAGTCCTACGAACGACAGACGCCGCGGGCCCTGGCCGTCGTATAGAGCGCCGGTCCTAAACGGAAAGCACCGCGACCGCGTAGACGAGCGCCGTCGCGGCGAGGGCGACACCGAGCGCCACGCCGGCGACCTGGACTGCGCGCTTGCGGTCGCGCCGGACGGCCTCGCGTTCGGCGATACTGCCGGCCCCGCCGCCCGACCCGGCGAGGTCGTATCTCGCGAGCGCGCCGAACGCCACACAGAACCGCAACCGGTCCTGGACGAACCCGATCGCGGCGCCGAAAAACAGCGGAAAGGCGAGGAGGACCTGCCCGTCGGGCCGCCCCGAGACGAGGACGTACCCGACGACGGCGAGCGCGCCGCCCAGCGAGGCCATCCCTGCCATGCGGCGCTTTCGTCGTTCCTCCCGCCCGATGTTACAGACCCCTGGCTGATACTGAGACATGTCGAGGTGCAGGTCCAGGCGGGACATAAAATCTCCAGCAAACAGTGTTGGGGGTCGTCGACTCGCGGTTGTAAAAGTATATGACGGCGAGACGCACAGGAACGGACGTGCACGACTTCGTCGTCGTCGGCTGTGGTCCGGCCGGGTCCCGGTTCGCCCGCCGTACCGCCGAGCAGGGTTACGACGTGCTCGCCTTCGAACAGGGCGAAGTGGGCGAGCCACTGGCCTGCTCGGGCCACGTCTCCACGGACGTCTGGGAGTACACGCCCGAGGGCGCACGCGACCGACTCCGTCAGAACGTCGTCTACGGCGCCCGCTTTCACCTCGACGACCCACACGACACCGTCACGGAGAGAGACAGTGGACAGGCGTCCGCGGGCTACCCCTTCTACAAAGACGAGGGGATCTCCAACGTCATCGACCGGGTCGGCCTCGACAGGGAACTCGCCGACGCCGCACGCGACGCCGGCGCGGACCTGCGCGAGAACCACACCGTCCTCGACGTGAGCGAAGGGCCCGACGCCGTCGCGGTCGAGGTACGTGGGCCCGACGGCGTCGAGACCCACGAAGCCCGGATGGTCGCGGGCTGTGACGGCCCCCAGTCCAGAGTCAGAGACGACGTGGACCTGCCCGACCCCGGGGAGTTGCTCCACGGCGTGCTGGGTTTTACCGACGAGGACGACGGCGAGGATTTCGTCGACGTCCACCTCTCGGTCCCGGAGTTTTTCGCCTGGCGGATCCCACGGGGCGAGGCCGGCGTCGAGTACGGCCTCGCGGTCCCGCCGGGCGGGGACGTCCGCCAGCGTTTCGACGAGTTCACCGCGGGCTACGGCGTCGAAACCGACCGGCGCTGTTCCGGCCTCATTCCCATCGGCCCGCCCGACAGCGTGACGAGCGACCGCGCGTTCCTGATCGGCGACGCCGCCGCCCAGACGAAACCGTTCACCGGCGGCGGCATCCTCTACGGCATGACTGCCGCCGACCACGCCGCCCACGAGGTCGACCCTTCGGACCCGACGACGCTGTCGGCCTACGAGTCGGCCTGGCGCGAGGACCTCTCGCGGGAGATCAGGCTCGGGCACTGGGTCCGGCGGGCCTACTCGCTGCCCGACCCAGTGAAACGCGCCGGGATGGCCGCTTTCTCCGGTGAAATCGGCGTCCACATGGACCGACCCTCGACGCTGTTCTCCGCCGAACAACTGAAATCACTCCTGCGCGGGTAATACTGTCGGACACAAGTACGTGAACACGCTCGTCGGTGTGTCACCATCGAGACGTCTTGGAGACCGCCAAACGAAGTATCGAGTGTCGACTTGCTTGTGTCCGACAGTATCAGTCGAGGTACCCGCGCGGTCGAGGGCCCGACGACCGGAACGAACCCACCACGTCGCCAGTGGTTTTGACCCCCTCCAGCACGCTGGCAGCAGTTCCGACTGCCCGCAGTCGTCGAAACACCGACACTGTCGGGCACAACCCTCTTTATATGTGGCTCCCAAGCCCGGGTATGGAGTTCGACCTGACGAAGACGGCAGTGATATTCGTCGCGATAATCGCTGTCGGTGTCGGTGGTCTCGTCGCTTCGAGCGTGATGCCGGTCAACGTGGTGATGATGATGGTCGCACCGTCGATGGCGGTGTTCGGGCTCGTCTGTCTCGCGCTCGGGGTGAAATACGGGGAGTACAGAGCGACTGCGGCGCGGTAGTTCCAGGCAGCCTTCATACGGTCGTGCGTAACCGATTTCGGCAGTGTCGGTGAAGACCGGCGTTTCAAGCGTGCCTGCGGGCTCGTACTCGGCCGCCGCCCGGGATCGGCCCCGACGGTTTTGTCGCTCGCTGACGAACTGCACGCATGGACAGACCAGTGCGTGCCTTCGGCGTGCCGATAGATCTGGGGGCCGACCGGCGTGGCGTCGACATGGGCCCGTCGGCGATCCGGTACGCAGGACTGGCCGCGGAACTCGAGGGATTCGGGCTCGCCTGCGACGACGGCGGTGACATTGCGGTCCCGAGCCCCGAACAGGCCGATCCCGACGACGGCACACCCCTCGAGGGACGGGCCAAGTATCTCGCGGCCACGGCCGAGGTCTGCCGGGACCTCACCGACGAGGTCGCCGACGCCGTCGCCGACGGTCACGTCCCGCTGGTGCTGGGCGGCGACCACTCCATCGCCATCGGGACGATAAACGGACTCGCCCGCGACCGGGACGTCGGGGTCGTCTGGTTCGACGCCCACGGCGACTTCAACACGCCGGCGACGACGCCGAGCGGGAACGTCCACGGGATGGCCCTGGCCGCGGTGCTCGGACGCGGTAGCTTCGCCGGCACGGAGTGGGCACACGCCCCGCGCGTCGACCCGGCGAACGTCGCGATGGTCGGCATGCGCGCGCTCGACGACGAAGAACGTGTCACACTCCGCGAGAGCGACGTCTCGGTCTACACCATGACCGACGTCGACCAGCGAGGGCTTCCGGCGGTGACCCGCGAAGCCGTGGGGGTGGCGACGGACGGCACCGACGCCGTCCACGTCAGTCTGGACCTGGACTTCTTGGACCCCAACGAGGCCCCCGGCGTCGGGACGCCAGTCCGCGGTGGAGCCACCTACCGCGAGGGACACACCGCGATGGAAGTCGTCTCGCGGACCGCCGGCGACCGGCTGGGCTCGCTCGAACTCGTCGAGGTCAACCCGATCCTGGACGACTCCAACCGAACGGCCGAACTCGCCGTCGAACTCGGCGCCAGCCTGCTCGGCAAACGCATCCTCTAGACTGTGGAGCCGAGCCGGCCGGCGCGAAATCGCCCGACAGAACGCTTTAGTCTCGACCGCGCCTGGTGTGGGTATGAGCCGTCTGTTCGGCACGGACGGGGTCGGCGGGGACGACGACTCACGGGCCGGGGCGTCCGACACCACGCCGCAGTCGTTCGCGTCGGTCGACGCGACCGTCTGGAGTCGCCGACTCCTGCCACACTGGGTTCGCCGGGCGGCGGTCTCGGTCGAGGTCTCGACGCCACGGTCGACGGTCCCGGTCGGAAGTCAGGTGCCGTTCACCGTGACGATGGACAACGCGCTCCCGGTCCCGGTGACGATCCCCGTGCGGTCGCGGCGGCTCTGGACCTGGTCCGTCGACGGCCACGTCGAGGCTGCCCGCGTCGACCTGCCGGACCCGCCGAGCGAGCACACCGGCTTCGAGTTCGGCCGCGGCGAGCGCAAGCAGTTCGACAAACGCTGGGACGGCATGTTCCAGGTCAGCGGGGACGAGTGGGAACCAGCCGACCCCGGCGAGTACACCATCGGCGCGGGACTCAACGTCGACGACGCCCCGAGGAAGGGGCTGTACGACGAGACGACAGTGACACTCCGCCCGAAGTAGCGCCGACAGCGGTGTATTCGGGCATCCGGAACAGACCGACAATAATCACTATCAGTCGTGGATCTCGACGGATTCGAGCAGGACCGTCTCGATCGGTCGGTCGCTGGGGTCGGTCTCGACGGCACCGATGGTCTCGACGACGTCCATCCCGTCGACGACGTCGCCGAACACGGCGTGTTTGTCGTCCAGGTGGGGCTGGGCGTCGAGTGTGATGAAAAACTGCGAGCCGTTTGTGTCGGGGCCGCGGTTCGCCATCGATACCGTGCCGGCGCCGTCGTGGCGCAACTCGGGGTGGAACTCGTCGTCGAACGTGTATCCGGGCCCGCCCCGACCCGTCCCAGTCGGGTCGCCGGTCTGGATCATGAAGTCGGGGATCACCCGGTGGAACTCGATGTCCTCGTACATCGGGTCGACCCGCTTCTCACCGCTCTCGGGGTCCTCCCAGGCACCCGTGCCGGAACCGACCGTCGCGCTCTCGTAGTCGTCGGCGCCCGTCGCCAGCCCTACGAAGTTCTCGACGGTCCGTGACGCCCGCTCGTCGAACAGCTCGATCTCGATCTCGCCCTCAGAGGTGTGCAACGTCGCAGTCAGGTCAGCCATACTCTCGTCCACGGAGGGTATCAAGAAAACAGTGCTGATCCGTCACTTCGGGGCTTCGCTCCGGTCAGAACGCCTGCAGGGCCTCGAGGGTCGCCGCCGCGTCGCCGTTCTCGATGGTCGTCCGGGCCCGTTCGAGCCCCTCGTCCAGCGTGTCCACGTCTTCGCGGGCGTACATCCGCAAGGCGGCGTTGAGCGCGACGGCGTCGGCGAACTGGTCGTCGCGCTCGCCGCGCACCACTGCCTCGGTGATCGCGGCCGACTCGTCGGCCACGTCGTCGACGCCCAGGTCCTCGCTCTCGAAGTCCATGCCGTACTCGCCGGTCTCGATCTCGAAGTCCGAGACGTCCTCGTCGCCGGCCGACCATTCGGCGACGACGGTCGTCCCGGGCCGGATGTCGTCGTACCCCTCCATCCCCTGGAAGAAGAGTGCGCGCTCGACCGACTGGCTCTCGCAGGCCCGGAGCGTGTCGACCATCCGGACCGCGAACGCGAGATGATAGAACGAGCCCAGATGGACGTCGGCGTTGGCGGGGTTGGCCAGCGTCTCCATGGTGTTGAGGTCCGTTCGCACGCCGAGTTCGTCGAGGACGTGCTTGTAGGCGTCCTGTTTCTGGGTGGGGACGCGGTCGCCGCTGTGAACGACGACCGGCGTGCCCGCGGCGGCGGCGACGACGCCGGCCGCGACGCCCAGGATGGCCGACCGACCTTTGCCGTCGTAGTTGGCGCCACAGTCGACGGGGTCGGCCGCCGGCGTGGCCGTCTCGACGCTCTCCTCGCGCATCACGTCGACGAAGCCGGCCAGTTCCTCGGGCGTGTTGCGCTTCCAGCGGTTGGCCAGCCAGAACGCCCCCAGCGTCGTGTGGTCCGGTTCGCCGTCGAGGATCCGCTGCATTGCCTCGCGGGCCTGGTCGCGGTCCATGTCCGCTGCCGACTTGTGTCCCGAGCCGACGACCTCGGTCATCAGGCGTTTCAGCGGCCAGTCCCCGTATTCCTGCGTCGCTTGTGCCATAGCCGAGCGTTCGGACTCCAGAAGGTAAAGCGCCCCGCTTTGGGCCACTCATCCGGCCCGGACCCGGAAAACCGAACCGCCGCTCGGTTTCACCGCCGAGGACCAGACGAACGGTCGGTTCGACGGCGTCGTGGCCGACCGTGGAGTCGAAAGAACGACAACAGCCCACTCCTAAGTGCGAGCGATGAGCCAGGGCACCGGCGACTGGCGGCGTCTCGTCGACGACGTAGACGCCGCGCTGATCGACGACTGGCAGAGCGGGTTTCCGGTCCGCGAGCGGCCCTTCGAGACGCTCGGGTCCGAACTCGGCGTCGACGCCGACGAGGCGCTGGAGCGCGTCAAACGGCTCTACGACGAGGGGATCTTCCGCCGGTTCGGGCCCGTCCTGAACCCGCCGGTCATCGGGAGCTCGACGCTGGCGGCGCTCCAGGTCCCCGAGGGGCGCTTCGACGAGGTAGCCGATGTCGTCAACGGCTACCGCCAGGTCAACCACAACTACGCCCGCGACCACGAGTGGAACATGTGGTTCGTCGTGACCGCCGCCTCGAAGGAACGGCGCGACGCTATCGTCGCCGAGATCGAGTCCCGGACCGGCCTCTCGGTGCTGGTGTTGCCGATGCTGACGGATTTTTACATCGACCTGGAGTTCCCGGTCGTCAACTCCGACCGGTTCGCCCGCGAGAACCTCGGTGCGACGGCCGTCGACGCGACGGCGATCAGCGAACGTGCGGCGGTAGACCTTTCACCCGTCGAACGGCGCCTTCTGCTTGCCGTCCAGGACGGCTTCCCGCTGGTCGCGACGCCGTATCGCGAACTGGCGGCCGAGCTGGACGTCCCCGTCGCGGACGTGCTCGCGGCCGTCGAGCGCCTGCGCGACCGAGGCTGTGTCAAGCGGGTCGGCTGTGTCGTCAACCACCTCGCCACCGGCTTCGACGCCAACTGCATGGTCGTCTGGGACGTCCCCGACGACGACCTGGACGAGCGAGGGGTCGCTGTCGGCCGCCTCCCCTACGTGACGCTGTGTTACAACCGTCCCCGCCGACCGGAACACGACTGGCCGTACAACCTCTTCACGATGGTTCACGGCCGCGAACAGGCCGCTGTCGACGAGAAGATCGACGACCTGGCCGCCGACCACCTCCCCTCCGACCACGAACGACTCTACTCGACGGCGACGCTCAAACAGACGGGGGCCCGCTACGAGCGCCTCGTCGACGCCGACGTATCAACTGCCGTGGACAATACCTGACAACCGAGAAACATTACTGACGGTGCCTGACCTGAGCGCGAAACGGTCCGTAGCACACACCTAACCCGGTTGTCACTCGTGACCGGAATATGTTATCTGTGTAATCATTAATCGACGGAAACTTTTTGCATCCGGTCCACACACATAGGCACGTTCGAATGACGGAACCGGGGTCACCTGTTGTCCTCGTCGTCGACGACGAACCCGACGTCGCAGACTCGTACGCTGCTATCGCCGGGGAACGCTACGACGTCAGGACGGGCTACAGTGGTGAACAGGCGTTGTCGAAACTCGACGACGACGTCGACGTGGTGTTGCTGGACAGGCGGATGCCCGACATTCTGGGTGACGAAGTGCTGTCGACGATCCGCGACCGGGCCATCGACTGTCGTGTCGCGATGGTGACTGCCATCGACCCGGACATCGAGATCATCGACATGGAGTTCGACGACTACGTGGTCAAGCCGGTCACCAGAGAGGAGTTGCTCGAAACCATCGAGCGGATGCTCCGGGTCGCCGAGTACGAGCGGACGCTGCGCGAGTACTACCGGGTGACCCGCAAGCACGTCACGCTCTCGTCGGCCGACGAGGACGCCAACATCACCGGCGACCCGGAGTTCGCGGAACTCGAACAGCGCCGGGAGGAGCTCCGGGAACGACTCGAACAGACGGCCGACGCGTTCGCCGACGCCGACTTCGAGACGCTGTTCCGGGAGTTCGAGGGCGACTTCGACGCGTGACCGGGACGGGGTCCGGTTTTCGTGGACGACGCTCGCTCGGTCAGCCGTGACCGCGAGTCGATGGCCGAGTCACGTACCAGTCCACCGATCCTTTCGAAAACACTATTCGGGGAACGTTCTAAGCCCGCGCTGATGAGCAAGCAACTGCCGGACGTGCAGGCGTCGAGTCCGGACGTGACCGTCGGTTTGAATCGCGTCGGCGTCACCGGCGTCGAGAAACTCGTGGAGATAAGCCGACCCGAGAAGCGTCCGATCGTCCTGATGGCCGAGTTCGACGTGTTCGTCGACCTCCCGAGCTGGCGCAAGGGAGCCGACATGAGCCGGAACATGGAAGTCGTCGACGAGACGCTGGAAGCGGCGGTCAGCCAGCGGGCCTACCGCGTCGAGGACGTCTGTGGCGACGCCGCGGAGCGACTCCTGGAGAAACACGACTACACCGAAGAGGCCGAAGTGCGTATGGAAGCGGAGTTCGTCACGCGCGAGCGGACCCCCGCGACCGACAAGCCGACCCAGTCGACGGCCGACGTCATCGCCTCGGCGACGGCGACCGAGGAGGGGATCCACGAGGAGGTCGGCGCCCGCGTCACCGGGATGACTGTCTGTCCCTGTTCCCAGGGGATGTCTGCTGCGCGCGCCCGCGAGAAACTCCGCGAGCAAGAGGTCGACGAAGAGACGATCGAGGAGTTCCTCCGGGAAGTGCCCCAGCCGGGTCACTCTCAGCGGGGCCACGCGACGATCACCATCGAGAGCGAGGACGGACCCTCGGTCGACCTGACCGAGATCATCGAGGTGGCACGCGACTCGATGAGCGCACGCATCTACAACCTCGCCAAACGCCCCGACGAGGACCACATGACCTACCAGTCCCACAGTGACGCCAAGTTCGTCGAGGACTGTGTGCGCGCCATGGCCGAGGGTGTCGTCGAACGGTTCCCGGAACTCGACGACGACGCGATCGTCCGGATGGAACAGTCCAACGACGAGTCGATCCACCAGCACAACGCCCACGCCGAGCGGGTTGCCGACGTGGCGACGCTCCGGTCGGAGATCGACGCCCAGAACCGACGCCTGTGACCCGGCGGCGGCCGGCTTCAGCCCCGGGGCGTCGCTACCGTCGTTCTCCGGGGAACGCACCCGCTCCCGACGAAGACGATGGTCGCTCCGACTTCTTGGGCGACGCTTCCGATCGTCCGGACCACGTCCTCGTTCATCACCGACCCGAACTCGACAGCCCGTTCCAGCGCGGCGACGGCCAGTTGGGACCCGTCATACGGTCGTGCGTACCCAATTTCGGCAGTGTCGATGAGGATCGGCGTTTCGGACCACGGAGACAGTCTTCTGTTC
>PXQN01000010.1:59674-60823 GCA_003021305.1 Halobacteriales archaeon QH_10_67_22 | reverse complement strand
AACGTCTGGGTCGACGCGGGCACGACGGTGGTCTTCGAGTGGGTCTCGAACGGCCACAACGTCGTCCCGGAATCGGTCCCCGAGGGCGCCGAGTGGGCGGGATACGAATCGCTCGAAGACGACGGGTTCACCTACGAACACGCTTTCGAGACCGGCGGCATGTACCCCTACTTCTGTAGCCCCCACGAGAGTCTGGGCATGAAAGGCGCCATCGCCGTCGGCGACGGCGTCGAAACCGAGTCCGTCGGCGGGGGCGGCGGCGGTGGCGGTCCGGACGTGCCCGACGCGGCCAAGTCGCTGGGCATCGCCGCCGGGTTCGCGATGGCCGCGACACTCGGGCTCGCCTACTTTTTCATCAAGTGGGGCGGCAACTACGGCGAGTCCGACGCCGCCTGAAAACCGGATCCACGGCACGGCGGCACGTCGCGTGAACTGCGACCCCCAGCGGACGGTCAGACGTTGTCGGGTCGTTCGTGGACGGTCAGTTCGACCTCGCGTTGCTGGCCTTCGAGGTCGGCCACGATGCGTTCGACGACCCGCTCTGCCTCTTCCTGGATCTTCGGTTTGACCCTCTCGACGACCCAGGAGACGGAGACGAACGACGGCAGGTCGATATCGCCCACGGTGGCGGTGTCGAACTCGATAGCCAGCGTCACGCGTGATGCCGTCTCGGCGTCGGGCGGTGCCAGGTCGGGGACCTCCTCGATCGACCAGCGGCCGGTAGCGTCGATGTCCTTGATGACCTCCCAGTCGATGCGGTTCGGCGGGTCGACGTCGGTCACCTTCGTCCGGGCGGTGTAGGTGATCTTCCACCAGGCAAACCGGAGCGCGTAGCCGGTGCCCGGGCCGCCGTCGCCGTCCTGGTGGACCCGTTCGAGGTACTTCGAGTAGTTGGCGTACCGCGGGAAGTCGATGATGAACTCGTAGACCTCCGGCGGCGGCAAGTAGATGACTGTGCTGACTTCGACGCTATCCACACCCGCTCTGGGGACCGCTGGTACAAAATCCTCCCGGCGGGGTTCGGCGGGCTCCTCCCCGTTCGCCGTCCGCGCCAGGTCACCGCTCGGCGGCGACCTCGCGGAGGCGCGCGACCCGCTGCTCGGTCGGTGGGTGGGTGCGCGTTTCGACGTGGAACCCCTCGTCGTCGCC
>PXQN01000010.1:36614-59633 GCA_003021305.1 Halobacteriales archaeon QH_10_67_22 | reverse complement strand
GTCGCCGGTCAGCGCCGCGGCGCTCCGGTCGGCCGCAAACTCGCGGTAGCGGGAGAGCCGCCGGGCCGCGACGGTCGTCGCCGTCGCGAACACGCCGAGTGCGACCCCGCCGACGACCACGACGACCACGACTCCGGCGACGAACCTGGCCACGTAACCGGGCGCGAAGGGGTTCTGCCCGGACGCGACCGCGGCGACGACGTACAGCACCACCAGGACCAGCGCCCAGACGAACCCACTCTGTGCCCACGAACCCAGCGACGCCAGCAACGAGTGGCGGTCGCTGGTCAGCGCCGGCAGGAACGACGCCAGCGTCATCACCGTCGCGTCCCGGTTCTCGACGTGGGCGAGTTCGTGCGCCAGGACGGCGTCGAGTTCCGTGCCCTCCAGCGTCTCGAGCAGTCCCTCGCTGACCACCAGCGCCGGTTCGCCCCCGCCGTCGAGCGCGAGGCTGTTTGGCACCGGCGAGTCGGCGACGTACACCGCCGGCACCGTCGTGTCGGCCTGTCGCGCCAGGCGACCGACGCGGCCGTGCAGGTCCGGTCGGTCCTCGGGGGTGACTTCCCGCGCGCCCGTCGCGTCCAGGGTCTCCTGGCGCACGTACCGCAGTTGGGCCACGAACGAGACGGCGAGCAACGCGGCGACGACGGGAACCCACCAGAGGGTGACGACGCCCGGCGGCAGGCCGGCGGCCAGGCCCAGCGACCGCAACGGCGGTCCGACCCAGGGTGCCCCGAGCGCGACCACCGTCCCGACGAACGCGGTGTTTGCGACGAGCACGACCGACAGCGTCGCCATCATCCGTCCGACCAGGCCCCAGTCCCGTTCGTACGACACGGGCGGCCGTACTTGTCCCGAGCCGAAAAATACGTCGGTTAGCCGGACTTTCCCGCCGAGCGAAACGCTTACCGGTCGAAGGTCCGACGACCGAGCTATGGGAACCGACCGACGCGAGGCGGGGCTACTCGTGGTCGCTCTGGTCGCCGTGGGCGTCGGTGGAGCGCTGTTCCCGGCCGCGGGGTTGGGCTCCGTTCCCGGCGGTGGTCCGACCGGGTCGGACTCGGCCGCCGGGCCGAGCGACGCCACGACGCCGACGGCTGGTCCCCCGACTGTCGGCGGATCGCCGACGGATGCGCCCTCCGACACCGCCACACCGGAGTCGACCGGTTCCACGACGACCTCGCCCACCGACAGGTCGGCACCGACCCGGACGACGCCCCCCGACGACGTCGACGACGCGACCGTCACGTGGGTGCCGGGCCTGTTCGGCGGGCTGGTAGTGGTCGTCACGGTGTTGCTCCTCGCCAGGGGACGGTCCGACGAGCCGGCCGACCGACCGCCGGAGAACCACCCGCCGGACGACTGGCCCGACGGGCCGGTGCTGGCCGGCGTCGACCTGGGCGAACTGCCGCTGCTGGGACTGCTCGTGCGGGTGCCACAGCTGACGATGGTCGCACTCGTGGGGTTTTCGACGGCGACGGCGTCCCTCGTCACGTCGCTCTGGCGTGTCACGAGCGACGTCCTCGACGGGTTCGACCTCGTCCTCCGCGGGTCGCTCTCGGCCTCGGGTGCCCTGTTCACCGGGTTCGGGACCGCCCTCTCGGGACTGGGATCGCTCTCCGTGCCGTCGCTGTCGGGCGTGTTCGCCGGGCTCCGGAGCTGGGGTGACAGCGAGACCGCCGAGACGCCCGGTGAGGACGCCCGTGACACAGCCGACGTGGACCCGGCGGCCGATGGACCGAGCGACCCGAACCCGTCGTCAGTGGTCGACGCCTGGGAGCGGTTCGCGGAGCGAGTCCCCGTCGGCGACCCCGAGAGCGCGACGCCGGGCGAGTACGCGCGGCGGGCGGTCGACAGTGGCGCCCCGGAAGACCCGGTCTGGCGGCTGACCCGGCTGTTCCGGGCGGTGCGGTACGGCGGCGCCGCACAGACCGACGACCGAACCTCGGTCGCAGTCGCGGCGGTACGAGCGATCGACGAGAGAGGTGACGAGGAGTGAGCCCCGACGGGCCGGGGACGGTCGAAGCCGACCGGAGCGTCGAGGACGGATCCGGCGACGGCCGCGCGGACGAGGAGTCCGGGAGGAACGCCGCCCCGTCCGACGGGACCGACACCCGGTCGTCCGTGACCGGCCGCACACGGACGGTCCGTCGGCTCCAGGTCGCGTTCCTCGCCACCGCGCTGGCGACGGTCGCCGCGCTGCTGGTCGGGCCCGTCGGGCCACTCGGGGAGAGTACCCTGCGCGTGCTGTTCGGGACCAACGCCGTCGGGCTCTCGGTGTTGCTCGGCTACGTGGTATTCACCGGTGGCCTGCCGGGTCGCGCCGACAGCGACACCGTCGCGGACGTCTCGCTCCCGCCGCCGTCCGACGAGACGCCCGCGGACGGCGCGGTAGTCGGGACGGCCCTGGACAGGAAACTGGGTGTCCGGCCGGACGCCGAGCCGGTCACCGAGTCGTGGGAACACGTCGACACAGCCGGGACGCTCCGGTCGCTGGCCGTCGACGCGCTCGAAGCGACCGGGACCGACGCCGACGCCGCCAGGGACGCGCTCGCGACGGGGACCTGGACTGACGACCCGCGAGCGGCGGCGTACTTCAGCGACGACCCGGTGCCGCTCGGGCTCCGCGCACGGGACTGGCTGGCCGGGGAGCGCGAACGCCGCCAGGTCGAGGCGGTGCTCGCCGAACTGCGCGACTACCCCGGCGTCGGGGACGGGGACGACCGGACCGGGGTGACCGGGGATGACTGAGACTGCGACCGACAGCAGGGGGCGCTGGCAGGCGGGCGTGGCGCTGGCGCTCGGGGCCGTGGTCGCCGGCGTCGCGTTCGCGAGCACCGCACTCTTCTTCTCGGCGCTTGTCGGCCTGGTTTACAGCGGCTACACCCTCCTCGGGTCGCCGCCCGACCCCCGACTGCACGTGACGCGGGCGGTCGAACCGCGGGCGACGACACCGGGCGAGCGGACCACGGTGACGACCACTGTCGAGAGCGTGGGCGACGAGGTACTGGCGGACGTGCGCGTTCACGACCAGCCACCGGCGGAGTTGCAGGTCGTCTCCGGGGCGACCCGCGCGGCGGCGTCGCTGGCGCCGGGCGAGACGCTGACCGTCGAGTACGAACTGGAAACGCGGCGTGGGACCCACGAGTTCGGCGACGTGACGACGGTTGTGTACGGTCTCAGCGGCGACGCGGGACGCCGGACCGTCCACGAGCAGGCGGCGTCGGTGTCGTGTTTCGCACCGTTCGACGCCCTCAAGTTAGCACCCCAGACCGGGCCCGGAACGGGCCAGGTCGAAACCGACACCGGCGGAATCGGCCTGGAGTTTTTCGCGACGCGGGAGTACCGGTCGTCTGACCCGTCGAGCCGGATCGACTGGAACCGCTACGCCGCGACCGGCGAACTCTCGACGGTCACGTACCGGGAATCACACGCGGCGACGGTCGTCCTACTGGTCGACGGACGCCACCGGGTGCGCCGGGCCGGCGACGAGCCGACGGCGGCGGCGCTGTGTGGGTACGCGGCGGTGCGGGCCGGCGAGGCGCTGCTGGACGACCACAACAGCGTCGGTGCCGTCGCGCTCGGCGGCGAGAGCGACCACCCCGCCGTCGAGGTCGACGGGTCGATATCGTCGCCGTCCCGCGACGGGGACGACGCAGTGACAGTCCTCGGCTACTGCCGGCCAGACAGGGGGCGCGAGCAGAGCCTGCGGATCAGGTCGCTGCTGGCCGCGGAACTCGACGTAGAGGTGTCGGACGTCGGCGGCGGTGTGTCCGGCAGTGACGCTGCCGTCGGGTCGTCCACCGACAGCTACGTCGAGCCGACGCCGGGGACCTCCGGGGTTGTCGACTGGTTGCGTGAACGCCTGGACGACCACGCACAGGTCGTGTTCGTCTCGCCGTTGCTGGACCGGGAGGCGGTGCGGTTCGTGACGCGCCTGGAGTCGGTCGGGCACACGGTGACGGTCGTGAGTCCGCAGGTGACGACGACAGCCCGCCCGGGGACGACGGTGAGCCACCTCCGGCGGGCGCTGCGGGTGCGGTCGCTCCGCCGTGACCAGCAGGTGCGCCTGGTCGACTGGTCGCCCGACGACCCGCTCGGGACGGCCGCCCGGCGCGCACACGCGGGGTGGGAGCAGTGACCGTCGAGCGTCGACCGCCCGCGGCGGAGTTCGCGGCGGGGATGGTGCTGATGCTGACCGTCGCGTTCGGAGTGGGGCTGGGGGTCGTCCTCGACAGCGCCGGCGCGGCGGTGCTGTCGGTCGGCGGCGCAGTGCTGTTCGCCCTGGCCGTGGGGAAACTCGACGACGACCGGTCGTCCTGTATCGCGGCCGCGAGCGGTGCGCTCCCGGTCGCTATCGGTGCGGTGGCTGCCGGACTCGGACTCGCCCGCGGCCCCGACAGGTGGGTCGTCGGCTGTCTGGCGCTGGCGACGGCGCTGGTCGCCGTCGAGACGACGACCGGCTTCACGGCGCGGGTGACCCGTGACCGACTCGTCGAACCGGTCGTCGAGAGCGGGAAGGTCATCCTGGTCGGCAGTGCGGCCGTGCTCGTCGGCGGCGCGTTCGTGGCTTTCGACGCGGTGCCGGCCCTCGCGCGGCTCGGCCTGGACGCGAGCACGGCCAACCCCGTGGGCGCGTTCCTGTCGCTCCAGGTCGGGCTGCTCGCCTGCGGGACGCTCCTCGCGGGGGTCGACGCGATCGTACGCGAGTGGGACCTCGAGGCGGTCGTCGCGCTCCCGGCCGACGGGTTCGCGTCGCGGTTCCGCGTCGACCCGCTGGAGCTCCCGCGGTGGTACCTCGCGGCGCTGCTCGGCCAGGCGGCACTGGCGGTTTCGCCGGTGGTACCCATGGTCGAGACGGTGCTGGCGTCCCAACCAGTCGTCGGGCGGGTCGTCCGGGTCGTCTTGCTCTCCGGCGTGCTCCAGGCCCTTGTCGGACTCGCGCTCTGCCTGCTGCTCGGCGTCCTCCTGGGGTTCGCCACGGTCCGCGTGGTCGTCACGTGGACCCGCGGCGCGGCGGCGCCGGGCCGGGCCGTCGCGCTCGGTTCGGGTGGATTCGTCGTCGTTGGGGCTGCGACGGTCCTCGGTCTCCTGACCGCGTGGGGTGTCGTCACACCCTCGACTGTGGCCCCGGGAGCCAGCGGGTCGGTCACTTCGGAGGTCACCGTCGTCTTCGCGGCAGTGTTCGGCGGCGTCGGAGCGCTCGCGCTCCTGTGGGTCACGGCCACCGTGCTGTGGCAACTGTTTGACGGCCTCGGGCTGTCGCCCGACGACCACACCGGCTGGGGGTACACGGCCGGGAGCGCCCTCCTGTTTTGCGCGACGGTGGTCGCAGTCGAGTCCGTCCCGGCCCCGGTCGTGTTCGCCGGCGCGGCGGCGGCGCTTGCAGTCTGGCACCTGGGCCGGTACGCGCTCGACGCCGAACGCGACCTCCAGGGGACGACACCGAGCCGACGGACCCAGGTCGTCCAGACGACCGGACTGGCCGCCGCACTCGCGGTCGGCGTCGCCGTCGCGTTCGCCGTCGGCTACGGAGCGGTCCCGCTGGTCCCGTCCGTCCCGACCGACCGGGCCGCCATGGCCGTCGTGCTGTCGTGTCTCTGTCTGCTCACCGTCCTCTCGCTCTTTCGCCGGCCGTCCCCGCAGACGAAGTGACACCCGGCGAGCGGACGCGAACGACGCGCACTCGTGCCGGCCGGTCCGGCCCGGCGGCCGAGGCGCGGCCGGCGACCTGTCGGCGAGCGAAACATTTAGGCCGGGGTGGGCCGACCACCGGCGTAGATGTCGTTCGACCGGCGACGCGGGGTGGGGTTCGTGTTCGCGGTCGTCGCCGTCGCCGCTCTCGGGGTTGCGCTTCCGGCGCTGGGCGTGGGGTCGGTCCCCGGCGGGACGCCGGACGTATCGAGCGGGGCGTCCGGCCCTGGCGGCGCCGGGTCCGGTGGGACTGGGGCACAACCGTCCACGCCGACGGCCCCGGCGACGGCCACGCCCGGATCGACCCCGACGGCGACGCCAACAGCGACGCCAACGTCCACGGCGACTCAGTCGCCGACCGCATCGGAGACGCAGACGGACACGGTGACAGAGACGCCAACGGCGACGCCGACGCGGACGCCGGAACCGGTCGTCGGCTCGGGGTCGGACGACAGCGGGGCCCTGTCGTTCGTGGCGGTGCTCGCCCTGAGTCTCACGGGCGGTCTGGCGGTCGTACTCGTGCTGGTCCAGGGGGCGAAAGCGGTCGCCGCGGAGCGTTCGCCCAGCAGCGGCCGAGACGGCGGCGAACACACCGGCGGCGGTGGCGGCTGGCTGTCCGGCGACTGGTCGCTGTTCGGGGCCCTCGTGCGGGTGCCACAGCTGACGATGGTCGCGCTGGTGGGGTTCTCGGCGGCGACGGCGAACGTGCTGGCGTCGCTCGGCCGGGCGACCGACGCCGTCGCCGCTGGCCTCGGCTCCGCAGTCAGCGGGTCGCTCTCCCTGTCGGGCGCGCTGGTCACCGGATTCGGGGGCCTCCTGTCGGGACTGGGTTCGCTCTCGGTGCCGTCGCTGTCGGGCGTGTTCGGCGGACTGCGGAGCTGGGGCGGGAGCGAGAGCGGCGAGACCCCCGGTGAGGACGCCCGCGCGCTCTCGGAGTTCGACCCGGCGTCGGGCGACCCGGCGGACCTCGGGCCGTCGTCGGTTGTCGAGGCCTGGGAACGGTTCGCGAGGAGGGTGTCCGTCCCCGACTCCGAGAGCGCGACGCCGGGCGAGTACGCGCGGCAAGCGGTCGCCAGTGGCGCCCCGGAAGACCCGGTGTGGCGGCTGACGCGACTGTTCCGGGCGGTGCGGTACGGCGGCGCCGCCCAGACGGACGAACGGACTTCGGCCGCCGTCGCGGCGATGCGCGCCATCGACGACGGGGGTGACGGGGAGTGAGTCCCGACGGCCCCGACCGGACAGACCCGACCCAGTCGACGCCTTCCGACGGCGCGCCTGCCGAGGCGGACGAGACGCCGACCGCGAACGACGACCGGGCGGTCGATGCAGCTGTCGCACCGTCGACGGGGAGCGACGACAGGACCCGCGTGGAGTACGGCAGGATCGCGCTCGGCGTCGTGTCGCTGGCCACGATGTGGGTCGCCCTGGTCGGTCCGAGCGGCCCGACCTGGGACCGTGGTCTGGAGCTCTCCGTAGTGCTGTACCTCCTGGTGTTCGTGGTGCTTTTCGTGGACGATCCCGTTTGGTTCACGAGCGAGGACGACCGCGAGGAGGCCACACTCCCCGAAAGGCGTGTCCGGACAGAAGCGGCGCGAAACGTCGTCGGCGGGCCGTTCGACGAGCAGGTCGGCGTGTTCGAGGACGTCGACACCAGCGGGACCGTCGGCGCCAGGTCGACAGTCTACTGGCTGGCGGTCGACACCCTCGTGCGCGAGGGCGGGTACGACAAGCAACGCGCTGATGACGCGCTGGCGGCGGGGACCTGGACCGACGACCCCCGCGCGGCGGCGTACTTCAGCGACGACCCGATGCCGCTCGCGATCCAGATCAGAGACTGGCTGGCGGGCGAACGCGAACGGCGCCAGGTCGAGGCGGCCCTGGCCGAACTGGCTGAGATTGCCGGGGCGACAACCGACGA
Source organism: Halobacteriales archaeon QH_10_67_22 (assembly GCA_003021305.1). Classification (GTDB taxonomy): domain Archaea; phylum Halobacteriota; class Halobacteria; order Halobacteriales; family Haloarculaceae; genus QS-4-69-31. The sequence goes on along the minus strand of PXQN01000010.1, from coordinate 52,021 downwards.
CGACGGCGAAACGGGCCGGCGGCTAGTGGTCTCCGACGACGACACACCGTCGACAGACACCATCACCGAGACCGGCCGTCGGTGGCACGCGGGCGTGGCCGTGACGTTCGCGGCCGGGGTCGCTGGCGTCGCGCTGGCGAGTACCGCACTCTTCCTCTCGGCGCTGGTCGGCCTGGTCTACAGCGCCTACGCGGCGGTGCCGTTCTCCCCCCAGGGACGACTGCACGTCCAGCGGACGGTCGAGCCACGGGCCGCGTCGCCGGGCGAGCGGGTGTCGGTAACGACCACGGTGGAGAACGTGGGTGACGACGTACTGGCGGACGTGCGGGTCCACGACGCGCCCCCGACTGAGTTGCGTGTCCTCGCGGGCGAGACCCGGGCGGCAGCCTCGCTGACACCGGGCGAGACGCTGACCGTCGAGTACGAACTGCGAGCACGCCGGGGCACCCACGCGTTCGGCGACGTGACGACGGTAGCCTACGGTCTCAGCGGCGACGCGGGACGGCGGACCGTCCACGAGGGGGAGGCGGAACTGACGTGTTTCGCACCGTTCGACGCGCTGGAGCTGGCGCCCCAGGCGGGGCCGGGGACGGGACAGGTCCAGACGGCCAGCGGCGGCGAGGGACTGGAGTTTTTCGCGACGCGGGAGTACCGGCCGTCGGACCCGTCGAGCCGGATCGACTGGAACCGGTACGCATCGACGGGCGAGCTGTCGACGGTGACGTACCGAGAGTCACACGCGGCGACGGTCGTGTTGCTGGTCGATGGGCGCCACCGGGTGCGGCGGCGGAGTGACGAACCGACTGCGGCGGCGCTGTGTGGGTACGCGGCGGTGCGGGCCGGCGAGGCGCTGCTGGACGACCACAACAGCGTCGGTACCGTCGCGCTGGGACTCGACGGGGACGACCCCGACGACCCGGTCGTCGACCGCTCGCGCGTCGAAAAACTCCGGACGTTCAGCTTCGACAACCTGCGGGTCGCGGGCCACTGCCGGCCCGACCGGGGACGCGAACAGTCACTCCGGGTCCGGACGCTCGTAGAGCGTGAACTGGACGCCCGGATCGGCGACGTCGTCGGCGGTGGCGGCGATCGTGGGGTCAGCGCCGAGGCCGACCGCGAGAGCGAGGACGGCACAGAGACCGACCGAGAGGGCGGACGGAGCATCTCGGTCTACGGCAAAGACGAGACGATGCGTCTGGACTGGACGGACGACGGCGCGTCGGGGATGTCGGCCGACTCCTCCGTGCGACAGGCCACGGCGGGCGAGGAGACGGTCGACTGGCTTCGGGGGTATCTGGACGACCACGCCCAGGTCGTGTTCGTCTCGCCGCTGCTGGACGACGGGGCGACGGAGATGGTGACGCGCCTGGAGTCGATCGGGCACACGGTGACGGTCGTGAGTCCACGGGTGACGACGACCGACCGGCCGGGCGGGACGGTGAGTCACGTCCGGCGGGCGCTGCGGGTGCGGTCGCTCCGCCGTGACCAGCAGGTGCGCCTGGTCGACTGGTCGCCCGACGACCCGCTGGGGGTGGCCGCCGAGCGAGCCCACGCGGGGTGGGACTCGTGAGCCCCGAGTGGCGCCGGCCGCTCGACGCCGTCGTCGCCGTCCGGACGCTCCTGGTGGCGGCGGTCGCGTTCGGACTGGTGCTCGGGTACGTCGTGGACGCGTTCGCACTGGCGGCCCTGGCCATCGGGGGTGGGGCGGCGTTCGCCTGGGCGACGGCCGCGGTCGCCGCCGACAGTCCGCGCCGCGTCGCCGTGGGCACGACGGTGCTGACGACCGCTCCGGTGGTCGTGCTGGCCGCGGTGGCAGCGACTGACGGGCGGGCCGGGTGGGTCCTCGGCTGTCTGGCCCTGGCGACGGCGCTCGTCGTCCTCGAGACGTTCCTCGGGTTCACAGACCCCGACGTCTCGGACGCGCTGTTCGAGGCGCTGTTCGAGAGCGGGACGGTCGCGCTCGGCCTGGGCACCGTCGTCGTTGTGGCGCTGTCTGTCGCCTCCTTCGGCGTGCTGGTTGGTGCCGTCCGAGCCACGCTGGAGGCGAGCACAGCGACCACCGTCGGTGCGTTCGTCTCGCTCCAGGTCGGGCTGCTCGGCTGTGGGCTGTTGCTGGGGGGTATCAGGCGACTCCTGGGGCGTCTGAACGTTCCGAGCGCGTTCGCGGACGATTCACCGTTCGCGTCGCGGTTCGTCGTCGACCCCGGCGGGGTTCCGCTGTGGTACGTCCTGGCCCTGGCCGTGCAGGCGGTCCTGGCCGCGTACCCGCCGGTCGATGCCCTCGTCGGGGCGGTGCTGTCCTCCCAGCCCGTCGTGGGGCGGGTCGTCCGGGTCGCACTGCTCTCCGGGGCGCTCCAGGGCGCAGTCGGGGCGTTGCTCTGTCTACTGGTCCTCGTGGCCCTGACGCTGGCTGCGGTTCTGGTCGTCGTATCGTGGGCAGGGTCGTCGGACACACCCGGGCGCACGGTCGCGCTCGGTGCCGGCGGCTTTACAGTCGTCGGTGTCGTCGGCGCCGTCGGTCTCCTCGTCGTCCGCGGAGTCGTCTCTCTGTCGTCGCTCCCCGGGTGGACGACCCGGGGCGGTTCGCCGCTGTCGAACTACCTGACGCTCGTGCTCGTCGCCTTCGCGGGCCTGCTGGCGCTCTGGCTGTTGCTCGTGACGTTCTGGAAGACCGTCGAAGCATCGGGAACCGCCGGAACCGATGGGTGGGGGTACACCGGCGGGAGCGTCCTCCTGTTCGGTGCGACGGTGCTGACGGCCGGAACGGCGCCCCCGGCGGTCCCGGTCGTCGGCGTGGCGGTGGTACTGGGTGTCTGGCATCTGGGCCGGTACGCAGTCGAGACCCAGCGCGACCTCGCCGACGAGGTCCCGCCGCTCCGGTTGCAGGTCGTCCAGACGACGGGGCTGGCCCTGGTGCTCGCCGTCGGCGTCGCCGTCACGCTCGCAGTCGGGTACTATGTGGTCCCCGCCGGGTACGTGGTCGTCGTCCCGTCGCTCTCGGTCGCGGACAACCGTGGTACGATCGCGCTCGCGCTGGGCTGTCTGTCCGTCCTCTCCTTTCTCTCGGTGATCGTCGGCGACCGGTCGGGGTATTCGTAACTGAAAAAAGCGTCCGGAACGGCCGACGACGTCGCAGCGTCGACTGCGACGACGGCCCCGATGACGGCGTTGACCCGGAATTCACCCTCGCGGTCCGCGACGAACGACTCGATTGTTTGCAATGTCATACCGCTGAAGACGGATGCTGAGATAATATTAGAAAAGTTATTGAGACCACGAGTTGTACAGCGAATTGAATGGCGGATGATACGTCCGTATTAGAGCAGAACAGGCGTAGTTTTCTAAAAGCGGCAGGTGCCACTGGCGTGCTCGGCCTCGCGGGCTGTTCCGGTGAGGACGGCGGTGCCGGCGATGGCACCGACGGAGAGATGGACGGCGGGGGCACCGACGGAGAGACGGACGGCGGGAGCACTGACGAGGAGATGGAGCCGGTCACGTTCCTGTTGAACCCGGCGGAGGACAGCGTCGACATCGAACTGCAGTACCAGCCGTTCGTGAACTACATCGAGGAGGAAGTGGGCGTCGAGATCGAGACGACCCAGACAGCAGACTACGCGGCGACGTTCACGGAACTGGAGAGTGGCCGGGGCGACCTGGCGGACACCTCGCCGAGCGCGATCGTGGCGACCGAAAACTTCGCGGAACCGCTCGGTCTGCGCGTGGCCTTCGGCGCCGAGAAGTACTTCTCGCTGATCACGACGCCGATGGATTCGGACGTCGAGACGCTCCAGGACCTCGAGGGTGAAGAGGTCGCGTTCGGTTCGACGCTGTCGGTGTCGGGTGGGCTCGTCCCGTCGCTGATGATGAAAGAAGCCGGCTTCGACATCGGCGACATTCCGAATGGCGACGCGGAGGACTTCACCGCGACGTTCACCGGCGACCACTTCACCGCTGTCGACTCGGCGGCCAACAGTCCGCGAGTCGCCGCGGCAGCGAGCGGTGCGTTCGCCGTCGCGGATCGCGTGCCACGCGAGCAGTTCGACGAGATGTCCGAGGAGTTCGTCGACATCTCCGCGGAGTACGGGAACACGCCGACCGACCCGTCCGAGGCGGACATGAACCTGCTTTCCGTCTCCGAACCGATCCCGCGAGCGCCGATCATGGTCCGTTCCGACTGGGACCACCCGGAGCGTGAAGCCATCGAGACCGCGATCCTCGAGGCGCCCGACGAGGCCTTCCAGTGGGAAGAAGAGGCACTGGCGGAGGAACTGGGGGTCGACCCCGACACCGAGGAGGGCGAGGACGCGATCAGTAACCACCAGATCTGGTTCGACGATGTCGTGCCCGCGGACGACAGCGATTACGATTACATCAGGACAGTGCTCGACGAACTCGGACTCGAGTTCGAGGACATCACCGAGTAACCGTCGACCCCTGTCACGGTATCCACCCCTATGAGCAGAATCGAGGTCGAAGCGTTAACGAAACACTACGGTGAGACTGTCGCCCTGGACGACGTCTCCTTCGAGGTCGAATCGGGCGAGTTCGTGATCGTCCTGGGTGTTTCGGGCTCCGGAAAGTCGACGCTGCTTCGATGTATGGCGGGATTGACCCAACCCACCGCGGGTGAGATCCGTCTCGACGGCGATCCGGTGGCAGAACCGTGGCCCGAGGTCGCGATGATCTTCCAGCAGCACAACATCATCGGTGACATGACTGCGTATTCAAACGCCTTGAGCGGGGGCGCAGACCGGAACGGACTCGTCAGGAGCCTCCTGCAGCTACAGGACGACGAGGAGAAATACCAGGCCCTGGAGGCGCTGGACACGGTCGGCCTGCTCGACGAAGCCGACCAGAAAGCCCGCCGGATGAGCGGGGGACAGCAACAGCGCGTCGGTATCGCGCGCGCCCTCGTCCAGCACCCGAGCGTGTTGCTCGCCGACGAACCGGTCGCGAGTCTCGACCCGGGCAGCGCACAGGACGTGATGCGGTATCTCCAGCGGGCGTCCGACAAGCGGGACCTCACGACGTTTTCGAGCCTCCACCAGGTCAACATCGCACGGAAGTTCGGCAGGCGGTTCATCGGACTCCGTGACGGCACCAAGGTCTTCGACGGATACCGGGACGAACTCACGATCGACGACATCGACGATATTTACGGTGACATCGACACCGAGGGGATGTTCGTCAGCGACGAGGAAACGGCGGCAGAGACGGAGACTGGGGCACCACAGTGACCCGGGCTGACGAAGACACGGGCGGCGACCCGACGGCCGACCCGGCGACGACCGACGGCGGCACCGCCCCACCGACAGACGCCACTGGCGCCGGCGGAGACGGGGACGGCCCAGCCGAGACGGTCAGAGACCAGTTCCGGAGTATCCACCAGCAACGAAAGCGGCGCGCGGTCGGGTGGGCGGCGGTCCTCTCGGTCATCGGGTTCCTGTTCGCACAGGCGCTCAACGCCACGGAACTGCTCGAGCGGGCCGATTTCACCTGGGACTTCTTCTGGCAGTCGGTCCGGTCGTACGTACCCGTCACCACGACCGGGAGCGGTATCCCGTACATCGACGTCGGGCAGTACATCGAGTTCATCCAGCGAAACGACCTGATCTACGACCCGGAAATCGGGCGGCTGCTGTTCAGCGGCCAGCTCTACACGTTCTTCTTCGAGGAACTCGGCGTGTTCATGGTCTTCGGCGAGGCAGGCATCACGCTGGCGATGGGCTTTGCCGGGACGGTCCTCGGCCTCCCGCTCGCGCTTCTGTTCGGGACGCTGGGCTCCGAGCGTGTGACGCCGTTCCCTTTCAACTTCTTGTTCCGGGGGACGATGTCGTTCATCAGGTCGATCCCGGCGCTCGTCTGGGTGCTCGTGTTCATCCCGCTCGCGGGCCTCGGTTCCTCGGCGGCGACGATCGCGATCGCGGTCGACACCATCGGGAACCTCGGCCGACTGTTCGTCGACGAACTCGAAGAGATCGAGGAGGGCCCGATCGAGGCGATGCGAACGACCGGAGCCAGTCGGTCACAGACCATCGTCTTCGGGATGTTGAGTCAGGTGAAGAGTTCGTTCATCGCCTGGACGCTCTACATCCTCGAGATCAACGTCCGCATCGCCGTCACTGTCGGTGTGTACGGTGCGGGCGGGCTCGGACAGATCGTCGAGGTCCAGCGCGGAACGCGCCAGTACACCAACATGATGGCCGGACTCCTCTGTATCTTCGTCCTGATCATCAGCGTCGAACTGTTCAGTCAGCGGTTGCGTGCGCGCCTGCGCTCCGACGAGGAGAAGATGGGGTGGCGCGAGCTCATCCTCGGCTTCCCCGGCCGGTTCGCCAACTCTATGCTCAAATGATCCCACTGCTGTGTCGGTGGAGCGACCCCACTACTTCGTCGATGAGTTCCCCGGTTCCACGTCAGAGGGACACTACTACTCGGGGTCGGTCCCGTCGATCTGTCGGGCGGCGGCCAGTACCGCGTCGTGATTGCGACCGTTCGAGGCGACCAGGCCGCGGGCGTCGTACTGCCACGGATCACCGTCGAGGTCGGTCACCGTCCCGCCGGCCCACTCGACCATCGCCGCGCCGGCGACGGTGTCCCAGGCGTTGGTTTCGACGTTGGTGATGACCCCCTCGACCCCGCCCCCTGCCAGCATCGAGAGCGCCGCCTGTGCGGAGCCCAACCGCCGTAGGTCACCGAAGCGCTCGACGACCGCTTCGGTCGCCCGGGCGAACTCCCCCCGGCGGTCGAACCCCCACCATATCGTCGGGACGACCTGAAACAGGTCCGGGTCCGAACGCTCGCTGACCGACACTGTCGACCCGTTCCTGGTGACCGCGCCGGGCGTGCCGACGTACGTGTCGTCCATGGCGGGGAGGACGTTCGCCGCGGCGACCGGCTCGCCGTCGCGGACGCAGGCGACGCTCGTGGCGAACCGGCGGTTTCCGCGCACGAAGTTGTTCGTCCCGTCGATCGGATCGATGACCCACCCGCGGCCGGTGTCGGGAATATAGCCATCAGTCCCGTCTTCCTCGCCGTAGACCGTGTCCTCGGGAAACGTCTCCCTGATCCGGTCGACCACCGCGTCCTGTGTTTCACGGTCTGTCACCGTGACGAGGTCTGTCTTCCCGTCTTTCTCGCCGACGTCGAGGGTCGTCCGGAACGCCGCGATGGCGACGTCCGCCCCCGCTCGAGCCGCTTCCCGGGTCACCGTCGCGATCCGTCCGTCGTTCATTAGCTTCCGTTTGCCGGGAACCGCTCTTATCGGTGGTGGTCTGTGGGTCCCCCTTCCGTCTCTCGGGGCACCATCGGCGCTCGCCCGTCGGGGTGCCGTCATACGGTCGTGCGTACCTAATTTCTGCAGTGTCGGTTCGGATCGGTGTTTCGGACCACGAGGGTGGTCGTCTATTTCGTGGGCACAAAAAGAATTACGCACGACCGTATCAGACTGCCTCTCCCCTGTTGTCCGATCCGAAATGTGTATGTGGAAATACGTTTTATCTCACACATGGCGACCATCGAGTACGAATCGGCCCAGCCCGACCGGGAGGTGGAGTGCGAGGAACTCCCCGACGAAGCCCTCGAGTACACGAAAGACCAGTGGAAGATCGACCGCGGCGACGGGGTTTACACCTACATCCCACGTGAACGGGTCTACAGTGTCACGAAGTCCGAACAGACCGCGTCACACACGTTCTGATAGTGATTATTGTCGGTCTGTTCCGGATCGACCGTACGCAATCGTGCGGTCGTACCGGTAAATCGCTACAATAATCACTATGAGCGGTCGAGCGTTTCAACTGGGACCCTCCAGCGGCCGGCGTTCGTCCGTTCCGTCACTAGCTGTACCCGCGCCAGCGGTTCCCACACTCCTTGCACTTGAAGAATCTCGTCGGCGGTTCGTCGGCCGAGCCAGTCTGTTTGATCGTGTACCAGGCTTCGCCGTGGCCACAGTCGTCACAGGTCACGTCGTTGGCGGTGGGTTTGCCCTCGAAGTTGGCGCCCTCTTCCGTCTCGATGACGTCGTCGTCGCTCTGTGCTTCTGTACTCACGAACGCCTCGGCGCGTTCGGCGTCCTTGCCGGTCGTCTCCCCGCAGGACGAACAGACCATCTCGTCGCCGTCGGCGTGCATCAGCGAGCCACAGGCGTCACAGAATTGCATCGTGTCCGTCTGCTACGTGTGCGGTCCCACATGAGTGACACGCTCCGGACGCTCGGTCGAACGCCCTCCGAGTTCGCTGGCACTCGGTCGAACGCATCCCCGAGTCAGTAAGGGCTCATACGGTCGTGCGTAACTGATTTCCGCAGTGTCGGTTCGGATCGGCGTTTCGGACTACGGGGACGGTCGTCTGTTTCGTGGGCACAAAAAGAATTACGCACGACTGTATCAGTCGAACGCTTCACCGAGTTCTCGCCGCTCGACGACGATGGGACAGTTCGAGACCCGCACCTCGTCGGGTCCGACGAACTCGATGATCTGGGTTCCCTCGTGAGTACACTCGACCGCCGGCGGGGCGGTGAAGTGTGGACACCCCTCACAGAATGAGTGTTTGGAGACGGTGACGACGTCGTCGCCCGGCTCGTCGACCGCCCGGTCGTGCTGGTCTCGTGGGGACTCGGTGTCGGCGTGGGCTTCGGCTTCGGCCTCGGCGGTGAACCGCTCCCAGACCTCGTCGGGGTCGACGCCCTCGACGTCGACCTGTTCGAACGGTGAGTCCGACGACTCGAAGGGGTCGCCCCGGGACACGTCGGCCTCCCCGAGTGAATCCGGACCGGCGTCGACCGCTCGGCTCCCATTGGGGCCGCCGGCGGCGTCGGCCCGGTCGTCGGTTTCGGCGCCGTCGGGGGCGCCCGGCCCGTCGTCGATGTACTCGAAGGGGTCGGGCGAACTGCCGCCCGGGGAGGTCGCGCCACTCTCGGGACCGTCGGCCGTGTCCTCGGGAGGGGCGACCGCGTCCTCGGGGGTGTCTGGGTCCTCGTCGAGGTGGTCGAAGGGGTCGCCCTCGCGGTCGTCGGCGTCGAGGTCCTCGAAGGGGTCGTCGCTCATGTTAGCGTCTGGCACCGTCCGGGACGTCGAGGTCGTCGTCGGGCCCCTCGTCGCCGGCTTCGAGCTGGCGGGCGACGGTCAGTCGGGGTTTGCCGAACAGGCCGCCGGGGAGTTCGACGTCGTTGACCGTCGCCTCGCAGTGTGGGCAGTTCGGGGACGAGAGCAACGCGATGTCCACCGGGCGTTCGCAGCTGTCACACACCGCGCGGTCGACATCGGCCTCGGCGGCCGCCTGTTTGAGTTGCTCGACGGCCCGGGACGTCCCGCTCCGGGTGTCGAGTTCGTCCTTGAGGTCGCTGACGACCCACGCTACCGTCTGGAGCTTGTCCTCGACGTCGTCGAGTCTGTCGGCCAGTTCCGTCAGGTCCTCGACCCGTTCGGCGAGGTCGTCGCGCTCGCGTTCCCCGGATTCGACGGCTTCCGACAGGTCCGTGATGCGGTCGGTGAGGTCGTCGACCTCGGTCGACAGCGTCGCGAGTTCGCCCAGTTCCGGGTGGGTGTGGTCCGGGTCGGCCTTGGCGTCGGCATCGCGTTTCACCTGGACGACCCGCTCGCGCACGTCGTCGAGTTTCGACCGGAAGTCAGACTCGACGCGGTCGACCTCCGCGGTGAGGCGGTCCTCGACCGCGTCGGTGTTCGTGTCGACCTGCCCCTGGACTGCGTCGGCGATGTCGGGTATCCGCTCTGCGATGACGTCCCTGACCTGGGACTCGACGTCGGCCGGCGGGGTAACTGAGTCGTCGTCGAGTTCCTCGGCGGCCCGGTAGGACGACAGCAACTGGACGACGACGGCCTCGCGGTCGACCCCCAGTTCGGCGGCTTTCGCGTCGAGCCACTCGTCGACGTCGGCCGGGAGCGACACCGTGACCCCACGGTCGTTCGACGACTCACTCGCCATTATACCGGTCGTAGCACAGTAGACACTAAAGGGTTCCCCGCCCATTCTCGAAATTCGATACGTCACGGCGGTACCGCGACCGGGCCGTCCGGTCAGCGGATCTTCCGGACGTCGCTGATGTCGAAGCCGTCCTCGCTGATCTCGGTCTCGAACTGGACGATGTCCTCGTCGGCGATCTGTGAGAGGACGCCCCGGAACTGCTTGACGACCAGAGTTCGGTCGCGGGTGCTGCCGCCGCTGGCCCACTGGAACTCGAAGGTGCCGGTGACGCCGTCAACGAGCTGGCCGTACTCGGTGTCGGTGACGGTCTCCCGGTTGAGGCTGACCAGTATCAGCCCGTTCCAGGCGCTGGCGCCTTTCATCAGCCCCTTCACGAGGAAGGCGATGTCCGACCACTCAAGGGACTGGTCGGGGCCGGCGGTGCTGACGAGGTCGGTCAGCGAGTCGACGACCACGAGGTTCCCGCTGGCGTGCTGGCCAAGGATGTCACCCATCGAACCCAGGATGTCCTCGCGTTCCTGGCGGGCGCGCAGGTCCTTGATCGTGGCGCTCTGTTCGGCGTACCACTCCCGCGGGACGGGGCTCTGGTGGAAGTACCGGTCCGAGAGGTCGTGGAACGTGACGGCGTCCAGCCCCGCGTCGACGATCTCGTCGTCCATCGTCAGCGACACCTCCTCGGCGAACTGGCGCCGGCCCGCGGTAAACGAGAGGTAGTGCACTTCCTCGGGCGGGGCCGCGTTGGGCGCCAGGTCCCCGTAGTAGAGGTCGTACAGGTCCTCGTCGGTCCGGGCCAGGGCGTTCAACAGGGCACTCGTGTACATGAACTCCCGCGACCCGGCCCCACCCTCGCCCGCCAGGAGCACGACGCTGCCCGGCGGCGCACCCCCCTGGATCGTCGTGTCCAGCTGGCGGATCCCGAAGGGTATGCGACTCATGGCACAGTCGTTGCGGCTACGGCCGCTTACCAGTTTCGGCGGTCCCGGGCGAACGTCGTCTGTCCCGGCAGTCGATCACGGGTCCCGGAACCGACCCACGACAGATCGGTCGACAAACGCTTTTGACCGCGGGGTCGCTAGACATCGGGTATGTACGTCCGGGACGCGAAAAACAGGGACGAGGTCTGGTTGCTAGACCACATCGAGGCGATGGGGCTGGACGAAACCGCGTTCCGTTCGCGCGATTACGTGATCGCCATCGACGAGGAGTCCAACGCCAGGGCAGGGTTCGGACGCATCCGGGTTCACAAGACCGACGACGGGGAACTGTGCGAACTCACGAGTATCGGAGTCCTGGACGACTGGCGGGGACAGGGCGTTGGGGCACACGTCGTCGAGCGACTAGTGCGGACGGCCACAGACGAGGGGTTCGAGGAGGTGTACGCGCTGACGGACGAACACGAGTATCTCACCCAGTTCGGCTTCGAGCGCATCGACGTCGCACAGTTACCCGACCGTCTCCGGGACCGCCTCGTCGACAAACAGGAGGGGGTCGCGCCGGACGCCGTCCCGGTGCGGATCGACCCCGAGCGGTTCCGGATGCCCGGCCACCTCCGCGAGGCGTTCAAGGGCGCGGCCGCCGACGACGAACCCGAAGAACCACCGGAGGGCCCCGAGGACTTCGGCATCGACCCCGACGAAGCCACCTACAAGTACGACACGGGATGACCGTCACTCACCGTCGTCTCCGGGTCCGGAACGGAAGTTTAATGATTCGCACAGAGAGACTTTCAGGATAAGAATGCTCCCGATACCGCTGCAGGTCATCGACGGGTTCCTGCTGAAGGTCAACGTGGGCGACGCCTTGCTGGTAGGGTTCGTCCTGGGGTTGCTCGCGGTGATCCCGAAGGGGTCCCGCAGGCTCGCGACGCTGCACGTCATCACGTTCGGCGCGCTGTTGCTGTTGCTCCCCGGGAACATCATGTACGACCCCAAGGAGCTGAGTCTGCTCAGAAGTATCCTGGAGTACAAGATCGTCGGACTCATTTTGCTGGTCGTCGCACCCGTGCTGTTCACGACGGCCGACCGGTAACTCGGGCGCTACGTTCGGCCGAGCGGTACCCGGTGTCAGGTGAGTTTCCCGAGCGCGGCGAAGAAATCGAGGGGGGGACCGGCGATCCGGACCGGGTTGTCGGCCCGCTCGATGGTGACGCGTGAGGGACCGTCGAGTCGCTGACGCCGGCGCCCGTCGCCGACCACGTAGCCGCCGTCCGGCGAGTCGGTCCGGACCGTGACGGTCACGTCGGTCGAGACTGTCAGGGGCGGCATCGACTCGGCCGACGCCATCTCGGTGACGACGAGACCCCCCACGTCGGGGTGGACGAGCGGTCCGCCCTCGCTGAGGTTGTACGCGGTGCTGCCCGTCGGCGTCGCCACGAGGACGCCGTCGGCGTGGCCGCTGGTGTAGACCGCGTCCTCGACACACACCTCGAGGCCGGTCCCGCCGCCGTGGCCCCGGCGTGGGCCCTGGACGACCACCTCGTTGAGCGCCGGTTCGAGCGACCACCCGTGGCCGCTGGCGGTCAGGCGCGGCATGTCTCGGGTTTCGACGCGACCGCGCTGCTGGTAGGCCTGGACCTCGCTCTCGACGGCCGCGACGGCTTCGTCGGGCGGGACGGCGTTGAGAAAGCCGACTTCGCCGAGATTGACGCCCATGATCGGTGTCGAGCCCGCGCCCCGTGCCGCGAACAGGAACGTCCCGTCGCCGCCGATCGACACCACCAGCGCACACTCGGACATCCGGTCGACCGACACCGGGGTCGTCGCCGCCCGGGGTGCCGAGTCCAGCGCGAGAGCGTCGAACGCCTGGACGGTCGCCTCGTCGACGAACAGGTCGACCCCCAGGTCGACGACACGCGCTGCCACCGCCACCGCGACTGTCGCCGCTCGCTCGTTGCCCTTCTGCCCGACGATCCCGACTCGCATCGCATCGCGCTTGGCCCCCCTGCCGGATAAACGACACCCTCGACAGTCCGCACCAAGCACTTAACTCCCAGTACCGGCATCACGACGTATGCTGCGGATCGACCCGAAGATACTGGTCGCCGGACTCCTCGTGGCACTGGTCGTCGGGTTCGTCGTGGGCTATCTCATCGCCGGGTTCGTCTGATCTGCGGAGGGGTCCCTTCGACCGGGTGCCGAGCGTTCAACGCCTGATAACTGGGGGGGAGTGTTTAAATTCGGGGACACAGACCGACCGGTATGCTCCGCATCGACGGGCGTGTCCTGGCCGCGTCGGTGGTGGGCCTGTTCGTCGTGGGTGCGGTTCTGGGGTTCGTCGCCGCCGGGACCGGCCTCGCGGTGCCGGTGTCGCTCGGTGACGACGGGACGCCGACGCCGGCCCCGACCGACGCCCCGACAGCAGCGCCGACGCCGACCGTCGTCGACACGGCCGCTCCCGCGCCCACCCCGACGCCGACTGCCGTCGACACCGTGATCCCCACCCCGACGCCGACGGCGACACCGACCGTGACGCCCCCGCCCCCGACGGCGACGCCGACCCGGACGCCGATGCTGGTCAGGCGGTTCGACGAGGCGGAAATAGAGAGCGAACTCCGCCGGATGTTGAACGACTGGCGCGAGAAAGAGGGATTACAGGAGTTCAAAACTGACGGCGCGCTCGTGGCGGACCTGAACGCGATGGCCAGAAACCACAGCGTCGCCATGGCCGACGCCGGACTGACGTTACACGAGGTCGACAACAGGTCCAGTGCCGACCGCTACCACGAGTACAACGTGTACTGGAACTGCTGGTTCAAAGCCGACGACGGCAACTACTTCGTCACGCCCGACGACAACTCCCTGGAGGTGCTGGGCCGGACCTACGCCGGACGGACCTACGAGACGCCCAACGGGACCGACTACAACGCCAACGAGACGGCCGTCGCCGAGGACATCTTCGAGCAGTGGACGAACAACGCCGTCTACACCCCGCGACTCTCCTACAGCAACGCGACGCGGATCGGGGTCGGCATCGAGACCACCCGCAACAACGAGGTCTACGCCACCGCCAACGTCTGTGGCCCGCCCAATCCGAATCAGTAACGACCCACCGAGCGTCGTGGCCTCGTCGCTCGGCGGGCCTGACGACCCGAGGCGGTCGTCACCGCCGCTGTCCCTGTAGGCGATCCGGGAGCGAACACCTTTTGCGCCGGGGCGACCGACCGGCGGGTATGGACGAACTCGACACGCCGGTGCTGGACGACCACATGCATCTGGACCCGCTGGTCGGACGCGGCGTCGAGGCCGCCGAGACGTTCGCCGACCACGGCGGGACCCACCTCCTGGTCGTCAACAAGCCGTCGTGGCACCTGCTCGAAGACCTCCCCGACGGACCCGAGGACTTCCGGCGGGTGTTCGACCTGACGGTCGACGTGGTCGCCGACGCCTCGGACGTGTTGCCGGGGCGGGCCTGGCCCGTTCTGGGGGTGCACCCGGCACTCGTGTCCCAGCTGGTCGAGGCCGACCACGACCCGGAGAGTGCCCGGGAGCTGATGCAGACGGGACTGGACGTGGCCGCCGAGTACGTCGCCGACGGGCCGGCACTGGCGCTCAAGTCCGGCCGCCCACACTACGCGGTCGACGACGACGTGTGGGCGGCCTCCAACGCGGTGATGAAACACGGGTTCGGCCTGGCCGCCGAGACCGGCGTGGCGATCCAGCTGCACACCGAGGGCGGCGAGGACTTCACCGACGTCGCCGAGTGGGCCGAGGACCGTGGCCTGCCGGCCGAACGCGTCGTCAAGCACTTCTCTGGCGGTCGCCTCCAGGGACCGACGAAAAGCGTCATCTCGAACAAAGACGACCTGGAGGTGGCCGTCGAGGCGGACGAACCGTTCATGATGGAGACGGACTTCATCGACGACCCCGACCGACCGGGGGCGGTGCTCGGACCAAAAACCGTCCCGCGGCGCGTCCGGTGGCTCCGCGAGGAGGGCCACGACGACGCCGTCCGGCAGGCCCACGTCGAGACGCCCGCGAGCGTCTACGGGATCGACACCGAAGCGACACTGCAGTGACGTTTCGGGAGTGCTTTGTCTCCGTCGGACGAACACACGGGCATGCTCCAGCACCACTGTCCCTACTGTAGCGTGACGATGGAGGAGGTCGAGTTCGGCATGGACAACGCGTACAGCGCCTACGTCAAGACCGGCGAGAAACGAGAGGGCTTGCTCGGCAAGCTCGGAATGAACGAGCGAAAAGAGTTGACCACTGTCATGTGTCCCGAGTGTGGGATGGTCCGTCACTTCGCCGACTTCGAGGACGAAGCCGACGCAGGCTTGTAACCCGTGACCGCGACAACGGGAGCACGACGGCTCACAGCACGTCCCGTCGCTGTGGCGGGTCGGTCGCGGTGGCCGTGGCAGTGGCAGTGCGGTGGCCGCGGCGGTGGCCGTGGTAGTGGCAGTGGCGGTGCGGTGGCGGTGGCAGTGGCGGTGCGGTGGCGGTGGCAGTGGCGGTGCGGTG
>PXQN01000010.1:13398-36486 GCA_003021305.1 Halobacteriales archaeon QH_10_67_22 | reverse complement strand
ACGAGCGCCGCCGCGCTCGTCGGTTCACCGAACGCGCGGCGGTCGCCGCGCGTTCGGCTTTTTTATCCGAGATTTTTTGGGGTCGGGTTCCCGCAGCGCCCGGCGGGCGCGAGGAAACCCGACCCCAAAAAATGTCGTGGCGAAAGTCATATCCCCCGAGCGACGAACCACATCATATGAGTAGTGAGCCGGGGGAATACTACACACCCGAACGGTGGCAAAACTGGATCGACAGGATAGACGAGGAGGACGTCGACCCGGACGACAACGACTCGGCACAGTTGCTGTGGAACATGCAGGACGACACCGCCATCGCGGTGGCGAAAGTCGTCATGGACTACGACGACGACGTCCTCGACGAGGAGACGGCGCTGGGCGAACTCGAGGACATGCGGGAGGTCGTCCTGGCCGAGCCGGCGTTCGAGGACGAGGAGAAGCTAATGCTGGTCGACAGCGTCCAGACGTCGCTGGTGTGTGTGTTCTACGCGGCCGAGGAGTACATCGTCGGGGGCGTCGTCGACGAGGGCGACCTGCTGGAGTACGTCGACGCGGCCGTCGACGCCGAGAGCGAGGAGGACCTCGACGCGGCGCTGTCCTACTGTGTGCAGGCCGGCACGCTCGTCATCGACGGCGCCGAGTTCGACCCCGCCGTCGCGGAGGACCTGCCCCCGGGACTGACCGTCCAGTGGGTCAACGGCCTCGACAGTCTCCAGAACGCGATGCGGGACCCCGAAGTCGTCGAGGAAGACGAGTAACACCCGGCAACGTCCGTTATCACCCTGAAAAACCGGACGCACACGCTTTTGGTCGGTGGAGCGGTAGGCCCCGTGCATGGTGCCGGACGACGAGCGTGGCCAGTCGATCCAGATCGGCGCCGTCCTCCTCTTTGGCGCGCTGGTCCTGGCGCTGGCCGGCTACCAGGCGTTCGTCGTCCCGGCCCAGAACGAACGCGTCGAGTTCTCACACAGTCAAACGGTCCAGGGCCACATGTCCGAGTTGCGCAACGCGATCGTCTCCGCACCCGGCGGGGGCGGGACCCAGTCAGTGTCGGTCCAACTGGGGACGGAGTATCCGGGGCGTGTGCTGGGTCTGAACCCTGGCCGGCCGACGGGGCAGTTGCGAACCGCCGGCACGGACGACCAGTCGGTCGAGTTCTCGGTCAGAAACGCCGAGGCGACGGGCGAAACCGGCGACTTCTGGGACGGCTCCGGTCGGTCATACCGGACCGGCGGCCTCGTCTACCGACCCAACTACAACGTGTACAGCGACGCACCGACCACCGCCTACGAGAACTCGGTCCTCTCCAACGAGTTCGGGTCCGACACCGTGGCGCTGTCCGACCAGACGCTGGTCGACGGGAGCCGGATCACGCTGGTCGCGCTCAACGGCTCCTACGGCGCGACCCAGTCCGGGACTGTCTCGCCGGACGTGCGCCCGGTCAGCAGTTCCACCCGCACAGTCACCGTCTCCGACGACGGCGACCCGATCGAACTCACGATACCCACGAAACTCGACGAGGACACCTGGGAGGAGTTGCTTCGTCGACGGCTCGGTGTCGGTCACCGACACCGGCGGGGAGTTCGAAACCCTCAGCCTCGAACTCGAAACCGGCCAGCAGTACACCCTCCAGATGGCCAGAGTCGGCGTCGGCACCGACGTCACCGAAACCGACGAAGCCTACCTGACGGACGTCTCCGGTAGCGTCTCGACCGTCCCGGAAAGCGGGTCGGAGTTGCTCGTCGTCGAGGCACGCGACGAGTACAACAACCCCGTCTCGGGCGTGACCGTCTCGGCCGACGCCGTCGCCGGGTCCCTCGACGACACCACCGCCCGGACCGGCCCAGAGGGACGGGCCGCGTTCCTCTACGAGGCACCCGCCTCCGTCAGTTCCCGCATCGAGGATACAGTCGAGTTCAGTTACACCGGCGCGCCCGGGACGGGATTCGACGCCGCCGAGCCCGAAAACGTCAACATGACCGTCGAAATCCAGAATACGGCGGTCGGCGGCAGTGCCGGGGACGTTCCCTACAGCGTCACGTGGGACGACCCCGACGGCGGGAGCAACGACCGCTACGAGTTCGACGTCGACACCGAGGGGAGCCTCCTCGACATGACTGCGCTCGTCGAGAACACGTCGCTGACCAACGCGACCATCGACGGCGCCGAGGTCGACTTCGCGGTCAACGACAGCACGGTCGCGACGGTGTCGCCGGGTACGGACACCTCCGGGTCGAACGGCGAGGCGACGACGACGCTGACCGCCCAGTCCAACGGGACCGTCCGTGTCTACGCCGTCACGGGCGGGGGTGCCAGCGACTACCTCGACGTCAACGTGAGTGGCGTCGGGGCGGGCAGCGACACCATCATCGACAACTTCGAGGACGCCGACATCGACGAGTACGGCGGCGACGTCAATCAGTTCTCCACGACGACGAACCCGGCGTTCGACGGGAGCTACGCGCTCCAGTCGGACAGTATCGGCAACGCGGTCAAGTATATCAACACAACGAGCGCACCCGCGAACGACCTGCCCGAGTACCCCCGCGAAGGGGACACGTTCAACTACAACTTCTATCCCAACAGTTTCAGTACGAATCACCAATACAGAGCGCTCGTCGGGTTCGGCGAGACCAGCGGCGGGAAGATATACGAGGTCAGTATCGACGAGACGGGCGACAATACCGGCAACTTCGAGTTGACCGTCAGCAACGGCGACGGCAGCGAGACGTCCGACAGCACGTTCGACCTCTCGACGGGGACCTGGTACGAGGTCGAAGTCGAGTGGGGGACCGACGACGTCGTGGTCACGCTGACCGAGACCGACGGGACGGAACTCGCGTCGGTGACCGTCGACGGCAAGGGCGACGGCGGCGCCGACGAGCTCGCGTTCGGGAACCAGGGCGGACGGACGACCTTCGACTACGTCAGAAAGACGAGGGCCGGCCCGGCAACGCGGGCGTATCCACGACGGGCAGAACAGTTATCACGGTGAAAAACCGGACACACACGCTTTTGGTCGGTGAGGCGGTACGACGAGGGTATGTGGCCCCACGGCGAGCGCGGCCAGGCGATCCAGATCGGCGCCGTCCTGCTGTTCGGTGCACTGATACTCGCCCTGGCCGGCTACCAAGCGTTCGTCGTCCCGGCCCAGAACGAACGCGTCGAGTTCGTACACAGCCAGACCGTCCAGGACCACATGTCCGACCTGCGCAACGCGATCGTCTCCGCACCTGGCGGACAGACACCCCGGTCGGTGTCGGTCCAACTGGGAACACAGTACCCGGCACGGGCCGTCGCCATCAACCCCGGTCCACCGACCGGGCAGTTGCGAACGACCGGGACGGACGACCCGTCGGTGGAGTTCGGCCTCGACAACGTCGACGCGACCGGCGAAACCGGCGACTTCTGGGACGGCTCCACCAGAACCTACCGGACCGGCGGTCTCTTCTACCGGCCCAACTACAACGTCTACACCCGGGCTCCGACGACGGCCTACGAGAGTTCGGTGCTGTACAACGAGTTTCCGTCGGGGACCGTGGCGCTGTCCGACCAGACGCTGGTCGACGGGACCCGGATCACGCTGGTCGCGCTCAACGGCTCCTACGACGCGACGAAAGCGGGCACGGTTTCGCCGGACGTGCGCCCGCTCAGCAGTTCCACCCGTACGGTCACCGTTTCCGACGACGGCGACCCCATCGAACTGACACTCCCGACGAAACTCGACGAGGACACCTGGGAGGAGCTACTCGACGAGGAAATCGACAGCGGACACGTCGTCGACGGCTCGGTGTCGGTCACCGACACCGGCGGGGAGTTCGAAACCCTCAGCCTCGAACTCGAAACCGGCCAGCAGTACACCCTCCAGATGGCCAAAGTCGGCGTCGGCACCGACGTCACCGAAACTGACGAAGCCTACATGACGAACGTCAGCAAGAGCGGGTCGACCGTTCCGGAGGACGGGTCGGAGTTGCTCGTCGTCGAAGTCCGCGACGAGTATAACAACCCCGTCTCGGGCGTGACCGTCTCGGCCGACGCCGCAACCGGGTCCCTCGACGACACGACCGCCCAGACCGGCCCCGACGGCCGCGCCGCGTTCCTCTACGACGCCCCCGCCTCCGTCAGTTCGCTCACCGAGGACACCGTCAACTTCAGCTACACCGGCGCGCCCGGGACGGGATTCGACGCCGCCGAACCCGAGAACGTCAACATGACCGTCGAGGTCCAGAACACGGAGGCCGGCGGTAGCGGCGGCGGTTCGACGCCGTTCGATGTCGCGTGGGACGACCCCGATGGCGGGAGCAACAAGCGCTACGAGTTCGACGTCGAGGCCGAGGGGGCCACCACGGACCTGACCGCCCTGGTGGAGAACACGTCGCTGACCAGCGCGGCTATCGATGACGCCGAGGTGGACTTCGCGGTCAACGACAGCACGATCGGAACGGTGTCGCCGGGCACCGACGCGACGGGGTCGAGCGGCGAGGCGACGACGACGCTGAGCGCCCAGTCGAACGGGCTCGTCCGGGTGTACGCCACCACGGGCGGGGGTGCCAGCGACTACCTCGACGTCAACATCTCGAACGCGGGCAGCGCGACGCCGGTAGCGGACGGTGGCGTCGTCTACGCGGGCCAGAACAACGGCGAACTCTCCACCGTCGACACGGGCGGGAACATCGTGAATTACGGGGTCACCAGTGTGACGGCGACCGGACCGGTGGAGTTCGACTTCGTCGGCGGGGGCGACACGGAAGTGCCGTACATCGACGGCAACGGCAACCTCGGCGTCGCTAACGGAAGCGACTCCGTGACGCTCGTCGACAGCAACAGCTACTCGCCGGGGATCAGTTCCAGCAAGCGTCTGGCCGTCGGGCAGGCATACGTCGACGGCAGCGGCAAGTACCGGACCGACGGCGGGCCGTTCGTGTACTTCATCAACGGCAACGACAAACTGGCACGAGTCGACGGGAGCGGGAACGTCGAGGTGATCGACGACAACACCGGCCAACCGCTGATCGATACGGCACAGGCAGTCATGGGAACCGGAGACATCGACGACGACGGGACGGTAGAACTGATATACGTCAACTCGAACAGTAACTTCGAGTACGTCGAATCGGGGCCGGGCAACAACGCAGAGACGACGGTGCTCGGGTCCTCGCCGACGCTGAACACGCCGAACGCGGTCGGTGAACCGGCGGACTTCGACGACGACGGCGCCGACGAGATACCGTACATCGACGGTGACGACGACAACACGATGAAGTACGTCAACGGTGACGGCGCCGGCGACACCGCGGGCAGCACGACGGAGGTCGTCCGGAATCTCAACAACGAGATCCCGGTCGGTGTGGCCGACAGGGACGCCGACGACGACTTGGAGATCGCCTACGTCGACAGCACGGGTGACGACCGCCTCGTGTACTTCGACCTGGACGGAACGCGGACGTTCGTCACGGACTCGAACGGGGACGAGGTCGGGGCCAAGACCAACACCGGGGCGTCCTGATGGCGCTCGACCGCCGACCGGACGGCGCGCCCGGGACCGGTCGCCGACCGCCCGCCGGCCGCGCCCAGTCGGAAGTTATCGGCGTCGCCATCCTGACCGGCGTCGTCGTCGTCGTCGCGCTCGCGGTCGGCGGGGTCGTCATCGCACAGTACAGCGGCGACGACGGCGGCCCCAACACCGACCTGGTCCTCTCGGCCTCGAACGAGGAAGTCACGCTCGCCCACAACGGCGGCGACTCGCTGGACCTGGCGGACCTGCGGGTGACGCTCGAACAGGACGACACCCGGAAGACGTTCACACCCGACGCCGCCAACACGACTGGCGGCGACGCCCGCCTCGACCCCGGCGAACGGGTCCGCCGTGAACACGGCGTCGACCCCGGCGACCTGACCGTCCTCGTCGTCCATCAGCCCTCGAACACCGTGGTGCTGCAGGACCGCGCGACCGTCCCTCCGTGACTGTCTTCGACGACTGTCGAACTACCAGTCGACAGAGCCTTGTACCTCGTCGCGGAAAGGGGAGATATGACATCGGTCGGCATCGACGCGATCGAGGTCCGGACCGGCAAACTCAGACTCGACCTGGCCGAGACGTTCGCGCCAGCCCAGGGGGAGAAACCGGAAAAGTACACGAAGGGGCTGGGGCTGTACGCCTCCTCGTTCCCGGACGTCTACGAGGACATCGTGACGATGGGAGCCAACGCCGCCCACCGGCTGATGGACCGCAAGGGGCTGGAACCCGACGACATCGGCCGGATCGACGTGGCCACGGAGTCGGCGTTCGACAACTCAAAGCCCGTCTCGACGTACATCGCCGGCTGTCTGGAGCAGGTCTACGAGGACGACTTCCACCACGCCAACAAGGGCGAACGCAAGTTCGCCTGCATCTCCGGGACACAGAGCCTGGACGACGCGTTCAACTGGATCCGCGCCGGGCGCCATCGCGGGCGCTCGGCGATCGTCGTCGCGACCGACACCGCCCTGTACGCGCGTGACGATCCCGGCGAGGCGACTCAGGGCGCCGGCGCCGTCGCGATGCTCATCAGCGAAGACCCCGACCTGGTCGAACTGTCGACCGAGCAGGGGTACGGCAGCGCAGACGAGACGGACTTCCTCAAGCCCCAACAGCAGTTCCCCAGCGTCGACGGCAAGCGCTCGGTGCAGGTGTACCTGGCGCGGATGCGCGAGGCCATCGAGGACTACGAGAGCGTCGTCGGGCCGATCCACCCCGAGGACTACGCACTCGGACCCTTCCACACGCCCTTCCCGGGGATGGTCCGCAAGGCCGCGGCGCTTGCCTTTCGCCACTTCACTCGCGACACGGAGATCGAAGAACAGCTCGCCGCCGACATCGGCCGCCAGCCACGCCGCGAGGCGTTCGACAGCGACGACGCCTTCCGCGAGGCCGCCGGCGAGTACACCGACGAGCTGACCGACACCGACCGCTACCGGGAGTGGTACGCGCGGTGTGTCGACCCGACGCTGGAACTCTCCCGGGAGGTGGGCAACTGGTACACCGGGTCGGTCCACGTCGCCCGCGTCTCGGGCCTGAAGGCCGCCCTGGAGAACGGCGAGAACCTCACCGGCGGGCGCATGCTCGTCGGCTCCTACGGGTCGGGCGCACAGGCCGAAGTCCACGCCGAGACCATCCAGGCCGGGTGGGCCGAGGAGATATCGGCACTCGACCTCGACGAGCAACTCGACGCCCGCTACGACCTCTCGTTCGCGGAGTACGAGGACGTCCACGACGTCCACAACCACGACGAGGACGCCGGTGTCACCGACGTCGAAGGGTTCACCCAGCCCGACGCGGAGTTCGTCTTCGACGGCTGGGGCCGCATGGGCGAGCGCAAATACACGTACGTCGAGTGAGCACCCGCTCGCCCCCAGTGGGGCACTCGAAGAACGCACGGATCTCGTTGCGAACGGAGAACGGACCGACCTGATAGGAAAGAGAGAGCAGTCCGAAACGATAATTCGAACCCGAACGGTCAGTGGGTCAGCTCCTCGTCGCGCTGGAGGTGGCAGGCACAGAAGTGGCGGCCGTCGCCGTACTCGGGGTCGACTTCGTAGGACGGCTGCTCCCGGGCACAGATACTGGGTTCGATGAACGAATCACGGAGGTGGTCGGCGGCGGCGTCGGGTTCCTTGCGCTCGAGCAGGACGAACGCCCGGTCGAGGGCTTCGCCGGCCGGCCCGCCGGGTCGGGTGTCGCCGAAAAACTCCGCCTCGAGGTCGGCCTGTGTCGTCATCTCGAAGCCGTGGCGGACGACGCGGCGAGTGAACGCCCGGACGGCGGCCCACTCCGCGTCGGTCAGGTCGTACTCCGCGGGAGCGATCAGTTCCGGACAGCGAGTGCGGAACCGACAGCCGCTGGGCGGTTCGATCGGGCTGGGCACGTCGCCCTCGAGGACGCCGCGGGTCTCGGACTCGCGTGGGTCGGGCACCGGGATCGAGTCCAGCAACGCCTGCGTGTAGGGGTGTTGTGGGTTCTCGTACAGTTCCTCCTTGTCGGCGAGTTCGACCACCTCGCCCAGGTACATCACGGCCACCCGATCCGAGATGTGGCGGATGACCGAGAGGTCGTGGCTGATGAACAGGTAGGTGAGGCCGAACTCTTCCTGGAGACGGCGCATCGTGTTGAGCACCTGGGCCTGGATCGAGGCGTCGAGCGCGCTCGTGGGTTCGTCACAGACGACGAAGTCGGGGTTGACCGAGAGGGCGCGCGCGAGGTTGATGCGCTGGCGCTGGCCGCCCGAGAACGCGTGGGGGTGGCGGTTGTAGTGCTGGGGGTCGAGGCCGACCCGGGAGAGCAGTTCGCGGGCGCGCTCCTCGCGGCCCTCGTCGTCGAGCATGTCGTGAGCGCGCATCGGTTCCTCGACGATGGGCCCGACTTTCATCCGCGGGTCCAGCGACGACTGGGGGTCCTGGAAGATGATCTGCATGTCCTTGCGCTTGCGGCGCAGCGCCTCCCCCGACAGTTCGGCGAGGTTGTCGCCCTCGAAGTAGACGTCGCCCTCGGTGGGGTCGATCAGGCGCAACAGCGTCCGTGCGAGCGTGCTCTTGCCACAACCCGACTCGCCGACGAGGCCCAGCGTCTCACCCCGGCGGATCTCGAAGGAGACGTCCTCGACGGCCCGCACCCACTCGCGGTCTGCGGTGACCGGCACTCCGTCGGCGTCCCGGTCGACGGTCAGCCAGGAGAGAAAGCCCGAATCGTTCTTGAACAGTTTGGTCAGTCCCTCGACGCGGAGCAACGGGTCGTCGCCAGCGCTGGCGCCGGCAGCCGTTCGCCCTGCCTGGCCGGTGGCGTCGCCCGGGTCGCGCGTGTCACTCATCGCCGCTACCTCCCGCGTCGGTGCGGCCGACCGCGAACCCGCTGTCGGTCTCGTTGTCGATGGGCGGACTGGACCAGTAGTCCTCGTGGAAGACGTCCTCGTGTTTCAGACAGGCCGCCCGGTGGGGCCGCTCGTCGGACTCGGAGACGTCGCGGGCGTCGGGGTTGACCTGGCGACAGACCTCGCGGGCGTCGGGACATCGCGTGTGGAACCGACAGCCGCTCGGCGGATTGATCGCTTCCGGCATCACGCCGGCGATGGGGCGCAGCTCCTCGACGGTCCGGTCGGGCCGGGGCAGCGAGTCGAGCAGGGCGTCGGTGTAGGGGTGTCTGGTGTCGTGAAAGAGGGCGTCGACCGCGGCCTGTTCGGCCATCTGACCGAGGTACATGACGTTCACGCGGTCACAGATTTCGGCGACGACGCCCAGGTCGTGGGTCACCCAGATGAAACTCGTCCCGTACTTCTCCTGGAGGTCGGCCACCTGTTCTAAGATCTGGCCCTCGACGGTGACGTCCAGCGCCGTGGTCGGTTCGTCGGCGATGATGAGACTGGGCTCACACGACAGCGCCATGGCGATGAGGACGCGCTGGCGCATCCCGCCGGAGAACTGGTGGGGGTAGTCGTCGAGTCGCTCCCGGGGTTCGGGGATGCCGACCTCCCGGAGCATTTCGACGGCGATCTCGCGGGCCTCGGACTCGCCGACGTCACGGTTTATCTCGATGAACTCCCGGAGCTGGCCGCCGACGGTAAAGACGGGGTTGAGACTCTCCATGGGGTCCTGGAAGATGATGGCGATCTCCCGGCCCCGGATACGCTCGCGCATCTCGCGGTTCGAGAGCATCGCGTCGGTCGGCCGGCGCGTTCCCGCCTCGGTCTCCTCGAATTCGACGATCGGTTCGCCCTTGAAGGAGACCTCGCCGCCGACGACCTCGCCGGGGTCCTCGACCAGGCGCATGATCGAGGCGGCGGCGACGCTCTTGCCGGCGCCGGACTCGCCGACGATGCCGACGATCTCCTCCTCGTACACCTCGAAGGAGACGCCGTCGACGGCGCGGACGACGCCGTCCGCGGTGAAAAAGTGGGTCTGTAAGTCACGGACTTCGAGTATCGGGTCAGTCATACTAGTTCTTGAGTCGGGGGTCGAGCGCGTCGCGCAGGCCGTCGCCGAACATGTTGAACGCCACCACGGTGACGAGGATACACAGCCCCGGCCAGATGCTGAACCAGACGTTCTCGATCATCACGCCCCGGGACTTCGAGAGCATCTGCCCCCACGAGGGGGTCGGTGGCTGGACGCCAAAGCCCAGAAACGAGAGGCCGGCGACGATGAGGATCGCCGTCCCGATCTGCAGCGTCCCCTGGACGAGGACGGGGGCGAAACTGTTGGGGATGACGTGGCGGGCGATGATGTTGCGGTCCCGGACGCCGGCGGCCTCGGCGGCCTCGATGTAGTCTTCCTCGCGGACGCTGACCACCTCCGAGCGGATCAGTCGCGAGAACGTCGGGATCGAGGCGATGCCGACCCCGACCATCACGAACGCGAGGTTGCGTCCGAATACGGCGATAAACGAGAGCACCAGGATGAAAAACGGGATGGCGTACAGCGTCTCGACGGCACGCATCAACACGTCGTCGACCCAGCCGCCGTAGTAACCCGCGACGGCACCGACGACGGTCCCGCCGACCATCCCGACGACTGTCGCGATGGCGCCGACCGAGATGGCGATCCGGGAGCCGTAGACCAGCCGGACGAGGATGTCCCGTCCCCGGTCGTCGGTCCCGAGTGGGTGGTCCCAGGTGCCCTGTCCGTAGGCGTTGTCCAGGGGCGCTGGGGGGAGCAGGCGCCTCGCACCGAGCGGTTCCTTCACGGGACTGATCCAGAACGTCTCGGCGATCCAGTACTTGCGCATCCCGAACTGGGCGAACACGGCGTACTCCGAGAGGTAGTCGAACACGACCGCGTCGAGCGTGGCAAACGCCGCCAGTCCGGACATGAAGCAGATGACGACCAGGCCGGCCAGCGCCGTCGGGTCCCCTTTGACCTGTCCGAGCGTGTAGCGCCACCCGACGCGTGACTCTATCTCGCTGTCGGCCTCTCCGACGCCCTCGTCCGTGTCCAGCACCTCGTCGCTCGTGGATCCGGTCGTCGCCATCTCAGTCCACCTCGTCGTAGGTGACCCGCGGGTCGATGTAGGCGTACGAGAGGTCCGTAACGATGACGCCGACGACGAACACGACGCCGAAGACGATGGTCGTCCCCATGATGAGCGGGTAGTCCTGTCTGAAGATCGAGTTGACGATGAGTTTCCCCATGCCGTTGATCTGGAAGACCGTCTCGATGAGCACCGCCCCGCCGATGAGGCTGGTCAGCTGGAGGCCGAGGATGGTGATGATCGGCAGCTGTGCGTTGCGGAAGGCGTGTTTGCGGAGGATGGTCGACTCCGTGACGCCGTAGGCCCGGGCCAGCTGGACGTACTCCTCGGAGAGCACCTCCAGCATCGAGGAGCGCTCGATGCGTGTCAGCGCGGCCATCTGGAGCGTGCCCAGCGAGACCATCGGCATGACGAGATGCCGGGCGCTCATGACGAGCACGTCCAGGCGAGTGGCTGCGCTCCTGATCTCGGTCGGGTTCGCCCAGGGCATGACGAGGTTCGTCGAGGGCAACACCTGGAGGTGAAAGGAAAAGACCAGGATGAACATCAGCCCGATCCAGAACGAGGGCGTGCTCACGCCGACGAGCGACACGAGTCGGGAGGCGTGGTCGGTCGGCTTGTTCCGGCGCTTGGCGGAGATGACCCCCAGCGGGATCGCCGTCAGGATGGCGAACGCGTAACTCGAACTCATCAACAGCAGGGTCGGACCCATCCGTTCGGCGATCTTCGCCGTCACGCGCTCGCCGTAGAAGATGCTCCGGCCCAGGTCGCCCTGTAGTACGCCCAGGACGTAGTTGATGTACCGCTGCCACAGCGGCTGGTTGAGTCCGTACCGGGCACGGATCGCCGCTATCTCGCTCTGACTGGGCGATGGACCCAGCAGGATCTGGACCGGGTCGCCCGGGATCGCGTTGGCCAGGAAAAAGGTGATCGTGATGACACCGAGCATGACCGGGATCGCCTGGAGGAGGCGACGGATCGTGTATCTATAGATTCCCATTGTCAGGTTCTCGTCTGGTCTGTCACCGCGGCGTGGTGTGTTGCCATCGTCAGACGAATCGGGTCGGATCGAACGCAGTCGGATCGTGTCGGGCCGGTTCTGGTCGCGTCACCGTGGGACGGGGGAGAGTCGGTCGTTACTGGACCGAGGTGTTGTTGTAGCCCGAGACGATGCTGAACTGGTCGACCGGGTGTGCACTGAAGTCACTGACCCGGTCGGAGACGCCGAAGCTGTTCTTGAGGTTGTACGACGGGATGTGTGGCTTTTCCTCCATGATGATGTCGACGGCGTCGACGTAGGCCTGGCGGCGCGTCTCCATGTCGTTGGACTCGCGGGCCGTCGTGATCGCGTCGTTCATCTCCTCGTTGCGGAAGAAGGTACCGTTCGTGACCTCGATCTGTTCGTGGGAAAACAGGAAGTACATGAACGTGTCGGGGTCGGGCGACCCGGCCCATCCGAGCGTGAACATGTTGTACTCGCCGGGGTCGCCGCTGACGTACTTCTCGAGGAACGGCCCCCAGTCGAACCGCTGGACTTCGGCCTCGTAGCCCGCTTCGCCGAGACCGTTGCTCACGCTGACGCCGATCTGTTCGCGCTTGTCGTCGGGCGGGACGATGATCGTCGGACTCCAGTCGTCGGGCACCGAGTCGCTGTCGTCCAGTATCGCCTTGGCCTGGTCGACGTCGCGCTCGTTGTGTGCCGACTGCCACTCCTCTATCGGGAACTCCCAGTCCTCGACGAGCACCTCGGGCATCGGCGAGTACTGCCGGACGCCAGCGGGTTCGACGAACTGCTCGACGGCGTTGTCCATCGAGAAGGCGTAGTCGACGGCCTCCCTGACTTCCGGGTCGGTCGTCGGGCCCTCGTTGCAGTTGAAGGCCAGATAGAAGTACGAGACGCCGCTGACCTCCTCGATCGCCGCGTCGTCCATGTTCTCGACGGTCGGGTACGAGTCCGGCGGCACGGTCTTGACGATGTCGTTCTCGCCGTTCTGGAGCGTCGTCACCCGCGTCGTCGGTTCCTCGACGGGCCGGAACTCGATCTCCTGGAGGGTCGGCATGGGGTCGCCCCAGTAGTCGTCCCACCGTTCCAGGCGGACGTAGTTGCCCTCCTCAAACTCGACGAACTGGAAGGGACCGGCGCCGACCGGGTTCTGGGCGAAGTCGTTTTCCTCGACTATCGTGTTGCCCTCGTCGGTCTCGGTGCCGTAGGTGATGTTGTCGGTGCGGACGCTCTTGGGGACGATCTCCCAGGTGATGTACTGTTCGAACGCGCCGAAGGGGAACTGCAGGTCGAACTGGACGGTCTCCTCGTCGACGACCGTCACCTCGTCGATCATGTTGAACTCGCCGGCGTTCTCGGTGTTTTCCTCGACCGGCGCGACGAAGGAGTGTTTCACGTCCTCGGCGGTCACCTTGTCGCCGTTCTGGAAGGTCGCGTCCGAATCCAGCGGGACGACCCACCGCTGTGCGTCCCGTTCGACTTCGGGCATCTCCGCGGCGATCTGGGGGACCAGGTCCGTGCCCTCGCCGTAGCCGTACAGCGGGTCGAAGACCAACATTGCCACCTCCGCGGAGGGCACGTCGTTCAAGACGACCGGGTCGAACTCGATGGGCGACTTCGCCTGTGCGAAGGTGAGCTGGCCGCCGTCCTCGCCGTCGCCGCCGCCGTCCTCACCGTCGCCGCCACAGCCGGCGAGTCCGAGGGCTACCATACTCCCTGCCGTCCCCTGGAGGAGGCGACGGCGGGTTACTCGTCGTGGGTCTGAGTTGTCGTGGCTCATACTGAACACACCCCGTGTTACAACCGCGCTTTCTCACAGCGATCAATTAACACTTCCGGCCGTTTTGCCGCTCACGGAGGAAAATATCCGTTACGCAACCACTTCCAGTCGGGTGCCGGCGCCTGAACACCCCCGGAACCCCGGGTCCCGTGTCATACGGTCGTGCGTAATTCTTTTTGTGCAAATGACTCGCTTCGCTCGCCATTTTGAGACGTGTGGGATTGCTGTCCGAGGCGCGCTCTCGCGCGTCTCTCTGCGGTATGACGAACGAACCGCGAGCGAAGCGAGCGGTGAGTGATAGTGATTATTGTAGCGATTTACCGGTACGACCGCACGCAGTCGTGCGGTCGATCCGGAACAGACCGACAATAATCACTATGAGTCATCTGCAGAAATTAGGTACGCACGACCGTCTCAGAAAATGTTCGCCTGTTCGTAGACGGCGATGCCCTCGAAGGTGATGTCGTAGGGTTTGGTCTCGCGGGAGTGGTTGGCGTTGCGGATCTTCTGGATCTCGACAGCCAGGCGTGTCTCCTGGGTCTCAGAGCGGACGTAGCGCAACAGGAACACGGCGTCGGTGAGGTACTCGATGATCCCGTGCCGGGAGGCGTAGGGGTTGCCTTCGGCCGCCTCGCTGGTGAACACGGTGGTGACGCCGGCCTCTTTCAGGCTCTGGGTGAAGTCGAACACCTCCGTCCGGCGGCGGGCCTGGTGGTCGTACATCATCTCCAGCAGCGAAACGGAGTCGAGGACGAACCGGTCGGCGTCGAACTCCTCGATGAGTTCGGGGAGTTCCCCGCGGATGTTGTCGAGGCTGTTTGCCATCTCGACCGGGTCGAGGTCGACGACGGCGAGGTTGTCCTCGCGCTCATGGCGGTCGAACTCCCAGCCCCGCTCGTTGGCGGTCGCCATGATGTCCTCGTAGGTCTGTTCCAGGGTGATGAACACGCCCTTGTCGGTGTCGTCTTTGGTCAGGCCGTGGTGGAGAAACTGGAGGCCGAACGTCGTCTTGCCGGTCCCCGCGCCGCCGACGATGACGATGAGGTGGCGCTGTGGGATCCCCCCCTGGATCATGTTGTCCAGTCCCTCGATCCCGATGTCGAGACGGGGAATGTCCGACTCCAGGTCCTCGTCGTCGAAGTTCCCGTCCCCACCGCCGCCCATCGACCCCATCGCCTCGCCGAAGTCGTCGTCGAACAGGGAGCCACCGTCGTCGCCGAACCCGTCGTCGCCGCCCGACGACCCGAACGGGTCGTCGTCTTCGACGCCAGTGTTGCCGAAGGGGTTGTCGCCCTCGCTGTCGCCGGTTCCCGCGAACGCACCGCCGGTGTCGCCATCCGACCCCTCGGCCGTCTCCGCCCCGTCGTCGCCCGGTTCGTCGACCGACCGGTCGTCACGCTGCTCGTCGAACGCGCTGTCGATATCGGTCCCGTCCGGGGGACCGGTCGCCTCCTGCTCGTCGTCGACGGAGTCGGGACGCTCCGACGCGGCGTCCGGGTCGCCGTCGTCCTCGAATGCGCTCTCGAACCAGTCGTCGTCATCGGCAGTGTCGTCCTCGCTCATCGACACCTCACCGGGACACCGGGGTGACCATGCCCCGATCAGTGTATCCGGCCAAATTAAGCTTGTTCGTCATTCAAGCTATACCTTTCAGGTAGTTGCCGGTCGAAATAACCCGACGTCCCTGGGGGGTATCGGTCAAATCGGGGCGTGGATTCATAGTGATTATTGTAGCGATTTACCGGTACGACCGCACGATTGCGTGCGGTCGATCCGGAACAGACCGACAATAATCACTATCAGAGCGTGACCGCGTCCTGGGCGGCGTTGCGGAGCGCGTCCGAACGGCCGTGTTCGCCGGGCGCGATAGCGACGGTTCCGAGGCCGCGCTCGGCGGCCGCCTCCAGGACGGGCTTGAAATCGGTGTCCCGGGAGGCGACGGCGAGGACGTCAACCCCCCCGTCGACGGCGGCGGCCGTCGCGTCGACGCTCAGTTTCACGTCCACGTCCCCGCTGGTAGTCACGACCGCAAAGCCACGGGCTTCGGCGGCCTGGATCAGCCCCGGCGTCGCGTGTTCGTCCAGGTACAGGCGTGCGATGGCGACCCGGCCGTACTCGCCGGCGGCCGCGCGTACCTCGTCTAGATCCACGTCGAACTCCTCGCGCAACACGTTGGGACCGTCGACGAACAGCCCGACGCGGGTGTCGCCGTGACCCGGACGGCCCGCGAGACGCGCCAGCCAGGACATACCCGCGATACCGCACCGGCCAGTATAGGCGTGACGTTCCCGTCGACACGGGTGCCGGGGGGCAGGACGCTGTCGGACGCTTCCGTAACGGTGTTAACCCAGTCCCACGGAGTAGCGCCCGATGAGTCGAGTAGCCGCCCTCCCGCTCGTGTTCGTCCTCGCGCTCGTCGTGGCGCCGACCGGAGCCGCCGCGGTGAGCGGGGCCCCGCCAGCGGCCCACCAGGAAAACCCCTGTGTCGGCACGGTCACCGACAGCCCGGACCGGGGGACCGTCGTCTCGATCCAGGGCGCCCGCGGAAGCGACAAGACCGACGCGATGCTCGTCGGGTTCGACGCCGCCGGCGGGGTCCTCGGCGTCCACAACGCCGACGACAACGGCCGGTGGTGGGCCTACGACGTCGACCGCCTGTCCAACGGCAACTTCCTCGTGGCGACGACCCAGGACCAGCACACCGTCGTCGAGGAGATCGAAGACGAGACCGGCGAGCACGTCGCGGTCCACGAGTTCGAGGGGCTCCACGACACCCACGACGTCGACCTCATCAACGGCGACGAACTCGTCATGAACGACATGGGCGACGAACACAACCGGGTCGTCGTCTACAACCTCACCCGCGAGGAGGTCGTCTGGGAGTACCGCTTCGACGAGCACAGCGACGTCTTCCCGCGTTCGGGCGGCGGTCCCTACGGCGAGGACTGGACGCACAACAACGACGTCGACCGGATCGAACCGGGCGTGTTCATGGTCTCGGTGCGCAACTTCGACCAGGTCGTCGCGATCAACCGCTCGACCAAAGAACTCGAGTGGACCCTCGGCGAGGACGACAGGAGCGCGGTGCTCGACGAACAGCACAACCCGGACTACATCGAGACCGAGGACGGCCGGGCGGCGGTCCTCGTGGCCGACAGCCTCAACGACCGCGTCGTCGAGTACACCCGCGAGGACGACGGCTGGACCCGGACGTGGGTGCTGCGCGGGGGCGGGCTGAACGAACCCCGCGACGCCGACCGCCTGCCCAACGGCAATACGCTCGTCTCCGACCGGCGTGGCGACCGCGTGCTCGAAGTCACTCCCGAGGGCGAGGTCGTCTGGGAGGTGTACACGCCCTGGCAACCCTACGACGCCGAACGACTCGGCACGCCCGACGAGTCCTCGCCGCCGGCGATGGTCGACGCCGGCACGACCGGCACGTACGAACTCGACAGTTCGGCCGCCTCGACCGGCGACCTCGAAGCCTGCTACGACCACCTGACCGGGTTCGACGGGAGCCGACTGGTCCCCGAAGGCGACCCCGGCCCCGTGACCGACCAGTCGACTCCGGACGACGCCGGAACGACCGACCCCTCCGGGACGACCGACGCCACCGATACGCCCGACAGCGCGCTCGGCACCTCGACCGACGGTCCCGGGTTCGGCGTGACCACGCTCGTCGCGGCGCTGGTCGTCCTCGCCGTCGTCCTCGTCCGGCGGCGGCGTGCGTGACGGCCACGGGAACCGATCGATAGTTTTCAGTCGTCGAGCGCGGCCAGGCGGTTGAGGGCGTACACCGTCTTGAGCGGGTCGGTGGCGTCACCGGGGGCGAACATGAGGCCGTCGGTGTCGCTGACGTGGTCGAGGACGCCGGGCGAGGCGTGTTCGGGCGCGGCCGAGATACCGGTGTCGTTCGCTTCGGCCCACTGCATCACCTTGAGGTCGGTCTTGCTGTCGCCCAGCATGAGGATGAACGGGTCCGGGACCTCGAGCACGTCGAGTGCGGCCTCGACGCCGGCGACCTTGTCGAGTGCCTCGCTGACCAGTTCCGTGGCGTCACCCTCGTAGTAGACGACGTCGAAGCGGTCGAGAAACGCCGCCACGTCGTCGGGGACGGTCACGTCGGGCATACCGTCGCGGGCTTCGAGTACCTCGCGGATCTCCGCGTCGTCGCTCGCCGCCACTCGGTGGTCAGGGGGTCGGCGTCGGTCCGGTCGGGGTCGACGCCGCGTTCGGCCGCGACGACGCCGCCGAAGAGATCCAGTAGATAGACGACCGTCGTGTCGATGACGTCGACGGCCGCGTCACTCCCCGTCTCGAAGTTGGGTTTGACCGTGACGTTGAACTCGTTGCCCTGGAGGTGACACCCCCGGCGGACGTTCTCGGGGGCGGCACTGAACAGGGTCTGGCGGGCCGTGTCGACGACCCGGCGGACCTCCGGGTCGAGGTCCTCGTAGAGCAGGCGCTTCGTGTCCTCGCCCTGCCCGGGGGTGAACACGCCGTTGCCGCTCTCGTAGACGATACTCAGGGTCCCCGAGTGGACGATCTCGTTTCCCAGCCCCTGGATCAGAAAGCCCTTGACGTTCTCTAAGGTCTGGCCGGTACAGACCACCAGCGGGACGCCGGCCTCGTGGAACAGGGTCAGGAGGTGCAGCGTCTCGCGGGGGATCTCGTTGTCGGTGGTCCCGGCCGACCGGAGCGTCTCGTCGACGTCCAGGACGAGCACGGACACCGTCCGGCCGTACTCGTTGTACAGGTCCAGGCCGGTAAACGCCTGGTCGCGGGAGACCCGGGCCGCGATGTCGGCGAGGACCTCGCCGTCGGGAAACGCGTCGGCGACGGTGTCGCGGTGGTCGTCGAGTTCCTCGCTTGCGTCGTCCCAGTACGACAGCGCGACCGGCGAATCGACCGGCGGGAACAGGTCGACGAACTCCTGGTAGGCACTGCACGTCTC
The DNA here is from genome assembly GCA_003021305.1 of Halobacteriales archaeon QH_10_67_22. Lineage (GTDB taxonomy): Archaea > Halobacteriota > Halobacteria > Halobacteriales > Haloarculaceae > QS-4-69-31. Next base: position 17,756 of record PXQN01000010.1, on the reverse strand, counting down.
GGTGTCGAACTCCTCGTACAACCGGTACAACTGGTCGTACCTGTCCATACCCCACGTGGCACACCCGCATGGATACTGGTTTCGGTCGTCGAACCACCGGGGTGACACTCCCGGTCGGGGGACTGCGAGGGCGACACACTGAACCCCGCAAAACTAACACCCAGCGGTGTGAACAGTGGGGAGACACCGATGAAAAACATCGACGACCTCATCAGCAGTGCGGCGGAGTTGGCAGAGGGCGGCCTCTCCAAAGGGGAGATCGCCGACGAGTTGAACGTCTCCAAGGAGACGGCGTCCTGGCTGGTCCAGCGGGCCGGTGCACAGCCCACGGCCGAAGAAGAACCCTCGGTCGGGCCACAGGACATCCACGTCGACTGGTCGGCCATCGGACGCGACAGCGCCCGGCTCTCTTTTGTCGGCCAGGCGATGGCCGACCTCCTCTCGAAACAGGGCGAGAACGTCGACCTGACGATCGGTATCGAGAAAGCCGGCGCGCCGCTGGCGACGACCATCGCACGCGAACTCGACACCGATCTGGGCACCTACGGCCCCAGCAAACACCAGTGGGACGGCGACGACGACGCCGTCGCCGGATCCTTCTCCCGGAACTTCGCCACGATCCGCGACAGGGACTGTTACGTCGTCGACGACACTATCACCAGCGGCACTACCATGACCGAGACCATCGACGCCATCCGCGAGGAAGGCGGCAACCCCGTCGCCTGCTGTGTCCTCACGGACAAACGCGGCGTCGCGGAGATCGAGGACGTCCCCGTCTACTCGCTCGTCCAGGTCCTCCGCGTCGACCAGCACGAGTAACACCGGTTCGTCGGTGTCGGCCCCACCTCGACCCCCACCCGGCGGGCGAGGACGGGGACCCCGGCGAACGCCTCGGCGCCACCAGTGGGGAGCCGGGAACCGGCAGTTTTTCCCCCGCTGGCGTGCCAGGTCGTCACATGGACCCGACAGTGCTCGTCGCGGGGGAGACGCTCGTCGACTTCCTGCCCGGGAGCGAGACACCGCTGTCGAACGTCGAGCGGTTCGACCGCCAGCCCGGCGGCGCGCCGGCCAACGTAGCCGTCCGCCTGGCACAGCTCGACCGGACGCCCTGGTTCTGGACGCGCGTCGGTGCGGACCCGTTCGGCGACTTCCTCGCCCGGACGCTGGCCGACCGTGGGGTCCCCGACAGGTTCCTCGAGCGCGACCCCGAGGCCAAGACCACGCTGGCGTTCGTCAGCGGCGACCCGGACGCTGGCCCGCGCTTTACGTTCTACCGGGACGGGACCGCCGACACGCGACTCCAGCCCGGTCGCGTCCCGGACGACGTTCTGGCGAGCGTCGACTGGGTGGTCGTCGGGAGTGTCCCTCTGGCGAGTTCGCCCTCGCGGGCGGCGGTCCACGACCTCGTCGAGCGAGCCCGCGAGTTCGACTGTACCGTCGTCTTCGACGTCAACGCCCGGCCGGAGCTGTGGCCCGACGCCGACTTTCAGAGCCAGGTCCGGCGGCTGCTGGGCGACGTCGACGTGGTGAAAGCCTCCCGGGAGGACCTGACGCCCGCTGGGTTCGGGGCCGAGACTGTCGCGGCGCTGGCCGAGCAGGTACACGAGGCGGGCCCGCACACGGTCTTTCTGACGCGGGGCGACGGAGGTGCCTCGGTGGCCGCGTCGGACGCGGCTCCCTGGGGACCCGGCCGTGTCGACCACGAAGGGTACAGCGTCGACGCCGTCGACACGACCGGGGCGGGCGATGCCTTCACCGCGGGCGTCGTCGACGCGCTGGCCGGCGGCGAACGCGACCTCGAGGCCGTGCTGGCCCGGGGCAACGCCGTCGCCGCGGCCTCGACGACCCGGGCCGGCGGGATGGCTCCCCTGCCCGACCCCGACTCGGTGCGCTGATAGTGATTATTGTAGCGATTTACCGGTACGACCGCACGATTGCGTGCGGTCGATCCGGAACAGACCGACAATAATCACTATGAATCCCCGCTCAGAAAATCAGACTCTCAGCTAACGTGCCCACGTGTATCTTACTCTCGATGTTGGTTCGTCCCTCATTATGATTCTTGGATGGTGAGAGTTATCATCCATTTGAATGGATCTCCCTCGTTTGCCCATTCTGATCCGAAGTGATAGTCCCCGGTCGGCATACACGACGTATCCGGTTTGCGATCCCACAGCAGATACTCTTGGCTGACCGATTCACCCGGGGAGAGGCGAAGCGGTTCTCCACCAGCGTTGCTCCCGTTGAACGCAGCCTCGTGAGGAACTTCCCAACAGGTTTCTTTTCGGTCCGGTTGCGCGTATCGAGGAGGGACTAACAAATACTCTTGTGGTGCTGAATACGTGAAATCCTCAGCAATGACCGGCATATCATTGCGCACACCGGCAATATCCATTGATTCAGCATCTCCCTCGTTCGTGAAGGTTAAACGCAGTGTAGCAGTGTGCTCTGCGGTCACTTCCGGTTCTCTCATCTCACCCGTGAGAGCAATGTTATGCTCCTGTGGTTCTCGGTCAATTGTGTCCAGGTTGACTGTTCGGTTCTGAAACTGCTGGTCTGTGTCCTCTGAACCCGTGTCGGTCGGAGTACTTGTCGTAGAGGTGCCTATTCCGAGACATCCGGATAATCCAGCTGCTCCCGCGCCAAGCCCTGCCAGCAGTGAGCGTCGTTTCATTATATCTGACCGAGGAGAGGAACTCTAAAAAGCCTTGCAGGGCTCAAAGAACTGTTTTACTCGCAGTCTGTCACTGATTGTTCGGCCTTTGGTGGATTCTCAGGGTGGGAGGATCTCGTCGTCAAGGAACTCAGAACAATCTACAGGAATACTAGCCCACGCGTTCTTGACGACCTCGTATCCCGTCCACCCTTCCGTCCGAATCATCTCGCCTGACGCCTCACAGAACTCTGCCTTCGAAATGAGTTCGTTATCGAAGAGGACGTAGAGCAGATACTGCGGTCCGACAATGTCAATGTCGTATCCGTGATCGTCAACCAGTCGTCGAATCGACCGCCGCGCGGCACCATCGAGTAGCGAGACGACCTGATACGAGTCACCGTGTTCGGACAGCTCCTGCTTCAGCGATTCCTCACCCGCATCCAGTCCGTGTGGGCGCGGAACGACAGTCACGCACGACCACGACGAAGAATCGTCGTCTACGTGATCGAGCACGCGCTGGCTGCCTCGTTTCAGGTACTGTTCGCGACTCCCCTCCGGCGCATACATGTTCGAGTTGACGTAATTCTGCAGTTCGTGCTTGCAGACGCTGGTGGTCGTGAGAGCGAGCGACTCCGCCAGTACGTCCCACTGGTCAGTGTTCGCAATGGCAATCAAGGAGCTCGTATCGGCCAGGAGTTGGTGGCGAGGGTCACTCGCCATCGCTATCAGCAAGGAATGTTGAGGTGTCCCGTTCCATTGCCGACTCGAATGCGTCTTTCTCCGCTTCCATGTGGTCGATTTTCTCACCGAGGAGAACCCGAGCTACCTCTTCATCGATTTCACCGCGACTGTATCGTTCGTAGACCGCGATCTCGTCCTGTTCGTCCAGAGACCGGCGGAGCATCTCAATCAACCCGGTCCGAGCAAGTTCGCTCACATTGACGCCGCCGATATGGATCTCATCGAGGAGCTCCGCGGCCTCTTTTTCCGCCCCGGCACGGAACTGAATCGTCTTATCGTAGCTTGAACCGCTCATAGAGAAGCGTTCGCCGCGTAGGGAGTTATATGTTATGACGTGTATGGACTTGTTAGTACATTCTTCGAGGCTCCAGCCCTCCAAGGTATAGAACCAATAGTGGCTGCCATCGAGTTCCACCCTAATATGTCACAAATAACGATAGGATGTCCTTTGACAAAATCTGAGACGACGGATTAGGGTGATATTGGTCAGATATTATTTCACATCTGTATTCGTCGATTTTCCGCAGTGCAGCACACGTCTGCGAACTGTTCTACGATACCGTTCTGATTTTCAGTAGTATTCAGTAGTTTTCAACCAGTATCGGTAGCACTGGCGAGGACGTGCCGTGTCACACTACATCTGGGATACCGCAGTCCCGTCTTACTACCGTGATTTTGGTGCAGTCCACCCGTGTCTGTCTCACCACGCTTCACAGTGAGTGGCGTGGCACGGAACCGAGACAAGTGGGTCTGACGACCGCTCGCCGCATCCTGTTGCTCGGTCGCGGACTGAACGCCAGTAGAACGGGCACCTGATGATGATGGAAAACTGGCGTGATTCCCCGCCTCCATATAGGCGGCAGGGTTCGCCTCCTCCATTTGTGAATCCGATAGGTGCTTTCGCCCGACGTTGAGTGCACCCACTACGTCTCGGTCGCACTCGTAGCCACACGCCGGACAG
>PXQN01000010.1:0-13380 GCA_003021305.1 Halobacteriales archaeon QH_10_67_22 | reverse complement strand
ACGTCGATACCGAACAGTTCAGCCTTGTACGCGACGAGATCGAGCAACTCGCCGCGTGCCCACGATGAGATTGACCATGCCACAGCACCGCTCGTATCCGATGATTCGATCTGGCCAAGTGACTCGAAGATGATGGTCTCACACCCGGTTTCAACAGCCAGCCACACCAGCTCGTTCGCTACAGCATGTTGGATTTGGTCGCGGAGGTAGCGTTCTTTCCGGCGTGTCTGCCGATACTCCGCGAGCAGGTGGTCAAACCTGTCTGTGTGGTCTTTCCCTTGTTGTCGAAGTGCCGCAAGCTGGTCGTTGATGCTCTCGGCGTCAGTCTTGATGCGGAACAGTTTGTCTTTCGCCGGATGGTCGATGAACTGTGGTGGCGCAACCTGATCGTGTTTCTCGCTGCCAGCGTCGAGAACGACTGCGGTGGCCTGTTTCTTCACGCCAAGATCAACCGACAGGACACGCTCATCCACCGTTTCAGACTCGGTTTCGGGGACGGCGACCGGCACATCCAGCGTGTAGCCGTGGTCGCTTGCATGGAGCGTCGGTGCTTTCATATCGCCTGCCTCGACCATCTCCTGAAATCGGCTGTGGACTGGAAACCGGAGTTCGTGGTCAGTCCAGCCGTAGTGATTCTCCGGTGACAGCGATTCCGGCGCGTTCAGTGTTACGACTAGCTCTGTGGCTTCGACCGACAGCTCGTGGATATGGTAGTCGCCCTTGTCGGGGGCATACGGGAGTGTACCGTTCGGCTCGGGACAGTCTACAAGATCGGTGTATGCATCGGGAAACCGTCCGTGGGTGTCGTAGTAGTCGTTGAGTTGTTCGGCAACGGCTTCGAGGACGCGCCACTCGATATACGGCGATTCCTCATCAAAGAGTCTGTTTCGGAGTCGGTACCAGCCAATCCGCTTGATTTTGCGCTCGGCGACAGTCTCGGTGACGAACTGAAACGCCCGGTATTCGTCCGTGTGAGCATCAAGAACGTGCGTGACGCGGTGGTAGACACACCGTTTGAACCGACTATACAGGTACTCCTCGACACTCTCAAAGGCGTCATAGTCGTCGTCACGGATGTACGTGTAGGACTGGCCGGCGTGGTCGCTGATAGCGTCAAGGTGGTGGTCTTGCCAATATTCGTCGGAGAGGAGCCGCCGGGTGTGTGTTTCGACGAGCGTAGTGAGGCGGTCGCAGGCTTCGTAATGCTCGTCTGGGATGTGGAACTGTTCGGTGAGTTGCATCGTTATTCGTCGTTGTCAGGTGGCGATGTCCGCACGAGTTTCACGTCCGCGCCGATCCAGTCTTTTGGAGCAGTGACGTGTGCGCCACCGCTCCCGAACGGTTTCACCTCTCGTTCAACGATTTCCTCACCCTCTATTTCGTATCGATCTTCCATGCCTTCCCATATGTATAACATATAAATAAAAGTTGCGTTACGGAATGCCTCGAAATAATACCAAATCATACCAAATTCAGTAACAGTTACGCAACCCTCCACAAGAGTCAAATCGTTCATTGATCGTGCAGAGGATTCTTTTTTACGCTCGTCTATTACTTGGGTATGACGCGCAGGACTGTGGTGTCTGCGACTGTCCGTAATCGCGTGTCGATCCCGACAACGAGTGCGATTTTCGGTGGTGTCTGGACAATAGTCGCACTGTTGATCGCTATTGCATCGACACAGCGCGGGACCGGGGTAACAGTCATCTGGTGGGCAGTGTTTCCTGTCGGCTGGCTACTTGCCCACTACAGCCCTCTCTCGGCGGAGTCTCGACGCAGTGTGATGATCGGCGCGACAGCTCTCGGGAGTGCTTTGGTTATTGTTGGTGCGTGGATAGCATGGCCGTGGTATAGTCCCCTATATACGGGTGGACGAGTACCTACGCTTGGGCCAATTATCGCGGAACGTGGCTTTCAGCTCTTAGACCTTCCGCTGGTGGCTACAGCATTGGGTGGCGGACTCGGTATTACCCACTACCGGCACAAGACGTATGCATCCCTCATCGCCATCAGTGCCGGTCTCAGTACCTTTCTGGTGACCGTCGGTATCGCGTGGTTCGTTGGTGGTGGACTGTGGGTTGTCAGTTGGGGGTTCTACGTCACGCTCGGGGGTGCAATCGGTATGGTCTACGCTGGATTATTCGGTCTGTCGTCGCTCAATACGGAGTAAGAGACCGCATTGAATTACACAGTAATGTCGTTATTGTAGAAAGACTGAGCCGATCGTTTTTCCCATTTAACTATCGATTCACTTACAAATAATCTTCTGATCGGACTATTAAACATCTCTCAGACGGTGAGGACTAGAAGTACTGTTATCCAATTGATGGTTTGTAGCTTTTATCCTTCGGAACTTGTGGGGACGCCACAATCTCGGAGGATGGTTTTGTTGTGTGCCTTTCTTTCCGAGTGACTCGCTGTGGGCCACCTGCTCAGTACAGATGCGAACCGATCGCTGTGGATTCTGTCAACTACTGATAATTTTGGCGGAGCCGTGCCGAACACAGGTGCGTATCCAGCAGGATAACCGTGTCCAGCTTCGTTGTGGACGCCAGCGGCAACGCTGCAATCTGCCGGACGGTGACATAACCGCCGTCTATTCGGCCAGGAAGGCCTCCACTCCGGCCCGTATGAACGTAAGATCTGCTCCCAGAAGGAAAAACTGGAAGCCACGTTCAGCCCGCTCGGCCATGACTGCCGGTGTCCGACCTGCAATCCCCGGATAGATGTCATTGTCCTGAGCGGCGTCGAAGATTCGCTCTACTGCCGCTTTGACCTCAGACCGATCCGTCTCACCTGGATACCCGAACGCCGCCGAGAGATCGTTCTCGCCGATAAAGACGACATCGATTCCATCTACTCCAAGGATTTCATCGGCTCGCTCGACAGCCGCTCGAGACTCCAATTGGATGACCACGAGCGTCTCGTCGTTCGCATCGGTAACGTACTCCCCGAAGTCCTCGCCGTATGCGTTGGCCCGGACCGTTCCGGCGACACCGCGCTCACCGGCAGGCGGAAATTGTGCCGTTCTAACGACCCGTTTAGCCTCCGAAGCAGTTTCGATACCCGGAACGATAACCCCCTGTGCACCGGAGTCAAGTGCCCGCTTCGTTCCGCCGATAACTGCTGCTTCAACGGACGGGAGCCTTACAAGCGGCGTGGCTTCCGTTTCGACTGCACTGATCGACGTTTCGACGTGTTCAGGTGAATTGGGGGCGTGTTCAGTGTCGATTCCTACCCAATCGACCGCTGTCCGGGAGAGTACTTCGGCTGCTCGAGAACTCCCCGAAAGGAGCCACGCACCGACGGCTACGTCACCATTCTCGAGTTTCTGTAGCGTGTCATTCGTGACTGGCATACCCAAACAAGCGGCGACCGGCAAAAAAAGTTCGCGGACGTTCCAGGTAGTTCGGTAAGTAGATCACCTCGTACTGACTGTCGACCGGTGAGATTGATAGATACCTCCTCTGGATGCAGCAGTTGACCTTCACCCGCCGAACAAGATATATCGCGTCGTCCGACGCTTGGTGAAACGAGCCCAGGAACACGTTCCCATCGAGACGGTGCTGTGCGACCGCGAGTTCGACTCACAGCGCGTGTTTCAGACGCTCTCGAACCTCGGCGTGAACTACTTGATCCCGAAGCGAATCAACAGCACCGAGCGAAACGTCATTGAGACGATGGACGACGACGAACAGGCGGTCGCCGTGGAATCAGCGTCCGTCCACGTCGAAGCTGGAAGCCACCAGATGCGGTTCCTGTACGTGCCGTCGACGAAAGGCGATGGCACAGCTGTCTTCGCGACGAACCTCAGGGTGGGCCCAGATGAAGCAGAGACGGTCTGTCGACGATACAGTCGGCGCTGGCAGATCGAGAACGAGTACAAATCGATCAAAAACGACTTCCTTGCGAAAACCTCTTCGAAGGAATACCTAGTGCGGCTATTCTACTTCGTGTTCGCCGTACTACTCTACAACATCTGGCGGCTCACCGATTTTCTACTGAAAGCCGACGTTGATGGCCCAATGGACTACGCACCTGTGTTGACAGCCGGAGAATGCGTCGAGATCGCCATCTCAGCGCTGATTCCATCCGACTAACCGACTGAATCCTGTTGGGAGCGCCCTCCTGCAGTGGGAACACCGTGCAGCACCGCCGGAATCCGGTCGAAATCAAGTACTTTTCTGGTATTTTCTCTCAAAAGAAGTCAAACCTCCCCCGATTTGGGAATTGACTCCACAAACTGGCGGAGATTGTAATGAAAACTAGGCTATCCTCCGAAACTGTGGGACGCGGACACGGCAGTTCGATATAGCGAGATAGAGTTCACGGGTGCGAACAGTCGGGCGGGGACCGCCGGACGGGAAACGGGCCAACAGTTATCTCGCTGGCGGGCGCGGTGTGGGTATGGCGCTCAGACAGTCGCCGCTTTCGGCCGCCCACGAGTCAGCGACGCTGACCGAGTTCGGCGGGTGGGAGATGCCCGTCGAGTTCGACTCCATCCGGACCGAACACGAGGCGGTCCGCGAGAGCGTCGGCCGGTTCGACGTCTCACACATGGGGCAACTGCTGGTCGGCGGGGCCGACGCCGCCCGGGTGACCGACCGCCTCGTGACCAACGATGTCCGCGAACTCGCACCGGGGCAGGCCTGTTACGCCGCTATCACCGACGCCGACGGCGTCATGCTGGACGACACCGTCGTCGACCGGTGGGACATCGAAGCGACGGTGACCAACGCCACCGAGTCGCTGGGGATGATAGCCGTCCAGGGCCCCGACGCGCCCGGATTGCTGGCGGGCGAAACCGACGCCGACCTGGGTGACCTCGACCGCTTCGAGACCACCGTCGCCGAGGTAGCCGGCGCGACGGCGCTCGTGGCACGCACGGGGTACACCGGCGAGCGGGGGTTCGAACTGATCGTCCCCCGGGAGGCGGCGACGACGGTCTGGACGGCACTGGACTGTCAACCCTGCGGCCTCGGGGCCCGGGACACGCTCCGCCTGGAGATGGGCTTTCTGCTGTCGGGCCAGGAGTTCCACCCCGAGGAGAACCCCCGCACTCCCCACGAGGCGGGGATCGGCTTCACGGTGGCGCTGGACCGGGAGTTCGTCGGCCGTGATGCTCTGGAGGGCGTCTCGGTCGAAGGGCCGGGAGAGCGACTGCGCGGCCTCGAACTGATCAACCGGGGCGTGCCCCGCGAAGGCTACCCCGTGACGACCCGCGACGGCGACCGACTGGGCACCGTCACCAGCGGGACGATGAGCCCCACGCTCGACCGGGGGATCGGGCTGGCGTACCTCCCGACCGAGGTCGGCCCGGGTGACACGGTCAGGATCGAGATCCGCGAGGAACCGAAGAAAGCACGTGTCACCACGACACCGTTTCTAGACAGATGAACTTCGAGACCCCCGAGGACCTGCACTACCTCGACTCCCACGAGTGGGTGCGGGTCGACGACGGACGTATCGGCATCACGGACTTCGCACAGGACGAACTCGGCGACGTGGTCTTCGTCGACTTGCCCGACGAAGGGGAGTCCGTCGCGGCGGGCGAGGCCTTCGGCGTTGTCGAGTCGATAAAGGCCGTCTCTGACCTCTACGCGCCGGTCTCGGGCACCGTCACCGCGACCAACGATGCGCTCGCCGACGAGCCCGAACGGCTCAACGACGACCCCTACGGTGAGGGCTGGCTGATCGAAGTCGAGTTCGACGAGTCCGAACTGGCGGAGCTGCTCGACGCCGCCGCCTACGCCGACCAGATCGCCTGACTCCGCGGCGGTCGTTCTCGCGTGAGAGCCACAGTCCGCACGAATCCCCCCAGCGAGACCGGTGCCTGACGAACGCGATAAACACTATCTCGCGATATAGAATTCCGGCCCGGGCCGTTCGAGCCCCGAGTAGCGGTGCCGGCACCGAAAAACGGGAGAAGTTAGTGACCGGGCCCGCACACGCTGTGCATGGACGGGTGGACCGTGGTACGAGGACACCCGCGAGTGGTTCGAAGCACACGTCGACACCGCGGGCGTCGACGCGGACCTAGTCGATGCCGGGTTCGAGTTCCTCTGTGGGGAGTTTCTCGACTGGGGTATCGACGAGGAGACGCGCCACCGGCGCGAGCGGGCCGGCCAGCGTCGCCTCCTCGAACACGTAGTCGATTTAGGTCTGCCAAAAAACCGGTGGAGTTATTACGGTTTAGGCTGGCCGAAAACGTATGGAAGACGAACGGGCAGAACGGAGTAGATCGACGCGTAGAGCGTACGTCAAGTACGGCAGCGCAGTGATCGGGGGCGGCCTGTTCGCCGGGTGTACGGGCGAGAGCGGGCCGGGGACGACGACCGAGGCCGGCAGCGAGTCGACGCCGACGGCGACCGAGACGGCCACGGGGACCGCGACCGCGACGGCCACGGGGACCGCGACCGAGACGGCGTCGTACTCGGCGTCGATGCCCCCGATGGGCGAGGTGACCCTCGACGAGCCGCCCGGGGAGTGGGTCGGCGACCTTGGGTTCGCCGCGGACGTCCTGACGGCCTTGGGGCAGGCCGACGGCGTGGTCGGGATGACCGACCCGCGGTTCTGGTACACCGGTTTCTACGAGTTCCTCGACGGGGTGTCGGTCCCGGAGACCGAGGACCTCCCGAAGATCACCACCGAGGACCGCAACACGGACGTCGAGAAGGTGTACGAACTCGATCCGGACCTGGTGGCCGCCGACCCGAACCTGCTGATCTCGATCTACGGGCTCGACGAGGACGACGCCGCCCGGATCGACGACGACGTGGCGCCCTTTTTCGGCAACGGGAGCCGTCGCAAGCGCTTCGACGGGTGGACGTACTGGCCCGGCGGCGAGCCCTACGACTACCTCTCGTTGCCGGAGTACGTCCCGAAGTACGCCGCCCTGTTCGGCGAGCGCGAGCGGGGACAGGCGCTGCTGGACCTGTACGAACCGTTCGTCGAGGACGTGCGCTCGCGCGTGCCCGCCGAGAGCGACCGACGGTCGATGGCGCTGGTCAACGGCCGGTACAACCCGGAGAACCGCGACGGCTGGATCGTCTACGACCCCACATCCGAGGCCGAGAAGACCTGGGGCAAAAAGCAGTACCGTGACCTGGGCGTCGTCGACGCCTTCGAGGGCGCGTACGCCGGCGAATCGGCCGTCACGGTCGACTACGAGGGACTGCTGGAGTACGACCCGGAAGTCATCGTCTTCAACTTCGGGGTCACCTACCGGGAGTTCGAGGGCGAGAACCTCGTCCAGAGCCAGCGGGAACTGCTCGAAGACCACCCGGTCGGGAGCCAGGTGACCGCCGTCGACAGCGGGGACATGTACGTCGGGGGCACGCCCTACCAGGGGCCGATCATCAACATGTTCCAGACCGAGATGGCCGCAAAACAGCTGTACCCCGATGAGTTCGGGTCCTACCCCGGCTACGGTGAACTCGACGCCGACGAACAGCTGTTCGACCGCGACCGACTCACGGCCATTGCGACGGGGAAGTTCGACGGATGAGCGCGACGCCACGGGACGTGGTCGTCGTCGGCGGCGGGGTCGCCGGACTCTCGGCCGCGACGTTCACCGCCCAACACGGGCTCGACACGCTGGTCCTCGACGCGGGCGGGACGTTTCGATGGTGAAACACCGACAAGCGTGTTCACGTGCTTGTGTCCGACAGTATCAACGTCCGACAGTTGCTCGACCTGACCGCAGAGGGGGCCGAGGCGGCTGGTGCGGACCTGGTCGAGGCCGAGGTCACCCTGGTCGAGACCGTCGACGAGGGCTTCGTCGTCGAGACCGACACGGGCGACCGCTACCGGACCGAGTACGTCGTCGCCGCGACGGAAAACACGACGGACTACCTCGACGGCGTCGACGGGCTGTACGCCGCGGGCCGTCTCGCCGAGAAACCCCACCAGGCGGTCGTCGCGACTCCCGACCGTGTCCGCCGGGATCGACCCGGACGCCAGGCGACGAGACATGTTTCAACGGTGCAAACGTATTAGTTTCCGGGTATCAACTTTGTTAATTGGGGGATAGAACTAAGTACGCTTTTTCCTTGGTCTCGGGTATGCTGTCAACGGGTGAACTAGCCCCGTCATTCGCCTTGCCGGGCACTGACGGCGAGACTATCAGCGAGTACCGGCTGGCCTCGTTCACCGAGCGAGGCGCGCTCGTGCTGCTCTTTTATCCGTTCGACTACAGCCCGGTGTGCACGCAGGAGCTGTGTAACTTCAGGGATTCGGAGTGGCTTTCGTTCACCGACGACCTCGACGTGGTCGGCGTGTCGACCGACAGCGTGTTCGCCCATCGAAATATCATTCGCGAAAACGACCTTCTGTTCCCGCTGTTGAGCGACCACGACGGGACCGTGAGCGAACAGTACGGCGTCCTCTACGACGAACTGGAGGGACACCCCCGCGTGAGCAAGCGGGCCGTCTTCGTCGTCGACGACAGACAGACCATCCGGCACGCCTGGGTAGCCGACGACTGGCTGACCGACCCCGACGTGGGTGCGGTACACGAGGCCGTCACGGGACTGAACGCCGTCGAAATGTAGCGGCGGGGACACCGATCGGGGCGCTGGCGTCCGTCAGTCCTCGAAGGACTCGGGTTCGAGTCGCGAGAGGCGCATCGCGTTGCCGGTGACGCCGAGGCTCATGCCCATGTCGCCGACGACGACCGCGAGGGCGACGCTGACGTAGCCGAGCGGGACGCCGACGGCGAGCAACGCCTTGACGCCGAGACTGGCCCAGATGTTCTGGGCGATTACGTTGTTGGCCGCGTTCGACAGCACGTAGAGGTAGGGTAGTTTGCCGATGTCGTCGCCCATCAGCGCGATGTCGGCGGTCTCGATGGCGGTGTCGGTGCCCGCCGCGCCCATCGCGACGGCCACGTCGGCGGCCGCCAGGGCCGGCGCGTCGTTGATGCCGTCGCCGACCATCGCCACCTCGCCGTACTCGGCCTGGAGGCGTTCGACGGCGTCGACTTTCCCCCCGGGCAGGAGTCCGGCGCGGTAGTCGTCGACGCCGACCGTCTCCGCGACGGCGCGTGCGGTGCCCTCGTTGTCCCCGGTCAGCATGGCGACGTGGCCGACGCCGAGTTCGTGGAGGCGCTCGACCGCGCGCCGGGACGTCGGGCGCACCTCGTCGGCGATGGCGACCACGCCCACCAGTTCCGTCTCGGTCCCGACGAGGACCACGGTCTTGCCCTCGCTCTCGAAGGCGGCGAGCAAGGCGGCGAGGTCGGCCGGCGTCGCGTCGCCTGTCGGGTCCTCGTCCGTCGACCCGTCGTCACCGGTCGACCCCTCACCGGTGACGGTCCCGCCGTCGGTGACCCGGCGGGCCGACAGGTCGAAGCCGAGGTCTTCGAACAGCGCCGGTTTGCCCGCGTAGTAGGTCGCCGCCTCGAGGTCGGCGCGGACACCCTTCCCGGTCAGCGTCTCGAAGTTCGAGACGTCCGGGCGGTCGGAGACGCCGTCGGCCTCGGCGCGGGCGAGCACTGCCTCGGCGATGGGGTGTTCACTGCGCCTCTCCAGGGCGGCGGCGGCGGTCAGCAGGTCCCGTTCGTCCGCGCCACCCAGCGCGACCAGGTCGGTGACGGTCAGTTCGCCCTTCGTGAGCGTGCCGGTCTTGTCCAGCGCAACGGCGTCGACCCGTCCCATCGTCTCCAGGTGGGTGCCGCCCTTGATGAGGACGCCGTTTTTGGCGGCGCTGGTGATCCCCGAGACGACCGAAACCGGCGTCGAGATGACAAAGGCACAGGGACAGGCGATCACGAGCAGCGTGAGCCCGCGGACGAACCAGGTGCCCGGCGACAGCCCCAGCGCCAGCGGCGGGACGGCGGCGGTCAGGACCGCGAGCACGACCACGACCGGGGTGTAGTAGCCCGCGAACCGGTCGACGAACTGCTCCGTGTCGGTCTTGTTCTCACTCGCGTCCCTGACCAGTTCGATGATCCGCGCCAGCGTCGACTCCCCCGCGGTCGAGGTCACCTCGACGGCCACGTAGCCGTCCTCGGTGACCGACCCGGCGTACACCTCGTCGCCGGCCGACTTGTCGACGGGGAGGCTCTCGCCGGTGATCGGCGACTCGTCGACCGCGCTCTCGCCCTCGACGACGACGCCGTCCAGCGGGACCCGCTCGCCCGGCCGGACGACCACCGTCTCGCCGACCGCGACGTCGTCGGCCGGGACAACGCGTTCCTCGCCGTCGCGGCGGACCGTCGCCTCGTCGGGCGACAGTTCCAGCAACTCGCGCAGCGAGTCGCGGGCCCGGTCCATCGCGTAGTCCTCGAGGAGTTCGGCGATACTGAAAAGCACCGCGAGCGTCGCCGCTTCGACGAAGTAGCCGATCCCGGTAGCGGCGACGATCGCCGTCCCCATCAGCAGGTCGATGTCGAGGCTCCGGGCGCGGGCCGAGTAGTACCCCCCGCGCACGACCGGGGCACCACTGGCGACGGTGGCGGCCACGAGCGAGAGGTCCGCGACCGTCAGCGACACGCCGAGCACGCTCGCCACGGCGGGGTTCCACCCGGCGAGGAACTCGACCGCGAGACCGACAACCAGCAGCGCCGCACCGACCCAGGTTTTGAGCGCGCGCGGACTCGTCCACACCGCCGTCGGCGGCGCCATGTCAAGCCCGTCGGCCTCGTCGATGCCGTCGTCAAGGACCTCGTAGCCGGCGCTCTCGATGGCCGCGACGATCTCGCTCCCGGAGGTCCGGTCGGGGTCGTAGGTCACCCGCGCCGTCCCGGTCGTCGGCTGGAGTCGCGTCTCGACGACGCCCGCGACGCGGGCCAGGCGCGTGTCGACTTTCCCCGTACACGACGGACAGTCCATCTCCGGCACCGACAGCTGGACCGTCGGAAACTCCCCGGCGTCGACCCGGTCCGGCCCGGTGCCGTGGTCGCCCCCGTCCGGCGCCGTGCCGGCCCCGTCGTCGGACGGTTCCGCCCCGTCAGACGTGTTCGACCCGTCGCCCGACGTCTCGTCAGTCATTGCCCGTGGCTATGGGCGTCGGAACGATAAGCCTTGGTTGGAATATTCCAATCTATTCGGGGTCGGCCGACGCCGGACGCTCGCCCGGTGGCCGCTCGCGGGCGACGTACTCGGCGGCGAGGTGAGCCTCGGCGCGGCGGAGGCGGTAGGTGAGCGTCGACCGCGGGACGTCGAGGTGGTCGGCGAGGTCGCTCACGTCGACGGCGCGGGGCGTCTCGTAGTAGCCGTGTTCGACCGCCGCCCGGAGCGCGGCGTCCTGTTCCGGGGACAGGCCGTCGGTCCCCCCGGAGGCGACGTCGGTCGCACGGAGCATCTCGATGCCGACGCTGTCGCCGACGGCCGCTTCGAGCGCGTCGAAGAACGCACCCACGTCGCCGTCGCCCGAGTGGATCACTCGCCAGGTGTAGTGGCGCTGCTCGTGGCGGGTCTCGAAGAGCACGCCGTCGCCGAGCGTGTCACGGGCGATGTGCGGGACAGACGCGCAGGCGTCGGTGCGCTCCCAGTTGACAGTCGTCGGTCGCCAGACAGTCGGCGTAGTAGTCCGCGGCCCCGACGGCCGACGCGATGGCATCGAGCGCCGCCGGCGACCCCGTCGCGTGGTCGACCCGCCAGAGCCGCTCGTCGGTGGCGTGCAACGACAGCGACCGGATCCGGGCGCCCGGATGCCCGGCGAGCACGTCGGCCACCCTGTTGGTCCCGGGCTCGTACTCCAGAGCGAAGACGAGTTCGCGCATACCCACACCTGGAACCGACGGACCTAAAACGGGTCGGCCCCCCGTCCGGACACGTTTTAGGCTCGCCAAAAAACCGTAACCACTATGTTGTTTTAGGCCGCCCTAAAAAATATGTCAGGAGGCGATGGCACTGACACCGGAGCCACCGAGCGGCCGTCCACACCGGACCCGACGACCGACAGGGGAAGGCCGGGACTGACGATGGTCGGGACGACACTCGTCGACAGCAGACGCCGGATCGAATCGCTGGCGAGCGAGGACGGGGAGTACTACCTCATGTGTGCGCGGACCGGCGACCGGCCGGTTCCCGTCGAGACGCTGCGGTTCCGGGACCGCCTCCTCGCGCGGGCAGCGGCGACCCTGACCGAGCAGTACCGGGCGAGGCTCCGGCGATACGACCCGCGACTGCCGGTGTACGACCTGGTGGTCTGTCAGACGGCCGAGCACGAAGCGGTCAGGGGAACCGACGAGACGCCGGGGAGACGGCACGGACAGTGATGACCCGACAGTATCTCGACCGAGCGCGCGAACGCGTCGGCGAGGAGGAGGCGGCGCTGACGGCGAAAGTCGACGCCTACCGGTCGTTCATCGACAGGGTCCGCGAGGTACCGACGGAGTCGGCCACCCCGGAGATGCTGACGGCGGGCGCGAGTCCTGACACGCGACAGGCCCCGAGCGACAAATGCGTGGCGGTCCGGACCGCGTTCGCCGAGACGGTCCGCCCCGAGAGCGTCCCGGACGGGGACTCGGAACCGCTGGTCGAGACGGTCCGTTCGGAACTCTCCGAGGCCGTCGCGGCCACTCTCGCCCCCACCGGCGGGGCAGTGTTCACCGACGAGTGCAAGCGGGTGACGCTCGCACAGGCCGAAACCCGGCAGGCCGAGACGGGCGTCACGCGCCGCGCCGTCGAACGCGAGGCCGCGAGTCTCGAATCAGTCGCCGACACAGTCGACCTCGTCCGGAACTGGCTCCACAGCGCCGACGAGACACCGCTCGACGAACTCGGGTTCGAGGACCTGCGCCGACGCCACCGGCGACTGTCGGCGTTCGGGGACCGCTGTGAGACCGCTGCCCGGGAGCGCCAGGCCCACCTCGACCGGGCGACGAGTCGCGGCGACCTCGGCGGCGTCACGCACCGCGACCTGGTCTCGTATCTCTACGAGGGGTTCCCGGTCGACTACCCCGCGCTCGTGACGACCGCGTCCCTGGCCCGGACCTGCCGGGACTGCCGGCGCGTGGTGCGGGCCCACCTCGTCCGGCGTGCCTGACCGCACGCCCCGAACCGTGTCCTTTTTCTTTTAGGTCTGCCTAAACGGAGACATGACCCCCGACACTCGGTCACAGGGAACCGACGACACCGACGGTGGACGACTGGTTGGACCGGCGAGCAGGGACCCGGCGCTGCCGCCGGTCGCCGCCCACCGGAGCAGTCCCGGGCGGTCGGTGTTCGTCGAGGCGGGCAACAGCGAGGGGTGGATCGCCAGCGACACCACGACGGAGGTTCGGGAATGAGCGAGAGCGAGGCCAATCCCGAGTCGGTGGAAAGCGAGGCTGATTCAGAGTCGCCGGCGGCCGAGGCGGGTCCGGAGTCGCCGGCAGGTGACGCTGGCGCCGAATCCGACGAGGGGGACGCGGTGGAACGGACGACGATCACG
>PXQN01000009.1 GCA_003021305.1 Halobacteriales archaeon QH_10_67_22 | reverse complement strand
GGAGAGGAAGCGCGTTGCGAAGCAGGGGACACCGCAAGACTTAGGCCGGCTCATCACAGGATACGAGATACTGCCGTCCTCGCACAAGTCGGGGTCGGTAGGAGCCACGAGTAAACTGGCTCCTGTGGCGCGACGGCGCGGCCGTCGCGCCCCGCACTCGGGAACGACGACCGCGAACGGGTTCGATTCCCGTTCCCCAGTTGGGGATGGAGCGCGAGAACACCGGGAATGAAACCGGCGGGACAATCCACGGCACGGGTCCGGTAAGCGCGGGTCGCAGCACTGCTCCGACCCGCCGCCTCCACCGTGGAACGCAAAGAGAAAGCCGGGCCGCGTCCATGCATGGGGTCGCGGGGCACAATGTCGTTTCGGCAAAGCCCCGCCCTCAAGGAGTGACCGAGGGCCGCAAGGCCCGAGGGAGCGAGTAGGGCGGGGTAGTTTACTCGATGTGGCCTTCTTCGCGCAGCTGGTTGGCGTCCTGGTTGTCGTAGCGCCACTCGATGTTGGCTTTCTCGTCCTCCCACTCCCAGGGTTCGACGAGGACGACGTCGCCCTCCTCGATCCAGGTGCGGTATTTCATGCGGCCGGGGATGCGACCCATGCGGTTCTGTCCGTCCTCACACTGGACGCGGACGTGGTTGCCACCGTTGTGCTCTGTCACGACCGCGAACAGCTCCCTACCG
Organism: Halobacteriales archaeon QH_10_67_22; assembly: GCA_003021305.1. Classification (GTDB taxonomy): domain Archaea; phylum Halobacteriota; class Halobacteria; order Halobacteriales; family Haloarculaceae; genus QS-4-69-31. The sequence goes on along the minus strand of PXQN01000009.1, from coordinate 10,474 downwards.
GAGGGCATACGGAGATTCCGTCGCCCCGAGTTGTCGCTCATACAGTATCGTACGCGACGGGTACGTTTAAGCGACGTGAAACACGCGGTATCGCATGACACGGTGGGTAGAGGCCCCCAGGTCTGTCCGAGAGCCGTCGAAAGCTCTATTCGAACGGCCCGTATTCGGCAGGCTGTAGACACAGGAAAGAATCATACTGGTCGCTATCTAACCGGGTGCCATGACTGTTCCCGATGACCTCGACGGCCTGACCTTCGAGGTGGACGTCGAGGAAGACGGGGACCCGGCGGCGTTCGCGTTCGACCCGGAGGCCGACCCGGACGCGACCTTTCCCCAATCCGTCGCCAGCGGCGGCCCGACACCGACGGGATGCACGCCTGGTGGGAGTTCATGCCCGCCCGCATGGAGTACGACCCCGCCGGAGACGCGATCCAAGACCGCTTTCGGCTGTGGCGGGTCTTCGAGTTCGGCGACCTCGTGACGCTGGCGATGACCGACGAACGGCTCTACCGCGACCCGCCGCGCGAAGCCATCCCGACGCCGGAGAACGTCGGCCCGCAGTACGAACCGCCGGGGCGGTCGATGCTCGGGGCCGAACAGCGCGAGTGGCTGGTCCCGCTGATGAACCCCCACATCGAGTTCTTCGACAGCCACAACTGGGGCTACTCATACGGTCGTGCGTACCCAATTTCAGCAGTGTCGGTGAGGATCGGCGTTTCGGACCACGGAGACAGTCTTCTGTTTCATGCGAATAAAAAGAATTACGCACGACCGTATCAGTCATCGAGTTCACCAGCGAGGAGTGTACTTAAGGCACTGTCCTGGGCCACTCAGCGGAAGTGGCGCGCGAGAGCCGGGACCTTCCGCAAGTCCCCCACCGAGAAGGGGTACAGCGAGAGGTAGTCCCGGACGGCGAGGTCGTAGCGCTGGAGGCGGTCGGCGCCGGCCGCCCCGAGTCGATCGCTCGCGCGGACGAAGCGGTCCTGCTGGTCGGCGTCGAAGTCGTACAGGAGTTCGGCGACGACCCGCTGGAGTTGCCACTGGCGGCCCTTCCGTTCGTTCCAGCGCCGTTCGTAGGCCCCCAGGCGCTCGTGCGAGGGGTCGTCGTTGTCCAGCGCCGTGAGCACGGCGTCGGCGGCCATCGCGGCCGACTCCATCCCCGGCCGGATGCCCTCGCCGAACAGGGGGTTGATGCTGGAGACGGCGTCGCCGACGGCCACCAGCCCGTCGGTCGCCCGCCGGTTCAGCGAGTTGTTCGAGACGGCCATCCCGGCGTGGACCGCGCGGCGCTCGTCGACCGACCACCGGTCGTCGGCGTCGATCCACCGCCCGATGTAGTCGTCGATAGCGCCGTCCTCGGCCGGGGCGTGGCGCTCGTAGAAGTCGTCGATCCAGCAAACGCCGATCTTGAAGGCGCCGTCGCCGGCCGGGAACGTCCAGGCGTACCCCCCCGGTGCCGCCTCGTGGTCGAACTTGAACAGCATCGAGTCCAGGTCGAACCGGCCCGTACACTCGTACTCCTTGCCGATCCCGCGCTGTGCGCCGGCGGGGTCGAACATACCCAGCTGGTCGGCAAGCACCGCCGCCGGTCCCGTCGCGTCGACGACGACGTCGGCCCGTAACTGCTCGGAACGCCCGTTCTCGCGGAACTCGACGCCGATCGGGAGGGTGGCGCTGGCCGACGGCCCCTCGAAGACGACGTCCCGGTTCGCGTCCATCACCACCTCGTCGGGGACGTCGAACCCCTCGACCACCTGGTCGAAGGTGCCGCCGGTCGACTTGTCGTTGTCCCTGAGGCGGTCGTTGGCTTCGAGGACGACCACCGAGTACGCCGACCGGCGGGTCACCTCCCTGGCGAACTGCAACCCGGCCGGTCCGCCACCGGCGACGACGATGTCCACGTCGGCGTCGGTCCCCCGGGAGTCCGCGACTACCATCTCGACGGGGGTTGGGAGCACCTCGACTAAGCGGTTGTGATAACCTGCCGACGGAACCAGAGAAGGAAGAAACTCAGTACTCGTCGAGCGGTTGCTGGCGCATCTTCCGGCGCAACTCCTCAAGCGACGGGTCGTCCTCGCCGGCGAACAGCGTGAACAGCTGGTGGACCTCCGAGCGCGAGACTTTCACGTTGCCCTCCTCGATCACGTCTTCGGGGCGTTCTTCGAGTTCGCGGATGGTCCCGACGGCCAGCAGGAAGGGGATCGCCCACGCCGAGAGCGTGTTGCCCCGGATCTCGGGCATCTCCTCGAGCCAGGTCTGTGCGCCGTCGAGATAGCCTTCGGCGCGGTCGACGACCCGGTGGATCACCGGGACGAACGCCTCGCTTTTCTCCTCGTCGGGGATGTCCTCGGTGTCGAGTTCCTCGGCCGCCAGCAGTTCCTGTGGGATGTAGACGTTGTTCTCCTCGACGTAGTCGGTGGCGACGTCCTTGCTGACGTTGACCAGCTGGAGCAACATCGCGAACGACCGGGCGTTGTTCTGGAGGGTGTCACGCACCGAGTCATCGACGTTGCGCGAGACGAGCCCGGTGACGAGCGTCCCGACGGTGCCGGCGGCGTACCAGCAGTACTCCTCGAGTTCGTCGAACGTCTGGAGGCGGAGCCCGCCCTGTTCGCTGTAGCGCTCGACGAACATGCTCATGCCGTCGACGAGTTCCCGCACCGGCGGCCGGATGGCCCGCCTGGACGCGGGTTCCAGCTGTGCGAACGTGTCGTAGATCCTCGGGGATTCGGCGACGACCTCCCAGTCGGCGTCGGGGTCCTCTGGGATCCACTCGTCGACCTCGTCGCGGAACTCCTCGACCGTCGTGGCGTCGTCGGGATCGAGCACCTGGTTGTATCGGTCCAGGAGCTCCCGTTGCTCTGCCGCGGGGATGTGTCCGGCGTCCTCGATGGTGTCCGCGATGCGACAGAGCAGATACCCGACACAGATGTCGTGGGCCATGGGTTCCTCCAACTCGGCGATCGTCAGGGCGAACGTCCGCGAGACGTCCTCGACGACGTCGTAACAGTAGTCGAGGTCCCCTTCACCTGCGTGTCCTGGCTGGTTCCGAGACATTCAGTGTCGGGTCCTATTTGGTCCACGTGTAAAAAAATCCCTACACAAGACATTTGTTGTCGCAACCGCCAGCCCGCCGTTCGACCTCGAACCTTTACAATCGGCGCCGACGGAGGGTGGGCAACGACCGATGTCTCAGCGATACAACCACGCACGGGTGCAGGAATACTGGCAGTACGTCTGGGGTGCCGAGGGCGTCTACGAGTGTCCTGACGACGCCGCCGACCCGACCTACGTCCTGGGGATGTTCCCCTACACGTCCGGGACGCTGCACATGGGTCACGTCCGCAACTACGCCATCACGGACGCCTACGCCCGCTACCGGTGGCTCCAGGGTGACGACGTCCTCCAGCCGATGGGGTGGGACGCGTTCGGTCTGCCGGCCGAGAACGCAGCCTACGAGCGGAACACCGACCCCGAGTCCTGGACCCGCTCGTGTATCGAGCAGATGCGCGAGGAGATGGAGCGGATGGGCTTTGGCTACGACTGGTCCCGGGAGATCACTACGTGTGAGCCGGCCTACTACCGGTGGAACCAGTGGCTGTTCACCCGGCTCTACGAGGAGGGGCTGGTCGAGTACACCGCCGCCCGCGTCAACTGGTGTCCGGACTGCGAGACGGTCCTCGCGGACGCCCAGGTCGAAACACCCGGTGGCAGCGACGACGGCGACGGGGAGAGTGAGTTCCGCGACGGGGACGGCGACTCCCGCGGCAGGGACGGCGACCCCCGCGACGGGGGGACCGACCACGCCCACGCCGCCGGCGTCTGCTGGCGGTGTGAGACGCCGGTCGAGGGGCGCGAACTCGACCAGTGGTTTTTCACCATCACCGACTACGCCGAGGAACTCCACGCGGGGCTAGACGAACTCGACGGGTGGCCCGACAGCGTCCGGGACATCCAGCGAAACTGGATCGGCCGCCAGCAGAGCGCGCGCGTCTCCTTCCCCGTGTTCGGGGCCGGCGTCGACCGCGAGGTGGAAGTGTTCACCACCCGCGTGGACACGGTCTTCGGCGCGACGTTCCTGGCGCTCTCGCCGGACCACGACCTCGTCGACGACCTCGCGGCGGACGACAGTGAGGTCGCCGAGTTCGTCGATCGCGCCCGGGCTTCGCAGTCGACGCGAGCCGACCCCAGCGGCGTCGAGACGGACCTGCGGGCCACCCACCCGTTCACCGGCGAGGACCTGCCGGTGTACGTGGCAGACTACGTCCTGGACGATGTCGGCACTGGCGCGGTAATGGGCGTGCCCGGCCACAACGAGCGCGACCACGCGTTCGCGACCGCTCACGACCTGCCGGTAGAGCGGGTCGTCGAACCCGTCGACGGCGACGCCAGCGTCGAACCGTTCACCGGCGACGGCATGCTCACCGACAGCGGGGAGTACGACGGCCTCGCGAGTGCGGCGGCCCGCGAGCGACTGCTCGACGAGGACGCAGTCGAGGCGGCCACCGAATACCGCCTGCGCGACTGGCTCATCTCGCGCCAGCGCTACTGGGGGACGCCGATCCCTATCGTCCACTGCGAAGACTGCGGGCACGTCCCCGTCCCCGACGAGGACCTCCCGGTCGAACTCCCGCCGTACATCAGGACCGCCGGCAACCCGCTGGCAGAGAGCGACGAGTTCGTCGAGACGGAGTGTCCCGACTGCGGTCGGGCGGCGAAACGGGAGACCGACACGATGGACACGTTCGTCGATTCGTCGTGGTACTTCCTGCGCTTTCTCTCGCCGGACCTGGAGACGGCACCGTTCGACAGTGACCTGGCCGACGCCTGGTTGCCCGTCGACGCCTACGTCGGCGGCGAGGAACACGCCATCCTCCACCTGCTGTACATCCGCTTTTTCACGCGGGCGCTGGCGGACCTGGGACTGCTGGAGACGCGCGAACCCGTCGACAGGCTGGTCAACCAGGGGGCGGTGCTGTACGAGGGCGAGAAGATGTCTGCCTCGAAGGGCAACGCCATCGCCCCACACGAGTACGGCGCGGAGACGACGCGCCTGTTCTTGCTGTCGGCGGCCCACCCCGCACAGGACTTCGAGTGGACCGTCAAGGACGTCGGCGATGTGTACGACTTCCAGCAGCGATTGTACGCGATGATTATCGAACGGGACGACCTGGCGACGACCGACGAGCGCCGGACCCGCGACCGCTATCTCGACAGGGAGAGAGACCGGACCATCGCGGCCGTCGCCGACGAGTACGACCGGTTCCGGTTCCACCGCGTCGTCAGCGAGATCCAGCGGTTCGCCCGCCTGCTGCGCCGGTACCGCGAGGCTGGCCCGGTCGACGAAGCGGCCTACGTTCGCGGGCTCGAAGCGCTCGCCCGGTTCGTGGCGCCACTGGCGCCGTATCTGGGCGAGGAACTGTGGAACCTGCTGGATACCGAGGGACTGGTCGTCGAGGCCGACTGGCCCGAACCGCACGAGGAAGTCACGGAGTACGAACTCGAACGCCAGCTTGTCGACCGGACGCTGGACGACGTCCGGGACATCACAGACGTCGTCGACATCACCGACCCCGAGCGGATCGAGGTCGTCGTCGCCGAAGCCTGGAAACACCGTGCCTACGAACTCGTCCGGGAATCCGACCCGGGCGAGGCGGTCGTCAGCAAGGCCCTCGACGACGACCTCGTCGGCGAACACCGCGAGCGCGCCGGCGAGTATCTCGCGGACCTGGTCGAACGGGGCAGCGGTCTCGAACCCGCGCTCGACGCCGAGCGCGAACTCGGGGTGCTCGACGGGGCGGCCTGGCTGTTCGAGGACGAGTTCGACGCCGACGTGGTCGTCCGCCAGGCCGACCCCGACGACGGCCTCGCCGCCAACGCCGAACCCACCAGGCCCGCTATCCACATCTCCTGAGTGGCTGGTTAGTCGCTCGCGGGCGACACAGTGTCGTTCCGCGGACGGCTCCGGCGGACCACGACTATTTTAGGCGGGCGTACCCAAGCCGCTCCAATGAGCGAGCAAGCGGATCTGGGGACGTTCGGTGCCGGCGAGGACCGGCCTGCCGAGGAGGCGGCAGCGGTGGCCGACGAGGACGAGACGGCGACGACGGTGGTCGACGCCGACTCGCTGCGCTTTCCCGACGCCGAGGGGACGGTCGACCTGTCGGTCACGCAGGTCGACTACACCGTCGAGGGGCGGGGCGACGACGAGTTCCCGGTCGTCCACGTCTTCGGGCGCAGAGCGGTCCCGGACGGCGACCCTGAACTCGAACACGTCGAGGTCTACGACTTCGAGCCCTACTTCTACGCACCCATCGACGAGGTCGACGACGAGCGCATCGCACAGCACGACGGGCTGGTCGACTACCGCGAGACCGACGACGAGGGCGACCCCTTCAAGTCTATCCGGGGCGACCGCCTCGCGAAGATCATCGGCCGGACGCCACGGGACGTGGGCCAGGTCCGCGACGAGTTCGACCACTACGAGGCGGACATCCTCTTTCCCAACCGGTTTCTGATCGACAAGGACGTCACCAGCGGGATCCGCGTGCCCGAGCGACGCACCGACGGCGGCCGGATCCGGGTCCCACACCAGGAGGTCCAGGCCGTCGACAGGAGCGTCCGTGCCCGACTGAACGTCTTCGACATCGAGGTCGACGACCGGCGGGGGTTCCCCGAGGACGGCGAGGAACCCATCGTCTGTCTCACCTCGTATGACTCCTACGACGACCAGTACGTCAACTGGCTCTACCAGTCGCCGGCGGGCGTCGACGGGCCGGAGGCGCTGGCGGGCTACGAACCCATCGAGGACGACTTCGAGGCCGACGTGCGTGTCTTCGACGAGGAGGAGGAAATGCTGGAGGCGTTCGTGAACTATCTGCGGGCGACCGATCCGGACTACCTCAGCGGGTGGAACTTCGCCGACTTCGACGCCCCGTACCTGCTCGACCGTCTGGAAGCGTTGCAGAGTCCGACCCACGACTACGACCTGGACATCGACCGCCTCTCGCGGGTCGACGAGGTCTGGCGCAGCGACTGGAACGGCCCGGACATCAAGGGACGGGTCGTGTTCGACCTGCTGCGGGCCTACAAGGCCACGAAGTTCACCGAACTCGAATCCTACCGGCTGGACGCCGTCGGCGAGGCCGAACTCGGCGTCGGGAAGGAACGCTACCCCGGCGACATCGGCGACCTCTGGGAACAGGACCCCGAACGCCTCCTGGAGTACAACCTCCGGGACGTCGAACTGTGCGTGGAACTCGACCGCAAACAGGACATCGTCGCCTTCTTCGAGGAAGTCGCTTCCTTCGTCGGCTGTAAACTCGAAGACGCCCCCACCGCCGGCGACGCCGTCGACATGTACGTCCTCCACAAGGCCCACGGCGAGTTCGCGCTCCCCTCGAAGGGAACGGTCGAGTCCGGCGAGGAGTTCGAGGGCGGTGCCGTCTTCGAACCCATCACCGGCGTCCGCGAAACCGTCAGCGTTCTGGACTTGAAGTGTTTCAGCGGCGACACGGACGTGCTCACGCCGGACGGAGCGAAAAATATCCGGGAGGTCGAGGCCGGGGACCCGATCTATACGCTGAATCCCGAGACGTTCGAGTGTGAGATCAAGCCGGTAGCAGAGACACACGCATATAAGAACAGGTACGGCCAGCTCCACCACATCAGCGGCGACACGCACGATTTCAAGGTTACGGAGAACCATCGATTCCTGGTTTCGACGGAACGTGGCTGGGACGAGCAGTCACCCGGAGACTTCGAGTTCACCGAGTATCGGGACCTGACGGAGACGAGACGGTACGCGTTCCCCCGGCACGAACCGATGGACGGAACAGTGCCTGAACGGTTCGATCTAGTAGACGAGGTAGACGAAGGGTACGTCGTAGTGTACTCCGACGAGGACGTGCGGTGGTTCAGAAACCGGATGCCCGAAGCCGTCGTCGAATCGCTCGACTTGGCCCACGGACCCTCGGGAGCAGTCGGACTCGAACAGAAAGTCGGAAAGTATCTACTCCCAGTCTCGGTGTACCGAAGCCATCGCCAAACCGTCGAAGAGTACGCCGACCGCACGTATCTCAAATACGATCGACGGCACCGCGAAACGCCGATATCATTCGAAATGGAGGACTGGCTGGCGTTCCTGGGATGGTACATTACCGGGGGGAGCATCGACGACGCGACCAAGCGGACGACGATCCACCAGCAGGGCCAAACTGACCGGGACACCATCTGCTCGCTGCTCGACCGGATGGGGATAAACTACAGTACAGATCAGCGTGGCATCAACATCTCGAACCAGTATCTCCAGACGTGGCTCCGTGAAAACTGTGGTAACGGGTCCTCAACGAAACGACTCCCGGAGTGGGTGTTCGGACTCGACGGCGAACTTCTCGAAACACTGCTGGAGACGATGGTCCGCGGTGACGGGACGTGGACGGAGTCGGGTCTCGGAAAGTTGTGGACGACGAGCGACGACCTCAAGGACGCAGTGGTCGACGTCGCCGTTCGCTGTGGCGAGAAGCCGACCGTCTCCCGAGAGAACGACGGAACCTGGTACGTCTCGATCGGCAAACGTGGTTCGTTCAAACAGGAGACGCATGCAACCGTCGAGCCCCACGACGGCGACGTGTACTGCGTCACGGCAGAGGACAACCACGTCGTTCTCGCCGGACGAAACGGCCACTTCCAGTGGGTCGGACAGTCCCTCTACCCCATGTGCATGTGGACGACAAACGCCTCGCCCGAGACGAAAGTCGACCCCGAAACCTACGACGGAGACACCTACCGCACCCCCACGGGCCAGCACTTCCGCACCGAACCCGCCGGGATGATGCGGGAGATGATAGACGAACTCCTGACAGAACGCGACGAAAAGAAGAAACTCCGTGATTCCCACGATCCAGGCACTGAAGCGTACGAAGTGTACGACCGACAGCAAGCAAGTGTCAAGGTAATTATGAACTGTTTCACGCCCGACACGGAGGTGCTCACGCCCGACGGGGTCCGGGGGATCCGCGACCTCAGTGTCGGCGATGACGTGTACTCGCTCGATCCGGAGACGATGGAGATGGAAGTCAAACCGGTGGTGGAGACGCAGTCGTACCCCGAGTACGAGGGCGAACTCGTCGAAATGGAGACGGACAAGATCGACTTCCGGGTGACGCCCAACCACAGGATGCTGGTCAGGAAAGACGAGCGAAACGGGATCTCGTGGGACGAAGACGACTACCGGTTCGTGGAGGCCGGGGACCTGGACAGAGCGACGAACTATCGTCTTCCACACGACTGGGACGGACCGGACGGCGAGCACATCGAGTCAGTCGACCTGACAGAACTGCTGGACGACTACGAGCTGTGGGTCCGTCCCGACGTTCACGGCCACACGTTCGCCGCCGAAGTAGGATACTACCCGGACAAAGTCCTGAAAAACGACATCGGGACGGAAGGATACGTGTTCGACGCCGACGAGTTCGAACGACACCGCGAGTACATCGACGAAGTCGCCGACCGGTGTTTCGTTCACGCCGGAGCCAACCGGGAGTGGATCCCCAGAACGTACGACGGTGACGACTTTCTCGAACTGCTGGCCTGGTACATCACCGAGGGCAACGTCTACACGTCCGAGGAGAAACAGTTCGGCGAGAAACTGCGGGGTTCAGCGACGACTGTACAGATAGCCCGAGACGCACCCGCGATGGCCGACGGTGGTGACCAGCGCGACTCACAGAGCGACCACGCGGCCATCGGCGACCTCCTCGGCCGGTTTCTCGAACGGACCTGTGGTGAGGACAGTTTCCACAAGCGGATTCCCGACCTCGTGTTCGAGGCCGCCACGGAACAGAAACGCCGGTTCCTGGAGATACTGATAGACGGTGACGGCGACCGCCAGCAAAACTCCTGGCGATACAGCACTGCGAGCGACCAGTTGCGAGACGATGTCCTTCGACTGTGTGCACACCTCGGTTTGACCGCCAACTACCGCGAGGACAGTGGCACGTGGCGTATCTACGTCTCCGAAGGTTCGAAAAACACGCTTCGAATGCACCGGAGCGGGTCACGGACCACCGCCGACGAGGGCGTCTACTGTGTCACCGTCGCCAACAATCACACGCTATTGGCGGGCCGAAACGGCAAATTCCAATTCGTCGGTCAGTCGCTCTACGGCGTTTCGGGCTGGGATCGGTTCCGCCTGTACGACAAAGACAGCGCGGCGGCCGTCACGGCCACCGGTCGAGAGGTCATCAGTTACACCCAGGAGACGGTCAACGAGTTTGGGTACGAGGTTATCTACGGCGATACTGACAGTGTTATGATAAGTCTTGATACCGATATGTCGACGGACGAAGTGATCGACGCCTCCTTCGAACTCGAGGAACAGATCAACGACTCCTACGACGAGTTCGCCCGCGAGCAACTGCTGGCGGACGAACACCGGTTCGAGATCGAGTTCGAGAAACTCTACCGGCGGTTC
>PXQN01000008.1 GCA_003021305.1 Halobacteriales archaeon QH_10_67_22 | reverse complement strand
CGGTGCTTGCGGTCGCGCCGGAGTACGCCGTCGACGCGCTGTACGCCTGGAACGCCGGCGCGGGCGGCGCGACGACCGAGGCCTGTGCGTCGCTGTCGCCGCCGATGCACGAGGCCGCCTACGAGGCCCTGGACATCGACGCCCGGTACGTCACCTTCGAACCGTCGGCCGAGGAAGGCGCCGCGGCCATCGAGAGCGCGGCGACGCTGGGCGTGGCCGGTCTCAACGTCACCATCCCGTTCAAAGAGGCTGTGCTCGACGCGGTCGACCCCGACCCGCTGGCCGCCCGCATCGGCGCTGTCAACACGGTCGATTTCGACGGCGAGACGCCGACGGGCTACAACACCGACGCCGCCGGCGCCGTCCGCGCGCTCCGTGCGGGCAGGGTCGATCTGTCGGGCACTGCGGTCGTCGTCGGCGCCGGCGGCGCGGGCCGGGCAGTCGCGTTCGCCCTCGCCGACGAGGACATGCCCGTGCACATCGCCAACCGGACCGAATCGCGCGCCCACGACCTGGCCGCCGACGTTCGGGACGGGACCGACGTGGAGGCGACCGGCCACGGCCTCGGCGACCTGTCGTCGGTGCTCGCGGACGCGGACGTGCTGGTCAACGCCACCAGCGTCGGCATGGAATCCGAGGAGACGCCCGTCCCGGCCGACGCGTTGCACGCCGACCTGGGCGTCCTCGACGCGGTGTACCGGCCACTGGAGACACGTCTGCTCCGGGACGCCGACCGGGCGGGCGCGACGACCGTCGACGGCGCCTGGATGCTCCTCTACCAGGGCGTCGAGGCCTTCGAGACCTGGACCGGTCGGGACGCCCCGGTCGACCGGATGAACGACGCGCTCCGGAGCCGTCTCTGAACGTGCAACAGTTCCGTCGAAGCGACGCCTTTTGTCCCGACTCCCCCAAGGCGACACGATGACCGACGCGAAACGACTCGGAATCCTGGCGTTCGAAGGGTTCGAAGAACTCGACGCCGTGGGGCCCTACGAGGTGTTCGGCAACGCCCGCGACCGCGGCGCCGACCTCACGGTCGAGTTGCTCGCGACCGAGGATACCGACCGGGTGTCGGCCGCACTCGGCCTGACGGTCGAACCGGATGGCCGGCTTTCGGCGGCCGACCGGCTCGACTACCTGCTCGTCCCCGGCGGCGGCTGGAACGACGGGTCGGGAACCGGCACCCGGGCGCTCGTCGCCGACGGGGTCACCCTCGACGCGCTCCGGCGGCTCCACGCGGCTGGAACGACGCTCCTGGGCGTCTGTACCGGCGGGATGGTGCTGGCCGAGGCGGGCCTGCTCGCGGGCCGGCCGGCGGTGACCCACCACGGAGCGATGGCCGACCTGCGCGAGACGGGTGCGGATGTCGTCGAGGCCCGCGTCGTCGACGACGGCGACGTCCTGACCTGTGGCGGCGTCACGGCCGGTATCGACCTGGCGCTGTACCTGCTCGAACGGGAGTTCGGCACCGACCTTGCGGATGCGGTCGCGTCGGTCATGGAATACGACCGGAGCGAGGACGTCGTCGGCGGGTAGTCGTCCCCCGGATGGAACTCGTCGACGGCGAAGAGACGCCCGGACGCCTGCGTTCGTCACTCGGCAAGACAGGCCGCGACGATCCGGAGCAGTCGCTCGCCGCGGACCTCGTCGGCGAAGAGTGGCACCCGCCGGACCTCGTGGCCCCGGAACACGTCCTGGGAGCGAGCCAGCGCCTCGCGTTGCACTTCCCAGCGGCGCTGGCAGAACTCGCAGTCGTCCAGGTCGGGCGCGACGAACCAGTCGGCCTCGACGTCGGCCACCTCGGTCAGGTCCTGCATCACCCTGTTGACGACGACCGTCCCGACCGGGATGTCGAACTCGTCGAGCCGGGCGAGCAGTCGTTCGGACTCCATCACCGACAGCTCCTCGGGGACCAGCACGACCCTGAAGTCCGTCCGGGCGGGGTCCCGGAGCACCGTTCGCAGGCGTTCGACGCGGTCGCTGAGTTCCCGCAGGTCGTCCATCCCCGCCTCGTGGTCGGCGTCGTTGTCACCGAACATCCCGGTGACGGAGTCTTTCAGCCCGCTTATGCGCTCGCGCATCGAGATGAACGTCCCGACCATCGAGTCCATCACGTCGGGCAGTTCCAGCAGTCGGAGCGTGTGGCCCGTCGGGGCGGTGTCGACGACCACCCGGTCGAAGCGCGGGTCGTCCATGTACCGGATGAGCAGGCGGACGGCGGCGGCCTCGTCGGCGCCGGGCATCGACCCGCCCATGGGGTCGACCATCTCCTCGCCCAGCAACTCGCCCAGACCGCCCAGCGCGCCGCCGGCCGGGTCGACGCCGCCGTCGTCGGCGAACGGTCCTTCCTCGAGCGCGTCCTCGGGGTCGATCTCGGCGCCGTACAGGGGAATGTCGTCGCGGATCCGTGCCGGTTCGGCCGGGCGGCGGCCATCGTCGTCTTGCCGACGCCGCCCTTGCCGCCGTAGAGGACGTACTCCGGGGCGTCGACGCCCCACGGGACTGCCGACTCGTCGATCGTCTCGACGGCCTCGACGTCGATCTCGCTCATGCCTGGTGGTGGCGGGTCCGAACTGATGTACCCGTCGGTCACCGCTGCTGGGGTTGGAAACTGACCGCAGAAGCCGGCCGTCCCCCCGGACGACCGGTGCGAGCAGGGTTACGCCTATGACCGCGACGACCGGGCCTCGCGCACCTCGGCGCCGTCGCGGAGTTTGTCCTCACAGAACGGGCAGACGCGAGGGCCGTTGTATCCGTCCGGCGTGAACACACGCATGTACGCCTCGGTAACGAACGACCCGCAGTTCTGGCACTCCGGCATCTTTCTAATAACTCGGATCATCCCTGATAGACTTTCCGGCCGCCGACCGCCGTTCCGTCGCGAAAGACGCTCTTTATCGACAGTAAACGGCACATAACTATATGACACTGGTGCATGTACGCGCCGGTCAGCGACTGTTCTCACCCCGGTTGGCGGTCGTCCCAGAACGATTCGAGCTGTGAACCGAGGAAGTCGGCGGTCAGCCGGACGAACTCGGCCCGTTCGGCGGGCGAGAGGTACTCGTGGACCGAGTGGCGTACCCCGGCGGTGTAGCGCCGGTCGGCCAGCGCGCGCACCCCACACTCCTCGGTTCCCCTGATAACGCGCCCGACCGCCTGGCGCGCGCGCCGGACCGCCGGCACCGTCAGCGCGTACTCGAAGGCGACGTCCTCGCCGAACGCGTCCGCGTAGGCCCGCTTGACCGCCCGCACCCGCGGCGACCCGACGTTGACAAGCGGGACGCCCACGACCAGGGCGGCCGCGAGTTTCCGCCCGTCGTAGTCGACGCCCTCGGTGAGCGTCCCCCGTGTGCTCGTCACGAGGACGGCCCCCTCACCGTCGAAGAACTCCTGTTTCAGGCGTTCGGTCGCCTCGTTGCTCGAACTCTCGTCGACCAGCACCCGCTTTTCGACCGCCGCGTCGAGGTAGGCGCCCGCCCACGCGGCCTCCCGGTAGTTGGGCATCGCCACCAGGACGTTGCCCGGCGAGCGCGCCACCGTCCGCAACACGTGTGCGTACTCGTCGCGTGTGTCGTTCCAGCTCTCGCCCAGTGGCTCCATCTCGCCCGGGTCACCCCGGTTGTGCGCGGTAAATGGTGTCGCGTCGACCAGCCAACTCGCCCTGTTGTCCTCGTGGAACCTGAGCGGGTAGCTCTTCGTTACCACTGGCCGACTCCGGTCGGAGTCGGTCGGTTTCGGGCCCGGAGCCGACGTCGGTCCCCCGGTCGACGACGGATCGGCACCGCCAGCACCGCTCGCGGCCGCCGACCCGGTGTCGTCCCCGTCGCCCGCCGACGGTTTCTCGCCACGCAGGGTCGCCAGCCCGGAGACTTCCGAGAAGACGTCCAGGGGAGAGAGGGTCGCACTCATCAGGACGCCCCCGCCCAGGGCGTCGAACGTCTCGGCCAGCGCCTCGCCGGGCATGCAGTCGAACAGGACGAGGCCGGCGGTGTAGACCCGTTCGTAGTCGGCGTTGGCGGCCTCGGCTTGCTTCGGCGCGTGTTCGAGTTCGATTTCGCGCAGGTAGCGTGCGTGGTCGCGCTCCCACCACCGGGTCATGACGGCGCCGACGGCGCCACACACCGGTGACCGCGTCAGTCCGAGGCCGTCGATGGCGTCCTCGACGGCGACCCCGACCGTCGCCAGCGACCGCCAGAGGTCGCCGTCGTAGCCCGCCCGCTCGGCCCACTGTGTCAGGTCGTCGGGTTCGTCGGTCTCGGGGTCCCGGAGCGGCACCTCCTGGTCGCGGTCGGGCAGAACGTCGGCGGGGTCGCCCGCCCGCCAGCCGCGTTCGACGTCGTCCAGGTAGGTCCCGACCCGGTCGTCGACCCACGCGAGCAGGTCGTCGTAGAACTCGCGGGCCCGGTCGACGGCCGTCAGCGGGACGTCGTGAGTGGCCAGTCGGTCGTCGACGGCGGCCCGGCGGTCGTCGCTCTCGCGGGCCCGAGAGACCAGCGTCGCACAGTCGTTGCGCGCGCGGACGAGCGTGTCCCGGCCCACCCGGTCAGAGAGCAGGTCCCGCACTCGCTTTTCTACCCTGTGGGCTTCGTCGACGACGAGGAACGTACTCGAATCCAGGACCTCCGCGACCAGCGGGCGCGTCCCTGGGTCGAACAGGTGGTTGTAGTTCCCGACCACTACGTCGGCCTCGCCCAGGAGGACGCTCATCACGCGGTGGGGACAGGTCCCGCGTTCGGTCGCGGCCGGGAGGTACTCCTCGGGGGTGACGACCCAGTGCTCGCCCGCCGAGAAGTCGACCGGCGACCCCTTGTTGCGGGCGTACCAGTCGGCCTCGAACGGACAGTACAGGTCCTCGCCGTCGCCGTCGGTCATCCCCTCCGGTGCGCTGGGCTGACTGCGGGGGTAGGGTGATTCGGCCCCGGCGGTTTCGAGCGCGCCGTCGAGCGTCCGGTAGGTCTCCGCGTCCAGTCGCGCCTCCCGGACGAGCTCGCCCGCCTGCTGTGGGTCCCACCACACGTCCTCGGGGTCGGCCGGCAGCGCCGACTCGGCGACGGGCATGTCGTCCGACCGGCCGTCGGCCTCGACGAGGTCGGCGGTGGTCTCGCGCAGGTCCTCACAGCGGTCGTGGGTCGAGACGTCCTCGGGGAACACGCCCTCCCGGCCGTAGGGACAGAGGTCGCGCTTGCCGGTGAGTGCGACGCCACGGAGCGGGTCGGCGGTGTCGCCGTTCTCCAGCCCGGCCGCGGCGTCGTCCGCGTCGGCCCCACCGGCGTCGTCCGCCTCGGTCAGACCGGCGTTCATCGCCCGCAGGTCCTCGACGAACTGTGCGCGTTGCTGTTTGACCGGCGTGACGACGACGACGCGGTCGTAGGCGGTCGTGTGTCTGACGAGCGCGGCGCCGGCGGTCAGCGCGGCCATCGTCTTGCCCGTTCCGCATGGGCCCTCCATCGCGAGATACCCCTCGCGTCCGGCCACGTCGATGGCCGTCTCGATGGCGTCGGCCTGGCTCTCGTAGGCCTCGGCGAACGCGAAGAAGTCCCGCCAGGCCTCGGCGGGGTCGCCCGACTGGACGCCGTCCATGTACCCGCCGGTCGGGCGCCCTCACTCATGAACGCTCGGATACGGTCGAACGTCCCGGTCGGCGCTTGCCAAGTCATTATTAGGCGACTGGCCCCGACGTGCGGTATGGTCGAAGCCAGTTCGGTCGGCAGACTCGGTATCGTCCTCCTCGGAACAGTGCTCGCGGCGGCAGTCGGACTGGGGTTGTTCTGGGCCGTCCCGGCCTACACCCCACTGGGCGTCCCGGCCGTTCTGCTGGTAGTGGTCACGACGCTGGTCGGGGTCTTCCTCGCGGGACGGGCCGCTGGGAGCGTCTTCCCGGGGTACAACACCGCGGAGGTCGAGGTCGGCGACGTCATCACCAGGGACGGCGGGGCGGGACCGCTCCCCGGTGGCCCGGTCGGCGTCTCGGCCGACGACATTGTCGAACAGATAGAGCGCGCCGACGCCGACGACAGCGCACAGGCGCTGGTCGTAAAACTGAACACCCCCGGCGGGCAGGTCGTCCCCAGCGACGACATCAGGCGGGCGGCGGCCGACTTCGACGGGCCGACGGTCGCCTACGCGGAGGACACGGCCGCAAGCGGCGGTTACTGGATCGCCTGTGGCTGTGACGAGATCCACGCCCGCGAGGCCAGCATCGTCGGCTCGATCGGCGTCAACGGCACACAGCTCGGTCGGACGGACCTGGCCGAGAAGATAGGTCTGGACTACCGGCGGTTCGTCGCCGGCGAGTACAAGGACACGCCGGCGCCCTGGCGCGAGTTAGACGACGACGAAGTCGACTACTTCCAGGGACTCATCGACGCCTCCTACGACCAGTTCGTCGAAACCGTCGCCGAGAGCCGGGAGCTGGACGAGACGGCCATCCGCGACACCGAGGCCCGCGTCTACCTCGGTCGCGAGGCCGCCGAGGCCGACCTGGTCGACACCGTCGGCCCGCGCGAGGAGATG
Source organism: Halobacteriales archaeon QH_10_67_22 (assembly GCA_003021305.1). Classification (GTDB taxonomy): domain Archaea; phylum Halobacteriota; class Halobacteria; order Halobacteriales; family Haloarculaceae; genus QS-4-69-31. The sequence continues at coordinate 43,003 of PXQN01000008.1, read as the reverse complement.
GAGGCCAGACTGGCCGACCGCGTCGGCGTCGACGAACTCGCGGTCGAGGCGTTCGAACCAGAACGCGGCATCCAGGAGAAGATCGGTTCGAGCGCACGCGCGGTCGCGCGCTCGTTCGGCGCCGGCGTAGCGAGCGTCGTCGCCGGCGACGACGGCCCCAACATCCGGGTCTGAGAGTCGGCATCGCAGCCGTCCGGGTCAGAGGGGCGTCACCCTTCCTTGGTGACGTGATGGGGACCGAGGGGACCGTGCTCGGGGCAGGTCCCGACGATGGGCGTCGAGTTGAGACAGCAGTGGCGGCTGTCGGTCGCGACGAGGCCGGTCGCGAGGGCGGCACCGCAGAGCCGACAGCGGGGGTCGCCCATCAGGACAGGTCGATGTCGGCCGAGTCGCCGACGCGGTCGAAGGTCACTTCCAGGATGCCGTTGTTGTACGACGCGCTCGCCGAGTGTTCGTCGACGGTGGCGGGCAGGCGCACGCGCTCGTGGTACTCGCGAGCCTCGCCGCCGGCGTCCAGGGTCAACACCTCCCCGTCGCACTTCAGGTCGATAGCCTCCTTCTCGATGCCCGGGATGTCCGCGACCACGCGGAGCTGTCCCTCTTCCTCGTAGACGTCGAGGTGGACGTCGGCGCCCGCCGGGTCGGTCGCCCCGGGCTGGGGCCCGACGTCCGCGCCGGCCATCATGTCGTTCATCATCCGCTCTATCTCCTCGAAGAAGTCGTCGAAGGGATCGTCCCGGTCGTCCCGTCTCATGCCCGAAAGTTAGGCGAAGACCCGCAAAAACCTTCGCTTCGGTCACACGGTCGCGTCTGGTGCTGACAGTATCGCCGTGAATCCGGTGTCGAACGGCCCGAACGCAGACGAGCCCGAGGGGCGACGACAGCAAACGCCCTCGACGCCGACGGCGCTCGGGTTCGGCAGACCCAGGACGTCGATGAGACGTCCGCCGAGGGGAACATCAGGTCTCGCTGGCGTCGACGACCTCGTAGCTGACGTTCCCGTCCCGGAGCCGGTCGGTGTGGGTCGAGAGCAGGTCCGTCGCCGACAGCAAGAGCACGTCAAGGCCCTTGGTCGCGGCCTCGCGGACGGCCTCGGCGCTACCGAAGCGGATCTCGGGGTCGAGCCCGGCCGCGGTCGCGCCGGCCAGTGCCTCGACGCCGGCGACCGCGACCAGGTCGTGTGACTCGGCCATCTCCGCCACCCGCTCGGCGTCGAGGGCCGAACTCCCGCCGTTCTGGACGCCCGGGACCGACACCACCGTCACGGTCCCCAGTTCGTAGTCGACCACGCCCTCGAAGTTCGTCACCCCGACGTCCGCGCCGGGGTCGGCGTCCGTGACCGCGACAGCCGTCGCGCTGCCGGCGTCGTTGGCCATCGCGCGCAACACGCCGTCCCGCATGGTCAGCGACACCGTCTCGCCCTCCGAGACGCGGGTCGTCGCCAGCGCCGTCTCCACGTCGACCTGTCCGATGACGTCCTCGGCGACGTGCTCGACGAACGTCCGCAACTCGTCGGTCTGGGAGATCAACCAGTCGACGCCCTCCTTTGTCACCTCGTAGCGCCCACGGCCGTGCTTGACGACGTAGTCCTGCTCGACCAGGTCCTGCAGGTAGTCGCTGACTGCCTGGGCGGTGATGCCGATGGCGTCGGCGATCTCCTGCTGGTTGACCGCGGGCTGGCGCTCGGCGATCTCGACCAGTATCTGGTATCTGGTCGCGTTGCGCTTGCTCCGGAGCACGCCGAACTCCTCGTCCCCGTTGCTCGCCATTGCCCGCGTTCCGTGCTCCGCAGACAAGTATTTTTGCCCTACGCCGCGTGAGATCGGTGTATTCTCACAGTACGGTAATCCCAGATAAACTTCGATTGCTCTAATACAACCAAAATTGTTTTACGTTCCACGACAGTTGTGTGTAACGATGACACAGGTATCGCTGCCACACGACGCGAAGGCCGGCCCGACGAAGGCGGAGGTCAGGGCGGTTCTGGCGAGGAAGCTCGACCTGGGGCCGACGGACCACTTCGTGGAGGTCGGCTCCTGTACGGGGGCCGTGACGGTCGAGGCCGCCCGGCGCGCGGGGCGGGTGACCGCGCTCGAACGGAAGGCGGACAGGCTGGAGACGACGCGACGGAATCTGGCGGAAAACGAGACGAGCGCGGACGTTCGACTCCGGCAGGCGGAGGCACCCGAGGGACTGCCCGACGACGCCGACGCCCTCTTCGTCGGCGGGAGTCGCAACTACGAGGCCGTGCTCGACCACGCGGTCGCGACCAGTGTCGAGCGGGTCGTGATGAACGTCTCGCGGCTGGAGGTCGCCGGCGAGGCGACGAGAGCCTTCCGCGAGCGGGACCTGTTGGAGGAGGTCGTCCAGTTCCAGGTGAGCCACGGCTACGAACTCGCCGGCGCGACGAGTTTCGATTCGGACAACCCCGTGTACATGCTCGTCGGCGGTGGTGCACGATGACTGCGGACGGCCGGTACGGAACGGGCGCCGCCGGAGGGACGCGATGACGCTGTACGGCGTCGGACTGGGACCGGGCGACGCGGACCTGGTCACCGTTCGCGGACGCGAGGTGCTGGAGCGGGCAGACGTGGTGTACTCGCCGGGGCGACTCTCGCGGTCGGTCGCGACCGAGTACGTGCCCGAGTCCCGGGTCGGCGACCTCGACTTCCCGATGACCCGCGACGAGGACGAACTCCGGCGAGCCTGGAAGGACGCGGCCAGCGAGGTCGCCCCCCGCGCTCGCGAGGGGACGGCCGCGTTCGTCACGCTGGGGGACCCGAACGTCTACTCGACCTTTGGCCACCTCCGGCGGACGCTTTCGACCTTTCACCCGGACGTCGCGGTCGAACTCGTCCCCGGCGTCAGCGCCGTCACGGCCTTCACGACGGCACTGGGTGTCGAGGTTTCGGCCGGGTCCAGCCTCGCGCTCCGGGAGGCACCCCGCGGGACCGCCCCGACCGGTCCCGACCGCATGGTGCTGTTCAAAGTGACCGACGCACCCGCGACCCACGAGCGACTCGTCGACGCGGGCTACGATGTCGTCTACGGCCGCCGCCTCTACATGGACCAGGGCGAGACGGTCGTGACCGACGACCCCGACGACCTTGCCGAACGGGACTACTACACGCTCGCCTACGCGGAACGTGGCGACACCGGCGAACCACCGGCGACGGCCGCCTTCGACGCGACCGGACCCCACGACGGAGTGTCGACCGACGGCGGACTGACCGGTCCTGCACGGACGGAACTCGCCGAGGGCGAGGCCTGTGGCGACGAGGTGTCCCATCGATGACCGACCCGCAGGACGCCATCGACGCCGCGGCCGACGCCCGCGAGACGGGGACAGACCCCCGAGTGTACGAACAGACCGCCGGGAACGGCGAGGGGATCCCCTTCGTCGGCGCGGGGCCGGGCGACCCGGGGCTGTTGACAGTCACCGGCCGGGACCTGGTCGAATCCGCAGACCTGGTCGTCCACGCGGGGTCGCTGGTCAACAGCGAACTGCTGGCGGCGTACTGTGAGGGTGCGGAGACCGTCTCCTCCATCGGGAAGGACCTGGAGGAGCTGGTCCCGCTCATGCGTGACGCCTACGAGGCCGGCGACACCGTCGTTCGACTCCACAGCGGCGACCCCGCTATCTACGGCGCCGCGCTCGAACAGATGGACGCGCTCGAACACGAGGGTGTCCCGACCTACATCGTGCCCGGCGTCACGTCGGCCTTCGCCGCGAGCGCGACGATGCGGACCCAACTCACGCTGAACGAGGTCGCAAACCACGTCGCGTTCACCCGCCCGCAGGGCACGACCTTGGAGCCCGAGGACGACCACATCTCCGAGTTCGTCGGGATGGGCGACGTGACGACGTGTATCTATCTGGGCACCCACGCGGTGAGCGAGACGATGGATCGTCTGCTGGCCGACGGGCACGACCCCGAGACGCCCGTCGCGGTGGTGTATCACGCCTCCTGGCCCGACGAGGAGGTCATCGAGGGGACGATCGCGACCATCGGCGAGCGGGTCGAGGAGGCCGGCTATCGTGCCTCGGCGATGGTCGTCGTCGGGGACGCCGTCGGCGGCGAGGACTACGAACGGTCGTACCTCTACGGCGGCTGGGCGAACGGGGGTAACTCGGACGGTTCACAGGAGGCGGACGACTGACAATGAGCACTGACAGCGATACCGACAGCAGCTGTAACGCACCCGACTCGGACGGCGAAGTCGCGGAGGACATCGCCATCGTCGCCTTCGAGCGCAAGCTGGACACCGCCGCGGAGATCGTCGACGGGATCGGCGACCGCTACGAGTCCATCGACGTGCTGGAGTACCACGGCGAGGTCTTCGCCGAGCACTGGGGCGAGTACGACTGTTTCGTCGGGTTGATGGCCTCGGGGATCGCGATGCGCAAGACCGCGGGGTTGCTCGACGACAAGTGGGACGACCCCGCGGTCTGTGTGGTCGACGAACAGCTCACGTGGGCGATCCCGATCACGGGGGGCCACCACGGGGCAAACCAGGTCGCCGACGACCTCGCGTCGCTGGGCGCGGTGCCGGCGATGACGACTGCCAGCGAGGCTGCCGACAAGCAGGGCGTCGAAAAGCAGGCCAAAGCGCTCGACGCCCACGTCGTCAACGGCGACTCGACGGTGGCGACGAACCTCGCCGTGCTCGACGACGAACTCGGTCCCGTCGAACGTCTCGACGGCCCGAAGGCCGTCCTCGTCGGCGACGACGTCACGGTGTTGAAACGAAACGGCGAGGACGGCGTCGTCCTCGGGACCGGGAGCGTCTCCGGTGCGACCGAAGACCAGTTCCTCGCCGCCTGGCGCGGTGCCCTCGAAGACACCGACTACGACGTCGACGACGTGGAGTTCGTCGCGACCGGGACCCGCAAGGAAGACGAGGCGGGGCTACTCGCGGCCGCGGAGACGCTGGGACTCGGCGTCGTTTCCTTCGAGAGAGACACGCTGGTGGAGTTCGAGGGCCCGACGCCCTCGCGGTCGAAAGAACTCATCGGCTGGCCGGGCATCGCCGAGGCGAGCGCGCTCGCCGGCGGCCGCGAGCACGAACTGCTCCGGGAGAAAAGCCGGTACGACGAGGCCGTGACGGTGGCCCTCGGACGGTGAACGCGGCCCGGAGGGAGTCACTCGAGGTAATGCCGCCGGGGCGCGGAGTGGAGCCGCGTCGTGCCGCCGCTGTCCCACATCCAGTTCCGTCGTTCGTCTCGCCCCGATTCCCACATCCACCTGGCCTGGTCCGAGGAGACGACCGCGTCCTCGTCGGCGGTCGCTTCGTCGGGGTCCGGCCCCAGCGGGAACTCCGCCAGCGCTTCGATCCCGTCCCGGTCGATGTACACCCGGCGACCCGCCTTCACGACCGAGACGTAGCCGGCGTCGGCCAGCGGGTCGACGATGTGTGACTCCAGCAGCCGATACGTCTCGGTCCGGGTGTCGACCGTAGTGTTTGCGATGAAAGGGAGTTCTTTCCGCTCGGCGTGGGCGACGAGTTCTTTCTTCGTCGCCCCGTTGGTCCCGTGGAGATAGGAGAGGATCTCGAGTTGCTCGTCCGAGGGCCCGTCGATGTCGATGACGGGAACCGACTCCGGGCTCCCGGGGGCGTCCTCGGTCGACGCCTGGCGCTCGTCTTCCGTGTCCTCGGGCGAGTGGTCGACGAGAAACGGCGTCGCTTCCGTCCGTCGGGCGGCCATCGCGCCGGCGATACCCGCGACGTGGCCCCCACCGGAGACGTTGACGTACACGTCGTCGCCCGGGTGGTCGTCGATCGCGCTCTCGAAGGCGTCCCGGACCCGCTCCAGCTTCGAGAGCGAAACCTCCCGCTGGTCGACCGACAGGCGCTCGCGGTCCTCCAGGTCGGCCAGCATCTCGCGTTCGAACTCGGCGAGACGGGCCTCTGGCGGACGGAGGACGACCACCTTGTCGGCCTTGAGCCGATAGGTGGGTTCCACGACGCGTGCTATCTCCCCCGCCAGTGCCACCACGTGGACGCGTGACCACACCTCCATTGAACTACAGTATTATTCCACACAATATGTAAGTACCGTTCGCTAACATTTCTCACGAAGGCATGATTTTGCTCGTCGGGAAGTGACCCGAGGATCAAAGGCGAACGGTCGACGGCCCCTAGACGGCGACGGCCGGCAGTTCCTCGCCGGGCCGGCGACTCGTCGCGGGTCAGTCCTCGGCGTCGGCGCCGGACTCGTCCGAGTGGGACGCCGTGGTCCCGGTGCCGTGCTGGGCGGTCAGTCGACCGTCGGAATGTCCGATGGGCCTGTCCGACCAGCTCGTCGCGTGGTCGGCGTGCAGTTCGTCCACCGAGACGTCCCGGCGGTCGCTCTCGAGCGCGGCTATCGTCTCCTCGTCCAGCGGGAACGCCGCGAGGGCATCGATACCGCGCTGTTCGATGTGGACGACCTTCTTCCGGCCGGCCTTCTCGACGGAGACGTAGCCGCCCTCGGTCAGCGGGTCGATGACGTGTGACTCCAGCAGGCGGTACCGCCCCTCGTCGGATTTGGCGTCCGTGTCGGCGATGAACGGCAACTCCTCGGTCTCGGCGTACCGGATGAGTTCTTTTTTCGTCGCGCCGTCCCTGCCGACGAGGAACCCGAGGATCCGCAGCTGTTCGGGCGACGGTCCCTGGAGTTCGAACACTGGGAGTTCGCTGATCTCCCCGGCCTCCGGAATGATCGGCTGGTCGGGCTTTATCTCCTCGGGGTCGGCGTCGGCGGGTGCCGAGCGCACGTAAAACGGCGTGGCGTCCGCCGTCTGGGCAGCCATCATCCCCGCGATGGCCGCGACCTGGGGACCCGTCGAGACGTTGACGTACACGTCGTCGTCCTCGTGGTCTTTGACCGCCTGGGTGAACGTCTGCACGGCGTTGCCCATGTCGTAGAGGTTGGCGTCGCGCGTCTCGACTGCCAGGCGGTCGGTCGACCGGAGGTCCTCGAGCATCTCGTGCTCGAACTCCGCCATGAACGCCCTGTTCTCCGGGAGGATCAGGACGACCTTGTCCGCCTTGAGTTCGTAGATAGGCTCGACGATCCGCGCGACCTCCCACCCCTGGGCGACCACGTGGACCCGGTCCGTGACCTCCATGGGAAACTAGTATCACCTCGGCGGATTTGTAGCTGTCGTCTGTTCGTTCGTCTGGCAGTTGCGGGCCAGCGGCGCTCCCGGGACCGGCGACGGCGGTGTCCCACCCACGACCGACTCGACCAACAGGGACGACGCCTCTCCGTGTGACACGGCTCGTGTTCACGTACCATACCCTGGATATATACTAACTTAATTTCGTTATCGTTTATCGTATTATCAAATATACTACGATGCGGCATCAAACGCCATCTCAGGAGGTCTTCGTCGATATATCCGCGACCGTAGATCAGGCTCTCGCTATTTCGATATCGTTTCCGGGAGAAACCGAATACTAACGATATCACCGTAATATTTAATATACTAACTTGAAATGGTTAGTCTATGCCACGCAGGCACTCACGAACTGCGTCCGCGGTGGGAACCGCGGGCATGGCACGACAGGCGGGTGGTACGGCACACGAACACGACACCGGCGCCGACGACAGGGGGGGCAGACGCGGATGGCGCTGATCTGGGACGCCACGGCCAGCGAGGTCGCACTCCTGTTAATCGCCGGCTTCGCGGGCGGTGCGTTCGGCGCGTCGATCGGCGCGCTGCCGGCGTTCGTCGTGACGGGGATTTTCACCATCGCGGGGGAGGCCGCCAACGCCTTCCCGGCGAGCCAGGAGGGGGTCCTGGCGGTGGCCGCCGCGCCCGAGGCCGCCTCGGGGATCACCTACGGGCTGGCCTTCGGGCCGGTCTTCGGTCCGCACGTTTCGTTCGCCGGCGGTGCGGCGGCCGCCGCCTACGCGGCCAAACACGGCGGGATGCCCGAGCCGAGCGACGGCGACTACCACCCGGCCAAGGATATCGCGTACGCGCTGGGCACGCGCGTCGACGTTCTCGCGGTCGGTGGTGCGTTCGGAATGTTGGGCGTCGCGATCCGGCGGACCTCCCAGTTCACGCTGACGTTGCCGATAGACCCGCCGGCGATGGGCGTCATCGGCTCGGCGGTCGTCGCCCGGCTCGTCTTCGGGTACCCGATGGTCGGGAGCGTCCGGGGTTCGAGCCTGTTCGACATGGGTCCCTTCGAGAGCGGGCAAAAGCGGACCGCCACCGACGGCGGGACTGCCACCGACGGCCCGAGCAACTACCGCCTAGCCGTCGAGCCGTGGCTCCCCCACCAGTACGAGTGGGGCAACGTCGCGATGATAGGCCTCGTCGCGGGCATCGCCGGCGCGTTCGTCGGGATCACGACCAACAGCGCCGTGCTCGCCTTCGGCCTCTCGGCGGCGAGCCTGCTGTTTTTGAATCTCGGCGTCGAGAAGTTCCCGGTGACCCACCACATCACCCTCCCAGCGGCCTTCGTCGCCGTCATGGTGACGACGCCGGCGGGCGAGACCAGCGCCGCGCTTGCCGGTCTCAGTGGCCCGGTCGCGCTCCTGCTGGGCGGGGCCGCCGGTATCGTCGGTGCGCTCCTGGGCGAGGTGGTCCAGCGGGTCTTCTACGCCCACTCGGACACCCACTTCGACCCGCCGGCCGGGTCGATCATCCTGACGACCCTGACGCTGGGGGTGCTGGCGCTGCTGGGCGTCCTGCCGGGCATCGGAAACATCCCCGGGACGCTCTAGACGTCGACGGCTCCTCACGTCCGACCCGTCGGACGTGCTTGTCGCCGACAACGTGTCCTCGCGTCCGACCCGTCGGACGTGACTTTTTTCTACGACGTGTCCTCGCGTCCGGCCCGCTCCGGACACAGTTCGCCGACCGCCAGGCAGTCCTCATAGTGATTATTGAAGTCTGTTCCGGATCGACCGCACGAGGACGTGCAGTCGTCCCGGTAAATCGCTACAATAATCACGATTAGTCCGGTTTGCGGTCCGAGAAGGGCGTCGAATTGTCAGAAGATCCGCCCGGGGGGTCACGGTCCGACCACGGCGTCGGCTCGTCCGAAGGGGTCAAACTGGGGAAATGATGGTCGTCCTCGTCTCCGGCGGCCACGACCGTCTCCGGATCGAGCGGGAACGCCGCCAGCGCGTCGATACCGCGGTCCGAGATAGAGACGACTTTCTCCCGGCCGACTTTCTCGACGGCGACGTACCCCCCGTCGGTCAGCGGGTCGATGACGTGTGACTCCAGCAGGCGGTACCGCCCCTCCGTCGACTCGGCTTCCGTGTCGGCGATAAAGGGCAGCTGTTCGTCCTCGGCGAACGCGATGAGCTCTTTTTTCGTCGCGCCCTCCATGCCGTAGAGAAAGCCCAGGATCCGCAGCTGTTCGGTCGAGGGACCGTCGAGTTCGAACACCGGCAGTTCGGCGATCGGGCCGGCGTGTTCGATGACCGGTTCGTCGGGCGTCGGGACCTCGTCGGCGCCCGGGTCGGCGGGCGTGTGCTGGACGAAAAACGGGACGGCGTCGGAGGTCTGGGCGGCCATCATCCCCGCGATCCCCGCGATCTGGGTGCCCGAGGAGACGTTGATGTACACGTCGTCGTCCTCGTGGTCTTTGACCGCCTGGGTGAACGCCTGGAGCGCGCTGTCGAGGTCGTAGAGACGGGCCTCGCGGATCTCGACGTGCAGGCGGTCGGTCGACTGGAGGTCCGCTATCATCTCGTGTTCGAAGTCGGCGACGTACTCCTCGTCTTTCGGAAGGATCAGAACGACAGTGTCGGCCTTGAGTTCGTAGATGGGTTCGACCACGCGGGCGATCTCCCAGCCGTGGGCGACCACCTGCACCCGATCCGTTACCTCCATCGGTGCGAGGTAAGCCGCGATCCGGTTTGTACCTGTCGTCTGTGCAACCAGGGTAGTACCGTTCCCGTCGAGCCGTGACCGTCGGGTTCGCGGTCCGATACCGGGGCCGGCGTCCGGCGCTCGGACGACTGTTTACGCGATATCGTTATCGGTTTCAGCCGTTCGCGTGATCCAAACACCTGCATCACTAATGACGATACCATAGGACCGCAATTTTTATAATACTAACGCAAAATCGTTATCCATGCGACGCAGATCCTTCCTGACTGCGTCCGCGGTGGGAATCGCGGGCTTAGCAGGGTGTAGTGGTGGTAGCGACAACGAAACTGAAGCCGAGAGCACGCCGACGGCGACCGAGGAACCGACGGCGACAGAAGAAATGACCGCGATGGAGACCGAGACTCCGACGCCGACGGCGACGGAGGCGATGAGCATGGACCTCTCCTCGCCAGAGAGTTCGGTCGAGACGTTCTACGGGACGCTGTACGGCAACGACGACATCGACGCGACGAACGGTCTATACCATCCCGAGAGCCCGGCGCCCGAGCTCAAACCCGCGGACTTCGAGCCCTTCGGCGGCGTCGAGAACATCCAGGCCGACATCCAGTCGACGGAGATAGTCGCCGAGGGTGAGGGGACGGCACAGGTCCACGCCGAGGTCGACTACACGACGCCGGCGGGGTCGGCCACCAACACCGACTGGTTCTACCTCACCCAGTCCGACGGGGACTGGCTCGTCAACATCTGGTTGCCCGCGTCGTCGCGACAGCCCGGCGAATCCGGCGCGCTCGCGACGCCCAAGGCCACGGTGGAGACGTTCTACCAGGTCCTGTACGGCAACGACGACATCGAGGGGGCCAACGAACTGTACCACCCCGAGAGCGACGCGCCCGAGCTCAAAGCCGAGGACTTCGAACCCTACGGCGGCGTCGAGGCCATCGAGGCCGACCTCCAGTCGATGGAAGTCGTCGAAGAGGGCGAGGGGACGGCCACCGTCCACGCCGAAGTCGACTACACGACGCCGGCGGGGTCGGCCACCAACACCGACTGGTTCGACCTCCGCTTCTACGAGGGCGCGTTCCTCGTCGACGCGTTCATTCCGGAGTCGGCACGGGGCGACGACGGCGGGACTGCGACGGCGTCGGACGACGGAACGGCCACGGCGACCGACTCGGACGACGGAACGGCGACCGATTCGGACGACGGAACGGCGACCGACTCGGCATAGGACGTCGTCGCCGCCCGGTCGAGCAGTTTTCCGACGGGTGGGGACCGGACCGTCGTGCCACCGGACGGCCGGCGGCCCGGCGACTGACTGTCGGGGGGAACCGATAGCAGTTGCCGATCCGGACCGGTCCGAGGTCCGGTCGCTCGGGGCGTCAGGACTCGTACGCGGCGACTTTCACGATCTGTTCCCCGAGACCGCGACCCGGGCGCCGTCGATCGTGGCTCTCTGACCGGCGACGGAGCCGACGGCGCCGGGTTAGAGCTGTTCGTCGATGTGGTCGGCGGCTTTCAGCGACAGCGCCATGATCGTCAGCGTCGGATTGGACGCCCCGGACGTGACGAACACGCCGCCCCCGGAGACGTAGAGGTTCTCCAGGTCGTGGGTCTGCAGGTTCGGGTCGACGACGCTCTCCGCGGGGTCCTCGCCCATCCGACTGCCGCCCAGCGGGTGGTAGCCGCCCTTCGCGATCGGTGGCATCTCGTCGTGTTCGACGGTCAACGTCCCGTCCGCGTAGACGACCGTCCCGCCCATTTCCTCGATGATCTCCGAGACGGCCTCGGTACCTCTCACCTGGCCGCGGCGGGCGAACTCGCTCGGCGAGATGTCGACGTCGGGGACCGGATTGCCGTAGCTGTCGGTCTGTGAGTCGTCGACGGTGATCTGGTTGTCCTCGCGGGGCAACATCTCGACGCTCATGTTCGCCTGGAGGGTGCTCCCGAACTGGAGGTCGACCGATTCGAGCAACTCGTCGCCGACCGACTCTTCGGCCATCGCGAGCGTCGCCGGGGACGGGCCCGAGACGTTCGTGAGGAAGATGTTGACGCTCCCCCGCTTGGGGTCGTCCGGGTCGTCGTACTCGTAGAACTGGTGGATCCCCGACGAGACCACCGGTCCGTACGAATCCACGTGGGTCTCCTCGTTGGGCAACACGCCGACCACGCCCGCCGGCGGGTGGCCCATGAAGTACTTGCCCAGCGTCCCGCTTGAGTTCGCGAGTCCGTTCGGGTACTCTCCGGATTCGGAGAGAAAGAGCAGTCGGGGCGTCTCGTAGGCCCCCGCCGCCGCGACGAACACGTCCGCTTTCTGTCTGTGGGTTTCGCCGTCGGGCGTCTCGTAGACCGCCTCGGTGATCTCCTCGCCAGCGGGGCCGTGGTTCAGCCGCTGGACCACGGCCTCCGTGATGAGCGTCGCACCCTCCCGTTCGGCCTTGCGGACGTGGATGTCGGCGGTGTACTTCCCGCCGGAGGGGCAGACGAACTGGCAGGTGCCGTACCCCTGGCACTCGTTGCGGTCGTACTCGCCGGTGTTTATCGCCATCGGCATCGAGTGGACCTCGATGTCCAGGGCCTCCCCGGCGCGGGCGAACAGTTTGTCCGAGTAACTCGGCGCCAACGGGTCCATCGGGTACTCCTCCTCCCGCGGCGGGAAGAAGGGCGCGTCGTCCGGGCCAGCGACGCCGATCTCCTGTTCCGCCTCGGCGTAGTAGGGCTGGAGGTCCTCGTAGCTGATCGGCCAGTCACGGGCGATGCCGTGGCGGCTCTCCATCTCGAAGTCCTTCTCGTACAGTCGCGGGACCACACTCCCCCAGTGGAGACTGGTGCCGCCGACGCCTTTGACCCGGCGCTGGTTTATCAGCCAGGAGTGGTCCCCCGACGTGGTGTAGGCGTCGCGTTCACCGCCCATGTCCCAGATCTCGTTGTCCGCCCTGTCGGGGTGGATCTGGCGTTTCATCCGCTCGATGCGCTCGTCGAGGTCGAACCGTGGGCCGGCCTCGAGGATCACCACGTCGTGGCCGCGCTTGGCCAGGCAGTGCGAGAGCAGTGCGCTCGCCGGGCCCGCGCCCACCACGCAGACGTCCGGGTCCTCGGCCGGTGTCTTGTCCGTCGCGCTCATCCCTGGAGTTCCTCGTCGATGTGGTCGGCGGCTTTCAGCGACAGCGCCATGATCGTCAGCGTCGGGTTCGACGCCCCGCCCGTGACGAACACGCCGCCCCCGGAGATGTAGAGGTTCTCCAGGTCGTGGGTCTTGAGCGTCGGGTCGACGACGCTCTCGGTGGGGTCCTCGCCCATCCGCGTGCCGCCCATCGGGTGGTAGCCGCCCTCGGTCTGTTCGATGAACTCGTCGGCCTTGTTCAGTGTGTGGGTGCCCTGGGAGAGGACGACGGTGCCGCCGAGTTCCTCGACCATGTCGGTAAACTCCGAGACGCCCTTCTCGGTCGCGTCGATGGCGTACTGGCCGACCGAGAAGTCGACGTCGAGGACGGGGTTACCGTTGTTGTCGGTCTTCGACCGGTCGAGCGTGATCGTGTTGTCTTCCCGCGGGAGCGTCTCCGTCGACAGCGTCAGACCGATGCTGTTCCCGGCCTGGAGGTCGATCTTTTCGAGCAACTCGTCGCCGATCTCGTCACTGGTCATCGCGACGGTGGCTATCGGGGGTTCCGCACCGTTCAGCAACATCATGTTGATGCCGCCCGTCGGAGCCTCGTCGTCGTCGTAGAACTGGAAGACGCCCGAGGAGATGACCGGGCCGTACTCCGTCGTGGAGTGCTCCAGGCCGGGCAGGAACCCGACCACGAGCCCGCCGGAGTGGTCCATGAAGTACTTGCCCAGCGTCCCGCTGGAGTTAGCCAGTCCGTTCGGGTACTGGTCCGACTCCGACAGGAAGAGCAGGCGGGGCGTCTCGTAGGCCCCCGCGGCCGCGACGAACACGTCCGCCGTCTGTCTGTGGGTCTCGCCGTCGGGCGTCTTGTACACCGCCTCGGTGATCTCCTCGCCGTCGGGCCCGTGTTCGAGTCGCTGGACGGGGACCTCCGTGATGACCGTCGCGCCCTCCTGTTCGGCTTTCTCGACGTGGATGTCGGCGGTGTACTTCCCGCCGGAGGGACAGACGTGCTCGCAGGTGCCGTGGCCCTGACACTCGTTGCGGTCGTACGCGCCGGTGTTTATCGCCATCGGCATCGGCTGGACGTCGATACCCAGCGCGTCACCCGCTTTCGCGTACAGTTTGTCCGCGTAGCTCTCGGGGAGCGGGTCCATCGGGTACCCCTCCTCCCGGGGTGGCTGGTGGGGCGCCTCGTCCGGGCCGGCGACGCCGATCTCTTGTTCGGCTTCGGCATAGTAGGGCCGGAGGTCCCCGTAGCTGATCGGCCAGTCTTTGCCGACGCCGTGGCGGCTCTCCATCTCGAAGTCCCGTTCCCGGAACCGCGGGACGACAGAGCCCCAGTGGAGGCTGGTGCCGCCCACGCCCTTGGCGCGGCGCTTGTTCAGCGGCATCGGGATATCCGACGAGACGGTGTACTCGTCGCGTTCGCCGCCCATGTCCCATATCTCATCGACCCCGCGCTCGGGGTGGATCTGGCGTTTCATCCGCTCGACGCGCTCTTCCATGTCGAATCGTGGCCCGGCTTCGAGGATCACCACGTCGTGGCCGCGCTTGGCCAGGCGGTGCGAGAGCAGTGCGCCCGCCGGGCCCGCGCCCACCACGCAGACGTCCGGGTCTTCGACTGGTGTCTTGTCCGTGTCGTCGGTCTGTGTCGAACTCATGATGCTTGCACCTCGTGGATGTGGTCCGCAAGCCGCAGTGAGAGGGCCATGATCGTCATCGTCGGGTTCGAGGCGCCGACGGTGACGAACGTGCCGCCACTGGAGACGTAGAGGTTCTCCAGGTCGTGGGTCCGCAGGTTCGGGTCGACGACGCTCTCCGTGGGGTCCTCGCCCATCCGCGTGCCGCCCATCGGGTGGTAGCCACCCTTGGCGAGCGGTGGCAGGTCGTCGTGTTCCATCGTCTGTGTCCCCTCGCCGTAGAGGACGTTCCCGCCCATCTCCTCGACGAGTTCGCTACTCACGGCGATGCCTTTCTCCTGGGCCTTCCGTGCGTACTCGCCGGGCGAGAGCTGCAGGTCGAGGACGGGGTTGTCGTTGTCGTCGGTCGTGGACTCGTCGAGCGTGATCCTGTTCTCCGCGCGGGGCAGCATCTCGCAGTTCATGAACGTGCCGACCGCGCTCCCGTACTGGGTGTCGACCGTCTCGAGGAGCGCGTCACCGATCCCGACATCGCTCATAGCGATGCTCGCTGGCGAGGGACCAGGGTCGTTGAGGATGCCGATGTTCACCCCACCGCGCTCGCCCTCGCCGTCCATGAACTGGGCGATCCCCGAGGAGAAGGTCGGACCGAACTGTCCCGGGTACGTCTCCTCCCCGGGCAGTATCCCGATGACGGACGCCGGCGGGTGGCCCATGAAGTACCGCCCGAGCGTCCCGCTCGAGTTCGCGAGGCCGTTCGGGTGCTCCGCCGATTCCGAGAGGAAGAGCAGGCGGGGCGTCTCGTAGGCCCCCGCGGCCGCCACGAACACGTCTGCCGTCTGTCTGTGGGTCTCCCCGTCGGGTGTCTTGTAGACGGCCTCGGTGATCTCTTCGCCGTCGGGCCCGTGGTTCAGTCGCTGGACCGGGGCCTCGTCGATGACCGTCGCGCCCTCCGAGATGGCTTTCTCGACGTGGATGTCGGCGCTGTACTTCGCGCCCGACGGACAGACGTGCTGGCAGGTGCCATACCCCTGGCACTCGTTGCGGTCGTACGCGCCGGTATTGATGGCGTAGGCACCGCGCTCGACGTCGTACCCCAGTTTTTCGCCGGCCCGGGTGAACAGCTTGTCGGGGTAGCTCGGCGGGTACGGGTCCATCGGATACTCCGCCTCCCGTGGCGGGCCGTGGATCGTGTCGTCCGGGCCCGAGACGCCGATCTCCTGTTCGACTTCGGCGTAGTAGGGACGGACGTCCTCGTAGCTGATCGGCCAGTCTTTCCCGACGCCGTACCGACTGTCCATCTCGAAGTCCTTCGGACGGATGTCGCGTTTCATCCGGTCGACGCGTGACTCCTTGTCGAACGTCGGCCCCGCTTCGATGACGACGACTTCGTGGCCGCGTTTGGCCAGTCGGTGTGCGAGCAACGCACCACCGGGTCCCGCACCCACGACGCACACCTCGGCACCCTCGACCGGCGTCCGGTCGGTGTCGTCGGACGCACCACCGTCCGACGGGGTCGCGCTCATTGGTCGAGCGGCGGGCTGTAGCCGTACCCACCCGGGAACCCACGGGGGTTCTGGGTCCCCACCATCTCACCCCCGACCGGCGACGAGTAGAAGGCAAACAGCAACTCGTCGACGAGGTGGTAGTTGACTCGCTCGACGTCCGACCCGTCGTGGACGGAGTCGCCCGTCCGGAGGTCGGTGTTCTCGATGACCGACACCCGCTCGTCGGCGCTCAGCGCGTGGAAGTCATCGCCGGCCTCGTCGTTTGCGAGGCCGTTCAGCGTCTCGATGCCGCTATCGACCTCCCCGGCGTAGGCCTCCTCGGCGTAGATTCGGCCGTACAGGTACGTCTGGACGAACGATTCGGTCGGCTCGACCTCCGAGGGGTACAGCACCTCGGCGAGCGCGACCATCGTGTCCATCGACGACGCCTCGTCGGCCGGCGTCTCCGTCGGCGCGTCGGTCGGCGCGTCCGTCGCCGTGGCCGTCGCCTCGTCCGTCTCCTCGGCCGCCGTCTCGGTGCCCTCGTCCCCGAGTAGTGAACTACACCCCGCAGTCGCTGCGATGCCCGCCGCACTCAGTGCCGCCAGCGCATCGCGCCGTGACAGTTCCATGAATACACTACTCAATGATAGACCATACTATATAAACTTTCACCGTTAACTCTTCGGTGTTAGTAATTTAACTCCGGACCGAAAACCCGGGTTTCGGTTCGACGTTCGAACATCAGCGAAAACGTGGCCGATCCGCTTCCGTCGGGCGGCGACTTCGAGGTGAAAGAAGGGTGTCTCCGGGGCGGATGCTGTCAGCCAGCCAGAGATTTGGCGTCGGGGACGCCATCGCTCCGGGCGGCCCCGGTATCATGTGCTCACGGGCCGAGCCGCGACAGTCCACGGACCGTCCGGCCGGTCGCAGGTCTCCAACCAGGACTGCGCTAAAACAACCAAAATTGTTTTATGCGAAAGTAACGTTTCATTCACCGTGCGAACGGACACAGTGATCCGGTCACCGGGCGCGTGCGAGGGCGGCGGATGAGCGCCGCGGAACCGGGACGGACGGAGGAGTACGGAACGCTGTACGTCGTCGGCATCGGGCCGGGGTTGCCCCACGCGATGACCCAGCGCGCGAGAGACGTGATACGGTCGGCCGACGTGGTCGTCGCCTCGACCCTCTACCAGGAGTTCCTCCGGAAGGACGGGACGCTCCCACCGGAGAGTGCCGCCGTGGAGTCCGGGGAGAGCGAGGCGTCGAACCCGCGTCCGGACGGCGGGCTGACCGCCGCCGGCGAGGAGGGGACGGTCCTCGAACGGGCAGACGGGAGCCGGCAGTTGCTCGTCAGGTCCTCGATGGGGCGCCAGGTCGAACTCGCCCGGGACGCCTTCGAGCGGGTCCGGGCGGGCCAGACTGTCGCCCACGTCTCGGGCGGCGACCCGAACGTCTACGGGAAGAGCGACCTGGTGTTCACGATGGCCGAGGAAGACGACGCGACAGACGTCCCCATCGAGATTGTCCCCGGTGTGACTGCGGCGCTCGGCTGTGCGGCGAAACTCGGCGCGCCGCTGTCCAACGACTTCTGTACCGTGTCGCTGTCGGACAAGTGGCGTGGCTGGGCCGAAATCGAGGAGAAACTCCGGGCGGCCGCAGTCTCGGGATTCGTCGTCGTGCTGTACAACTGCTGGCGCAACTACGAGCGCGCGGTCGACATCTTGCGAGAGGAGCGCCACGACGACGCCCCGGTCGCCATCGTCAACGACGCCGGACGCGGCACGGCGGGGCGCAACCTCGAGGACGAGACACACACGATCACGACGCTGGGCGAGGCGACCGACCACGACGAGGAGGTCGGCGGCATGGGTACCTCGCTCGTCGTCGGCACCGACGAAACCGAGGTCTGGGAAAACGACCACCGCGAGTTTCTCGTCACCCCGCGCGGCGGGCGTGACGTGGAGGACTTCTGATGAGCACTGACGACACCACCGACACGAGTACCGACGCCAGCTGTGGCGCGAACACGACGGACTCCGGCTCCGCCTCGAAGTGCGGGGCCAGTTCGACCGGCGACGCCGACTCGGCCACGTCCTGTGGCGCGAGCGACACCGACGAGAACGTCGGCGCCAGCGTCGCGGACTTCGAGGCCGACCCCGGCCGCCTTGTCGCCGTAGGGCTGGGACCGGGCCAGCCCGAAGGCATGACCGGGCGGGCCAGACAGGCACTCGCCGGGGCCGAACAGATCGTCGGCTACACCACCTACATCGAGTTGATCCCGGACGAGATCACCGACGACGCCGAGGACGTCTACTCGACGCCGATGTGTGGCGAGGTCTCGCGCACCGAGGAGGCCATCGACCGGGCGCTCGCGGGCAACCACGTGACCATCGTCGGCAGCGGCGACCCCAACGTGTACGCCCTGGCGGGACTGGCCCTCGAAATTCTGGAGTCGAAAGGGGCGACCGCCGAGATGGTCGATTTCGAGGTCGTCCCGGGCGTGCCGGCGGCCCAGTCGTGTGCCGCCCGCGTGGGCGCGCCGCTGGTCAACGACACCGTCTCGGTGTCGCTGTCGGACCACCTGACGGACATGGCGACCATCGAGTCGCGTCTCCACGCCGTCGCGGCGGAGGGATTCACCATCGCCATCTACAACCCCTGGAGCCGCAAGCGCCGCGAGAACTTCGAGACCTGCTGTGAGATACTGCTGGAACACCGGTCGCCCGACACCGCCGTCGGCATCGTCCACGGCGCCGGCCGCGAGGACGAGGCCGTCGAGATCGTCGAACTCGGCGACCTGGAGTCCTACGGCGAGACCGACCTGGTCGACATGACGACGACGATCATCGTCGGCAACGAGGACACCTACGTCTGGGACGACCGGATGGTCACCCCGCGGGGCTACGAGACCAAGTATGACTACTGAGTACGAAATCACGCTCGACCGCGGGGCGGTCCGGGAGGTCGCCGATGAGTGACGCCGGGAAGGCGCCGGTGCCCGACCCGGCGCCGGACCTGCTGGCGGCGACGCCGGCGACGGCGTACTTCTGGGGGCGGGTGGCCGGCGACGGCGACCTGGAACCCGACTGCGTGACCGTCCGGGCGGGCGACGAGCAGGCCGCCGACGCCCTCGCCGCGGTCGCGGGGGCCGACCGGGCAGACCACACGGTCGCCGCCCGGGAGTCAGCCCACGACGCCTCCGTCGTGCGGTACGAGGACGAGTACGAACTCCGGGTGTTCGGCGCGCCGGCCGAGCGGGCGGGCGCGGCCTTCGGGCTCCCGGTGGACGGCGAGCCCGGCGGCTACCGCCTCGACGCCCTGGTCGTCCACCGCGCCCCGCTGGTCCGGGGCCTGCTGGAAGCCTGCGGGACGGTCTGTTTCCGCGAGTCCGCGAACGCGGTCGGTGTCTCGTTCGTCCACGACGACGAACGGCTCCTCGAGTCGGTGCGGACGCTGCTGGGCGGTGCGGGGCCGGACGTGCCGACCGACGACCTCGCCGAGACGTCGGCGGGCGGGTACTGGTTCGGCCTGGCCGAGGACGCCGACACCGCCGCGTTCGCCGAGTGGGTGTACGCCGGCAGCGACGAGTCCGGGCTGTACTCCGAGGGTCGGCGACGGAAGCTCGGGCGCAGCGTCGAGCGCGCGACCGGCGAGACGGTCGGGGCGGTCCTCCCATGACGACCAGCGCCGCGGAGACGCCGACGGGACTGGACGACGAGGCCGTCCTGCTCGTCGGCCACGGGTCCCGGCGCGAGAAGTCCAACGAACAGGTCCGACAGCTGGCCGCCGACATGGAGACGCGCCTGGGCGTCCCGACCGACGCGGGCTTTCTCGAACTGGCCGAACCTGCCATCGGCGAGGCTATCGCGGGGCTGGCGCCGACCGTCTCGACGGTGACGGTGGTGCAGCTGTCGCTGTTCGCGGCCAGCCACGTCAAAAACGACGTCCCGCTGGCGGTCGAGCGTGCCCGGTCGGCCCACGACGTCACGGTCAACAGCGGCGCCCACCTGGGCGTCCACCCGGCGCTCGTGGACCTGCTGGACGACCGGGCCGGGGCCGTCGAGGCCGAACTGGGCGTCGACCGCGAGACCGACGACGTGGCGGTCGTCCTCTGTGCCCGCGGGTCGAGCGACCCCGACGCCAACGCCGACGCACACAAGCTCGCCCGCCTGCTGTACGAGGGGCGCGCGTTCGAGCGCGTCGAGGCCGGGTTCGTCGGCGTGACCGAGCCCGAACTGCCCGACACCCTCCACGCGCTGGCCAAACACCGCCCGGACGCCGTCGTCGTCCTCCCCTACATGCTGGGCGACGGCGTGTTGACCGGGCGGGTCCGCGACCAGACGGCCGCGTTCGACGACCAGTACCCCTACGTCACGGCGGGGGCAGGAGACCCGCTGGGCACCGACTCGCGGCTCCTGGACGTGCTGGGCGACCGCTGGCAGGAGGCCCGCACCGACAGCGTCGACATGTCCTGTGACACCTGCAAGTACAAGGTCGAACTCGACGGCTACGAGGAGGACCTCGGTGGTGCCCGCGCGATGTTGCGCGCGGTGACCCACCACGAGTCCCACGCCGACCGCGGGGACGTCGACGAGGACCCCCACAGCCACGACGCGCCCGAGAAACACGTCGCCGTCTGTACGAACCAGACCTGCGCGGCCGACGGCGCGCCGGCCGTCCTGGAACGGCTCCGCCAGGCCGCCCGCGACTCCGAGGCCTGTGACGCCCGGGTCACGCGCTCGTCGTGTCTGGGCCGGTGTGGCGAGGGGCCGATGGTCGCCGTCTACCCCGACGGGGTCTGGTACGGCGACGTCGCCGAGTCCGACGCCGACCGCATCGTCTCGTCCCACGTCGACCGGGACCGCATCGTCTCCGACCTGGTAGACCAGACGCTATGACCTGTCACGAACTCGAAGCACTGACGCTCGGACTGATGACCGTCCTCGGCACCGAGGACGCACACGCCCGCGAGCACGCGGAGCAGGAACTCGAAGGACACATGGACGGCCCCATCGGGGCGCTGGCGACCGCCGAGTCGCTGGCCGAGATACGCCGCCACCTCGACGCCGCCCTCGTCGACCTGGAGGAAGAGGTCGCCCGCACCGACGCGGACGACCCCGAGTACGACTACCTCCGGGGTCGCCTCGTCGCGGTCCGCGACGCCGAGCGGGCACTCGAACGGCTGACGACCCAGGGCGAGTCGGTGCTGGCGGGGCTGGGCGACGCTCACGACCTGCTCCACGAGACGTTCCCCGCGGATGACGACGAGTAGTCACCGGGGCGACGCCGTCGGACTGGGCGAGACGACGCCCGCCCGTTCGCGCCACACCGGCCGGCGCTCCGCGGTCGCGCTGACCGACGACGCCGTCATCGCCGGCACGGCCGACGGCAACGTACGGGCGTTCGACCGCGAGACGCTGGCTCCGCTGTGGACCGCGGACGCGGACGGGAACGAAAACGAAAGCCAGGGGGCGGTCGTCGGGGCCACCCCGGTCCCGGGCGGTATCGCGGTCGGCGAACGCGGACCCCGGGGCGAAGTGCGGGTCCACGACCGCGAGAGCGGTGCCGTCCGCTGGCGCTACCGGACGGCCGACGACGTCGGCGACCTGGCGGGTGACTCCCGGTTCGAACAGCCGTTCGTCGCGAGTCTCACGGGTCGAAATGGCCGACTCTACGCGGCCGCGCGGCGCTACGAGCGCCGCGGCGACGACCGGGCGTTTTCGAGCGTCGTGTACGCGTTCGACCGCGACGGAACGGTCGCCTGGACGTACGGGACCGACGCCTCGCCGGTCAGTCTCGACGCCCGCGACGACCGCGTGGCCGTCGCGTACAACCGCTGTCCGGGCGCTCACCGGGCGGGGCTGGTCGTCCTCGACGCCCGGACGGGCCGGCCGCGCGCTCGCTGGGACCCCGCGGGCGAGGGTCGGCGCCGCGTCGGCGACGTCTCGCTGCTGGCTGACGGCGCCGCGGTCACCAGCCACGCCGACTACCGGGGGTATCGTCTGGACCTGCCGGACGACGATGCCGGACGCCCGGGAACGGGTACCGTCCGGTGGCGGGCCGATCTGGCGACGCCCGAGACGGTCGGCGACGAGACGGTCTACGCGTACCCGAACCACGTCCACGCGACCGACGCCGGGGTCGTCTTCGTGACCGGCAACACCTACCCCGAGGCGGGCCGCTCGACCGAGTCGCTCCACCCCGACGCCCACACCGCCGTCGGATACGCACCCGACGGCGAGCGGGCGTGGTCGGCGTCGGTCGGCGGGTTCGCGAACGGGCTGGGGACCGACGGCGACCGCCTGGCCGTGCCCGGCGCTCAGCGGTTCCGCACCCGCGACCCGGCGACCCACGGCGTCGGCGTCTTCGACGTCGAGAGTGGTCCCCGCGCGTCCGTCGGGACCGACGGGGTCGCCACCGCGGCCGCGCTCGACGCCGGCGCGCTCGCCGTTGTCGAAGAACCCGTCGTCTACCACGACGACGGACGACAGCGGGGCGAGTATCGGCTCCACACCCGGTCAGCCTGACAGTGATTACTGTCTGTCTGTTCCGTCCGGGACGGGGCGCCCGACGCCCGGATCCGCGTCGACGCCAACGGGGCCTGGACGCCACAGGAGGCCGTCGCACGCTCGGAGACGGGCGCCGTCGAACGGGAGTGATACTGTCGGACACAAGTATGTGAACACACTCGTCGAGTTTCGGCCATCGAGAGACCTATATCGGTCGGAACAGTCACTCGACAGTTGCATCGCTTGTGTCCGACAGTATGACCCCCGGGCGCTCGACGGGAGTGTGGTCGAACCCGCCCGCCGGCCGCTCAGTCCAGCCAGTCGGCGAACGTGTCGTGTTCGCGGCTGAGACGCACGTACTCGCGTTGCATCGACTCGAAGGCCTCGGCCAGGGTGGCTCCCTCGTCGAGGGCTTCGCGGACCCGCCGCCGTTTCCAGACGCTGGGGGAGAGCCCGCGCTCCCGGCGGGCCTCGATGGGGTCGAGGCACCGGTCCTGCAGGTCGGCGGGGACGCCCTGTTCGTCCAGGCCGCGCCTAGCGTAGGCGAACACCTCCTCGAAGATCCGGTCCGCGTCGTCGGTGCGCTCGCCGTCGGCGGTGACCCACGCCAGGTCCGCGTCGAGGCCGTCCTCGGCGGCGGCGTAGAAACTCCGCTCGGCGCTCGCCCAGTTGAGGTCGGCCAGTGGGTGGTCGGCGGCGACCAGCCCGCACAATAGCCCCGCGGTCAGCGCCTGCAGGCCGACGGTGTCTCTGACCGTCGGCTGGGTCGGGAGCGGGCGGTACTCGATGCGGACCGACCGCTCGTCGCAGGCACCCTCGACGGCCGAGCCACAGACCACGCCCCGCACCCACCGCCAGAAGGTGCCACGCTTGTAGTCGAACTCCCAGCAGTCGTCGACGTGGACCGGCCCGTCGGGCTCCTCGTCGGCGCCGCCGGCGTCGGCGTCGTCGTCGACCCACTCCCGGAGGAACGGCCCGAACGTCTCGTCGGCGACGACGTGTTCGACCACGTCCCCCGGCGTCTCGATGTCTTCGGGTAGACAGACTTTCCGGGCGCCCTGGTTCATCGACTGCTCGAAGGCGGCGATCCGGAGTTCGTGGTTGCCCTCGTCGAGGACCGTTTCGGGGTCGGCGTCGTAGCAGTCGGCGGGCAGGAACGGTGAGTTCGTCGACAGCGCGAGCAGCGGTCCCAGCGTCCGTACCGCGAGGTTGTGATACTGCGGGAACTGGTCGGTGTCGGGCACCTGGACGTGGGGCTGGATCGACGTCGCCAGCGACTCGAAGAGGATCGTCCGAAAAGAGAGGGTCGCGCCGGGCACCTCGAAGGGGATCGAGCCGCCGGCCCGCCGGACCGTCTCGTTGTCCAGCGCGCCGTACCGGGGGTCCCGGCGCATGTTCCGGGCGACCACGACCGGGTCGTCCTCACCGGACCCCGGCACCCCCGGCCCGCCGTCGTCGGTACCCCCCTCGACGTCGACGTCGTCGAGGTAGGCGTGGCCCCCCTCCGCCGGCGGGACCGTCCACATGGCGTCCAGCGCTACCTCCAGGCCGTGTTCGCGCGCCCGCTCGCGGGTCGCCCGCAGGTCCCGTTCCAGCCGGCGGGCCTGCTCGGCGATGCCGTCCGCGTCGAACCGCGTCGCCGGCGCGTTGAGTTCGGCGTTGTGGACGCCCAGTTCCTTGGCCGCCGGCCCCTCGAAGACGTCCTCGGGGATCGGAGCCAGTCGGCCGTCGTCGTCGACGGCGTAGACTTCCAGTTCCAGCCCCAGGGTGAACGCCTCGTTGTCGAAGGCGCCGGCCTCGATGGCGTCGGCCAGGCGGTCGCCCTGGCGTCGCACCCTGCGGTCGAACTCCGGCCCCGAGTCCGGGTCCAGCGCCCGCCGGACCAGCGCCGCGTAGTCGGTCATTGCCCTGAAATAACGGACGGACGGAAAAACGCTTACGGGATGGGTCGGGACGCCGTCACACACCCCAACCGGAAAAAAGGTGGTCTAGAAGAGCTCGTCGTGCCGTTGGGCGAGGTTGGCGTAGTCGCCGGAGCTGAACGCCTCGAAGACGGCGTCGGGGTCGATGGTGGCCTCCTCCAGGGGCGTGACCGAGGCGGGCATCCCGCGGACGAACGAGTCGGGGGGCACCTCGTAGCCCGGCGGGACGACGGTGCCCATGGCGACGATAGAACCGGAGCCGATGGTCGCCTCGCTGACGGTGGAGTTGAAGCCGACGAGCGCGCCGTCGTCGACCGTCGAGTCGTTGAGCACTGCCCCGTGGCCGACCATCACCTTCGAACCGACCCGGGAGGCGTGTAGCATCGCGTTGTCGCCGATGGCGGTCTGTCGGCCGACCTCGACCGGTCCCACGTCACCCCGTAACACGGCCCCGGGCCAGACGTTCGCGTTGGCCCCGACGGTCACGTCCCCCACCAGCGTCGCCTCCCGGCTGACGTGGGCGTACCCGTGCACGTCGGGTGCTGCCCCCTCGAACTCGTACTCGCGACTGTCCATACCACAGGCTGGACTGGCCGACTCAAAACTCTTGAGTCTCGCGCGCGATACCGGAGCGACAGCCGCCGAACGGAAATACGACGACCGCCGAACCCGTTACTCGCCGCTGACGGCCTCGTCGAAGGCCGGCTTGATACGACTCACGGTCTGTGAGCCGTGTGCGTCGGGGTCCATGTGGAAGTGCGAGACCGCGCCCACCTCGCGCAGCTGGCCGGTGAACATGTGGACGAACTTGAACACGGATTTGACGTCGGCGAACTGGAGCATCTGGGTCAGCGAGTCGAAACAGACGACCAGCTGGGTGTCCGGGTCGTGGTCGCCCAGATAGTTGTTCAGTTGCATTCCCAGGCCGGTGACGTCGTTGGGGTTGGCGCTCGTGATCGCCACCTCGTCTACGTCGGTTGCGTCGGGGTTCCGACCGGTGAGGCTGGCCCGGTCGCCCACCTGGACGATGCCCGTCCGGGCGGGGAGTGTGCCGTGGGCCTCGCGCCACTCTTCGACCAGTTCGTCCGCGCCTCGCGAGTAGGAAACCCGGAGCACGTCCAGCCGGTCGGCATCGACCGAGAGCAGGTCGTGGCAGTGGTCGCCTTTCGCGTCGCTGAGCGCGCCGGCCAGCACCAGCACGTTCGTCCCGGGCGCGTGGGCCATCAGAACCCACCTCCCTCGGTGCTCTCGCCGGCACCGGGCGGTCGCTGGATCTGCATGTACGGTTTCTCGTCCGTGTACTCGACCAGTCGCGTCGCGCCCAGGTAGCCCGCGGGTGACTTCTCGACGGTGAGATACTGGAGGCCGGTCTCCTCGACCCAGGTCCGGAGGATCTGCCAGGCCCCGTTGCGGTAGAACGGCGCCAGCGTGTCCCCCAGCGTGTCGGGGTTGAAGAAGTACACAGTCGTGTCGCCGGGCAGATGGAGGTTCTCCTCCTCCCAGAAGCGCAGTTGGCGGAGCTGGTCGTTCGTCAGCGCCGGCAGCTGTGCCTCGACGTTGATCGCCGTGAACATCTCCCGGTCGCCCCGGCGGTCGTCGACGGTCCGGAAGACGGCCGCCGGGTGGTCGTTGTCGTGTTCCTGGGGTTTGAACACGTTCCGGCGGGTGTTCTCCCAGACGTTGGCGAAATCGACCAGGAAAAACCGGTCCTCGTCCAGCAACTCGTCCATCGACCCGACGCGTTCGGCGATGATCTCCTCTAGGCGCTTGGGCGGGAGTTCGACCGGCGGGACGAACGTGACGGCCCTGTCCGCGGCGATAGCCTCCGCGAGCATGTTCGTCAGCATCGAATGGGGGCTTGCCCGGCCGTCGTGTTCCAGCAGCATGGTTCCGCCCTCGACCATGCCGCCCCCGAGCAGGTCGTCGAGACCGGGGACGCCCGTCGACATGAAGTCCTCGGGGACGAACTCCACCGAGCGGGTGCGCTGGCGGGGGCTGATCCGGATGCCCCGGTCCGAGAAGTTCACCTCGTAGGTGCGTGTGTCGTGGTCGACGCCGCGCATCTTCCGCCGTGGGTGTTGAACTGGACGGCGTCGGAGGCCGCGACGGTCTTGACGTCGCCCTGGACCGGGTCGGGCTGGCTCTCCTCGGCGGTAAACAGCGCCGTCGCGCCGAAGTCGTCGGTGAACAGCCGGATCACGTCCAGCACGGTGCGCCGGAACACGTCCTGGCTGTCGCCGATGGTCGACAGCCCGGAGACGCTGTCCAGAACCACCCGGTCGACCGGGCCGAACTGCTCTAGGTGTTTGACGATGTAGTCGGACTCGAACGGCGCCGAATAGTCGCCGCCCAGCATCTGGCCCCCCTCCAGCGTCTCCAGCGTGAGAACGCGGTCGTCCTCGCCGTCGACGGTGTAGCCCGGCGTCGCGTGCAGCGTCGTCACCGCCAGGCTCTCGTGGTCCAGGTCGAACTCGAAATCCGAAAACGAGTCGCGGAGTTCGTCCATCCGCTGTTCGGTGCTGACGAGCAGACACTCTTCGCCGTCGTCGAGGCCGGCCTGGAGGAACTGCATGGCCAGCGTGCTCTTGCCCGTGCCGGGCCCGCCCGTGACGAGAACGGCCCGCTGGTCCGGGAGGCCCCCGTCCAGCACCTCGTCGAGGGTCACGCTTCCTGTCGAGACTGGCATTACTCCGGCTTTGACGACACCGTATTTAATCTCGGTGTCCGATCTGAGCCAGTTGATAACGCCAGAGGCGGGGTTTCCAGCGAGCTGTGGGAGTTCTCGCTGAGCGGGCGCTGTGCCCACTGCGAGGAGTGTCTGGTGATCGTCAGCAACGGGACCATGCACTGTCCCAACTGCGGCGCGGGGCGGTCGCTGTGAGACCGGTGGCGACGACCGGCAGTCGACGGCTCGACCCCGCCGGTAAATCGCTACAATAATCACTATCAGTCGAACTTCCCGAGCAGTTCGTCGTAGAAGCCGTCGCGTTCGTCGGCGAGTTTCTCGACGATGAGTTCGGGCGTCGAGCGGGCGAGCTTCCCCTTGACCGGCGTCCGGTCGACTTCGAGTCGGCCGTCGACCAGTCCCTCGGCCTCGATGCCGTCGACGGCGAGTTCGACGCCGGCCGTGTCCTGTATCTCGCGTGCGAGGTGCGTGACGAACACGGCCGTCGCGTCGCTGTCGGCGAACGCCTCCAGGATGCCGGCCATGATCGTCGCGCTCGCGCCGGGTTCGGTGATAGACTCCAGTTCGTCGACGAGCACGAGCACCGAACCCGGCCGGCCGCCGTTTGCGCGGGCCGCCCCGCTTTCGGATGCCGCGCCGGCGTCGGCACGGACCGACTCGACGAGCGAGCCGAACTGAGTGAGCGTCGACTCGAAGGCGCCGGCGTCGAGCGTGCCCTGGGTCTTGGCGTGGTAGTGCAGCGCCGAGACGTGTTCGACGCGCGCGCTGTCGGCCGGCACCGGCAACCCCATGTGCGCCAGCGTCACCACCAGCGCCACCAGGTCCAGCGTCGATGTCTTCCCGCCGCTGTTGACGCCCGTCAGCAGCGCCACCCCGTCGACGGCGTAGTCGACGGGTTCGACGTCCGCGTAGGGCACG
Organism: Halobacteriales archaeon QH_10_67_22; assembly: GCA_003021305.1. Lineage (GTDB taxonomy): Archaea > Halobacteriota > Halobacteria > Halobacteriales > Haloarculaceae > QS-4-69-31. Next base: position 14,887 of record PXQN01000008.1, on the reverse strand, counting down.
TCCAGCAACGGCGAGCGACCGCCCTCGATGGCGAACCCGGAGCCGCCGACCTCGGGCATCGTGCAGTCGAACTCGTGGGCGAAGCGCGCGATGGCCAGTTCGACGTCCAGGTCCAGCGCCGCCGAGACGAGCGCCGCGGCGTCCTCACGCGTGTCGGCCAAGTCGGCCGCGAGTTCGCGCTTTCGCTCGGTGGCCCGGCGGTCCCGCGCGGTCGTCAGTTCCTCGCGCAGTCGCGAGACGACCGTCTCGTCGCGTTCGACCGGAAAGGTCGGGTCGTCCGGGAACGCACGCCGGGCCACGTCGGCGTAGTCGTCGAGCCCGACCGCCTCGACGAGGTGGTCCCGGGCGGCCGCGACGGCGTCGGCGTACTCGTCGGCGAGTTCCCGCTGGAGGAGCGAGTCCACGCCGGCGCCCTGCTCGACCAGCGAGAGCAGGTCCGCCCCCTCGATGGTGACGTCGCGTTCCTCGATGGCCGTCCGCAGGCGGTCGTTGGCGACCCCCTCGGCGTTCGAGACCGCCGCGTCAAGGTCGTCGACGGCGCGCTGGAGTTGTTCGAGCCGGTCGTCGCCCGCGACCGTCCCGTCGTCGTCGAGTCGTTCGAGGGCGTCGGCCAGGTCGTCGAGGTCACAGGGCGCGTCCAGGTCTGCGACGCGGTGGACCTCGATGGCCGCCCGGATCCGCGTCCGGTTGTGTGCGAAAAAGGAGAGCGTCCGCTCGGGGACGACCCGCTCGGGGGCGTCCAGGGCGTCGGGTTCGACCCGGACGTCGCCCTCGACGGCGACGCCGGCGAAGGCTTCGTCGAGTGCGACGACGGTGGCGTACCCCCGCGCCAGGTCGGCCAGTCCCCGTGCGTCGTCGACGAGTTCGACGCTCACCTCCGGGATGACCTCCTGTGCGCGGGCGTAGGTTTCGGCGTCGGACGTCGCGAGACAGCGGTCCCGGACCCGCACGTCGGCGGGTTCGGTCAGCGGTTCGACCCCGGCCAGCGCCCCGCGGATCTCCTCGTCGGGGTCGCGCTCGACGGCCGCCCGGGCGAGGTCGCGCGCCTCCTCGACCCGCGAGCGGGCGGGGCTCGGGTAGAACGTCTCCAGGCGGCGCTCGGCGTAGTTAGTGACCGTCCGCTCCTGGACGAGCGACAGCGCCTCCCGGTAGATCTCCTGGGCGCGGGCGGTGGCCGCGAACCCGCCGGGGTCGTCGTGGCGCTGGCGGAGCGCCCCCCGGGCGATGCGGGCCGCGCGGCCGTCGCTGATCCCCGGCGCGCTGGCGAGCGTCGCCACGTCGCCCTCGCGGAGCGCCCGTTCGGGGTCGTCCAGCTCCGACAGCGCGTCGGCCGTCTTCTCGCCGACGCCCGGCACCGACTCGACGTCCATCTACCCATCCGTTCGCGCCGCGGGGCAAAAACTTCCCGGCGCTACAGCCGCAGTTCCTCGGCGCGCTCCCACCGCGGCTGGAACTCGGCGCGGACGTCGGCCGCGAACTCGGGGTCCTTGAGGTCGATGACCGCGAACGTCTCGTCGTGGGTCAGGGGGTGGGGCACCTCGATACAGACCTCGGTGTCGTCGATGATCTCGAACGTGCCCGTCACCTCGCTGCTGGTCCGGGTCTCGAAGCGGTCGTGGTCCTGGAAGCGCTCGCGGTGGCGCTCGCCGACGTGTTCGGGGAGAGCGTCGACCAGTTGTGGCGTGAGCAACACCGATACGGTGACACCCCGGTCGAGCGCGTCCTCCAGGGCGGCGGTAAAGCGGGCTGCCAGGTCGTCGACGTCGAACTGCTGGACCAGCGAGGAGGCGACGACGACGATGCGCTCGTCGGCGACGCTCAACCGCTCGACCTGCAGGTCGACGGCGTCCTCGGGGCCGACCGCGGCCGTCCAGAACGGTTCGTCGACCGGCTCGGTCCCCTCCAGTTCGTCGGCCAGTTCGTCGACGATGCTCTCGTACTCCTCGACCTGCTTTTCCAGCGACCGCTTCTTGTCCGCGAGCAACCGGTCCAGCGCCGTCTCGGACTCGACGGCGACGTACTTCTTCGGGCGGCTCGCGGTCTGGCTGCGCGCCAGCCCCTGGGTCTCCAGCGTGTTGAGCACGTCGTAGATCCGCCCCATCGGGACGTCGCTGGCCCGCGACAACTCCTTGGCCGTTGTCGGGCCCGCCTCCAGCAGTGACCGGTATGCCCGGGCCTCGTACTCCGATAACCCCAGGTCTCGCAGACTCGCCATACTTCACCTGTGACTGCTCGCATGAAAAAACGGTCGATGCGTTTACACGCGCTGTGAGTGGTCGACACCGCTGTTCTGCGTCGCGGTGTCACGCACCATCGGTCCCGGTCAGGGCCGCCTCCAGTTCGGCGGGGTCCGAGGCACGGCCGGTCCACGGCGACGACCCGCGGGTCGCGCAACCGTGCGACCGCCGACGCGTAGCCCGCCACTTCGACGCCCATCCGGTCGGTCGCGTCTGCGAAGGCCCCGAGTGCCGCCCGCGCGGCCGACCGGTAGCGGTCGTCGTCGGTCAGCGCCCACAGGTCGACCAGCGCGCCGGCGAGTTCGACGTTCGAGTCCAGCGGGTACAGCGGCCGGTCGAGCAGTCCCGGTGCGTCCGCGACTGCCGGCCCGTCCCGGAAGGCGCCCGACTCGTCCCCGAGGTGTTCGATAGCGTAATCGGCCACCGCCCGCGCCGGGCCGAGCTCCCCGAGCACCTCCCCGGCAGTCGTCAACCCGACCAGCGCCCGGGCCTGGGAGACCAGCAATCCCGTCGCGCCCGTCCCGTCGTCGGCCCGATAGTGGACGACGCCGCCGTCCTCGTCGACGAGATCACGGACGACCTCGAGCGCGCGCTCGGCGTAGCGCTGGGCGCGGTCGTCGTCGCTGTAGGCCGCGACGGTCAGGAACGCGTCGGCCGCCAGCGCGTTGTGGCCCGCCAGGAGCGTCCCGTCGACCCCCGGCGGGTCGGCGTCGGCCCGCTCGGTCGCCTCCAGGCGGTAGTAGGCGTCGTCGCCGCCCTGGCTGGCCCCGACGCCCTCGCCGGTCCACAGGTCCGTCGTCAGGTATTCGACGCCTTCCCGCGCGGTGTCGAGGTACGCCTCCTCGCCGGTGTAGCGGTAGCCGCGGGCGAACGCTCGGACGAGCGCCGCGTTCTCGTCGGCGAGTTTCTCGCGGGCCGGGTCGCTCCAGTCGCGGTTGCGGGCGTACCTGTAAAACCCGCCGTCATGGGTGTCGGTCAGGCGCGTCCGCACTGCCTCCAGCGTGCGCGTGGCCTGGTCGCGCGCCCGAACGAGGGCGAACTCGACCGTTCGGGGCAGCGGGAACTTCACGTCGGTGCCCCAGCCGCCGAACTCGTCGTCGTAGGCCGCCAGCAGCTGTTCGACCATGTGTTCCTCGACGCGCGCCGAGAGACTTCCGCCCGGAGGCCCCGCCTCCCGGAGCGGTCGCGGCACCGACCCCGCGTCGGCGCCTTTGCCGTCCCAGGTGCGCCGGACAGCGTCGAGGATCTCCCGGAAGCCGTCGATCCCGAGGAAGGTGGCGCCCGTGATGACGGTTCCGTCGGGCGTTGTGAAGACGGTCGAGGGGAACCCGCCCATGTTGTACCGGTCGCGCACCCGCGGGTAGCGGTCGGCGTCGACCCGGACGGGGACGAACCCGTCGTTGACGTTGGCGGCAATGCGGGGTTCGGCGTAGGTCGTCCGGTCCATCTCGTGGCAGTCCTCACACCATGGCGCGGTCAGCGCGAGCAACACCGGCTTGCCCGCGCGCTCGGCCGTCGCGAACGCCTCCGGCCCCCACTCGCGCCACTCGACTTTCGTCCGGGCCGCGAACTCGTCCATACCTCGGCTACGGGTGCCGGCCGAAAAGGGCCTCGGTGTCTGTTCGACGGGCGACGACTGGCCGACCGACTGGGGGTATTTTGTCGCACTCGACCCACACACCAAGCATGAGCGACACGGGCGGGACCGACGACCGGTACGACGCCATCGTCGTCGGCGTCGGCGGTGCGGGGAGCGCCACGACCTACCACCTCGCGCGCCGTGGGTTCGACGTCCTCGGCATCGAACGCTACGATATCCCGCACGCGATGGGCTCGTCCCACGGCAGTACCCGCATCGTCAGGAAAGCCCAGCACGAGGACCCGGCGTACGTCCCGCTGGTCGAACGGGCCTACGAGCTGTGGCGGGCCCTCGAACGGGAGACCGGCCGGGACCTGCTCCACGTGACGGGGTCGGTCCACGCCGGCGCGCCCGGGACCGACGTCGTCGCCGACGCCCGGCGGTCCTGCGAGGCCCACGACATCGATTACGAACAGCTGTCGGCCGAGACAGTGAACGAGCGCTTCCCCGGCTACGACCTCCCGACGGATTTCGAGGCGCTCTACCAGCCCGCCGGCGGCTTTCTCGACGTCGAACGGTGTGTCACGGCCCACGTCGAGGCTGCCCACGCCGCGGGCGCGACCGTCCGGGGCCGCGAGCGGGTGCTCGACTGGGCCGAGACCGGCGACGGCGTCCGCGTCCGCACGGACAAGGGCCGGTACGCCGCCGACGAACTCGTCCTGACCGCCGGGTCCTGGACGGGCGAACTACTCCCGGACCTGGCCGAACAGGCCGTCCCTGTCCGGGCGCTCATGGCGTGGCTCCAGCCCGAACGACCGGAGTGGTTCACCCCCGACCGGTTCCCCGTGTTCATGATCCGTGACGGCGCGGAGGGCGGGTACGGCTTTCCGGTCTACGACGTCCCGGGGTTCAAGTTCGGCCGGTCGAGCGACCCCGAGGAGGTCGTCGACCCCGACACGATGAACCGCGAACCCAACGCCGCCGAGGAACAGCTCTGTCGGCGGTTCGCCGAGCGCTTCTTCCCGGCGGGGGCCGGCCCGACGCTCGCCCTGCGGACCTGTCTGGTCTCACATTCGGCGGACGAACACTTCGTCCTCGGGCGCCACCCGGACTACGGCGCGGTGACCGTCGGCGCCGGCTTCACCGGCCACGGCTTCAAGTTCACCAGCGTCCTCGGGGAGATACTCGCGGACTTCGCCACCGCGGGCGAGACCGACCACGACGTCGCGATTCACCACATCGACCGGCTCTGACCGTGGGGGACAGGTGTCCGTGAGTGCGGAGTAACTGGCGGTGTCACCGCTCGCGAATTGCGTTCACGGTTTCACCGTCCACGGACTGCGCTCGCGGTGTCACCGCTCGCGAATTGCGTTCACGGTTTCACCGTTCACGGACTGCGTTCACGGTTTCACCGCTCGCGAACTGCGTTCACGGTTTCACCGTTCACGGACAACCACGAACTCGGCCAGATCACGCAGGTACTCTATCGCCTGTGAGTCGCTGGCGTCGACCCGCGAGAGGGCTTCGAGGGCGGTATCGGACTCCGCCCGCGCGCGCTCGCCAGCGTCTTCGGGCGAGAGGTCGCTGACCTCGACCAGGGAGGGGCGCCCCATCTCGGCGTCGTGGCCGGTCGGTTTGCCGAGTTCGTCGGCGTCGGCGGTGGCGTCGAGCACGTCGTCGCGCATCTGGAACGCGACGCCGACCCGTTCGGCGTACGTACCGAACGACTCGACGGTGTAGGCGTCGGCGTCGGCGGCGATCGCGCCGAGTTCGGCCGCCGCTCTGAACAGCGCGCCGGTCTTGCGCCGGGCCAGTTCCATGTACTCGTCCTCGTCGGTGGGTTTGGCGACCAGTTCCGTCGCCTCGCCCTCGCCGAGTTCGACCATCGCTTCCGAGACGGCCTGCATGGCGCGTTCGTCGGCCGAAAAGAGAGCGAACGCCTCGCCGAGCAGGCCGTCGCTGGCGATGATCGCCGGGCCGTGGCCGAACTCTGCCCACGCGGAGGGAGTCCCCCGTCGCAACTCCGAGCGGTCGATGATGTCGTCGATGACCAGCGACGCGCTGTGGACGAGTTCGATCCCGACGGCGTACTCGACGGCCGTGTCGAAGTCCCCGCCGAGTGCCTCACAGACGAGGACGGTCACCGTCGGCCGGACGCGCTTGCCCCCGGAGAGCACGACGTGTTCGACCTCGGCTTCGAGTTCGTCCGGTTCGACGCCGTCGAGGACCGTCTCGATGCGGTCTTCCACCCGACCCCGACGCCGCTCCAGATACTCCATCACCGACGTTTGGAAGTAGTGTGGCAAGTAGTTGACGGACCCTGGACTCATAGTGATTATTGTCGGTCTGTTCCGGATCGACCGCACGCAGTCGTGCGGTCGTAGCGGTAAATCGCTCCAATAATCACTATCATACTGTCGGACACAAGTACGTGAACACGCTTGTCGGTGTTTCACCATCGAGACGTCGCGGAGACCGCCAAACGAAGCATCGAGTGTCAGCTTGCGTGTGTCCGACAGTATCACAGAGACCCACGCACCCACTCATATCAGTTTTCGTGACGAGTCGCCGTCCGGAACGGTCCGACCGGATCGAGAACTGTCGGTCCGGCGTCGCAGGTCCCGTCGGAAAACGACGTTCGGGACGCGTGACGACCGCGGTTTTACAGGCTGCCGAGGCGAATGCCACGGGGCTTGACCCCGAGGCACTTCACGCGCTCGCCTCTTCGAGTGCGGACTCGATGTCGCCGGCCTGCGTGACGCCGACGAACCGCTCGACGATGCCGTCGTCGTTCTCGATGACGAGCGTCGGAAGCGAGCGTACCTGGTACTCGTTGGCGACGTCCTGTTCTTCGTCGACGTTGACTTTCTCGAACTCGACGTCGCTCCACTCCGCTTCGAGTTCTTCGAGAATGGGGTCCTGCGTCTTGCAGGGGCCACACCAGTCGGCGTAGAAGTCCTTGAGCGTGACAGTCATGCCTCGACCGGGGGGTAGCCCCCAAACCCGGATAAGCGTTTTCACTACCGAAAAGGGTCGTACGCGACGACCGGCGGTCGGATGGCGAAAGGCTTAGGCGGATACGGGTCCCATCGTCGCGCATGAGTAGCAGTGACAGCGGCGGACTGATGTCCAGTGCCGGTCTCGTCCGGTACTTCGACGCCGAAGACAACAACGCGATCCGGTTCGACCCCCGGACCGTGATCGCGTTCGGCGCCTTCTTCGGCTTTCTCGTCCTGATGCTCCGCGCGTTCGGACTGTAGCCCGCGCGTTTCGCGCTCGGCCCCCTCGACCCCGTTCGCGACGCGACGGGCGCCGACGCTGGGCCCACCCGGACCGAGTGACGGGCGACCGCTTCAGAGCCGATCGTCGACACTCTTGGGCCACCAATCCGTAGCGGGGCCCGTGACACACAACACGCCAAACGGGACCGACGAGCGACGGCGGTGGTGTGCGAACTGCGAGGTCAGCGTCGCCCCGTCGTCCGGCGAGGACGGTCCCGTCTGCCCGGCCTGTGGTGATGACCTGAACTCCTCGTCTCCCTGACGGCAGTCGGTGCCCAGCGTCACCGACCGTCGCGGAGAGGGCCGGTGGCGACTCCACACCGGTGAAGACGGTCGGCGTTTCGCCGCGCGAGTCGCCACCGGGTGGCCCGGGTTCGTGTTCCCCCGCTGTCATAGTGATTGTTGCGATTATTTTCGTGACCACGTTACAGGAACGGTTGTCTCGCGGGCTGAAGACCACAAATTGTGACGCTCCAGCGATAAAGACTCGCAACAATCACTATCAGACCATCCCCAGCATCCGCATCGTGGCCGTGACGACGATACCCACGAACAGTAACAGCCCGATTATCCGATAGATCTCTTCGTCCATGGGTCGAACAGGCACGCACCCCAACTTATACTCTCGGTACGATGCCCGACCGCGACGTTTTCAAGTCACCCCGGCCAACCGGCGAGCATGCACTTCGACCAGCGGACCCAGGCGGCGCTTCGCGAGGCGGGCCTGACGAACGCGGAGATACAGGAGGTGTCCGGGTCGGTCGTCGCCGCGACCGAGGCGGCCGCGTCGGACATCGAGGCTTTCTTCGCCGACCGTGAGACCGTCTACTCGGATATGGACCTGGCCCACGCCAGCACCGACCACCCCGAACACACGGTCGCGTACGTCGACCTGTTCACTCACGCGGAGGAGATCCGGGGCTACCTCCGCTTTGACTCGTGGGGCGTCCCCGTCGAGGGCGGGCGCGTGCTCGACGCCGACCTCGTGGAACTGTCGCTCGGCCCGACCGTCCACGGCCGGGTGCGCTTCGCTCCCGAACCCGAGCGGCTATGAACGACGACGCGACCGACGGGACGGCACCGGCCGAGGCAACCGACGACACCGGTGAGGGAGCGACGACGGTGCGGGTGCGGGGTATCTACACGACGGCGCTGACCCGACTGCTCGCCGAGACCGACGACCACCGGGTCGTCCAGGCCTCGCCGCCGATCCGCGAGCGGTTCGACGCCGCCTTTCCCCCGGAACCGGCCGACGCGTCGGTGTCGACGACCGACGACCGCCAGGGGGTCGGCGTCGTCGGCCGCCCCGCCGGAGTCGCCTCGGTGCTCGACCGCCTCCGCGACGCGGGGCGGGACGCGCTGGCCTGGCGCGACCCGACGCCCCGCGGTGCCGTCTACGCCGGCGAAGTGACCGAGACGCTGGGCAGCGGTGCGGTCGTGGCGCTGACCGACGCGACTGCCGACTCCGCTGCCGAGACCGACCCGCTGGCGGACGTGAGCGTCGCCGGCCGCGACCCGACCGGGTTTCTCCCCTACGGCAAGACCGCCGTCCACGTCGAGACGGGCGACCGATTGCGCGTCCAGGTGACCGACCCGAGCGCACCCTGGACGGGCGGACGACCGGTGCTCGACACGACCGTCCACGTCCACGGCGCCCTCGGGTCGCTGGTCAGGGGCGGGGCCGACAGCGGGTCGACCCTGGGGAGCACCGACCCACAGCTCGCTGACCTGCTCTCGACGGAGCCGCCCGATGGGTGGGAGACTGCGTGGGGGCGGGACGCCGACGACGCCGACCTCGACGCGCTGTCGGCGACGCTCGACCGAGCGAGCGAACGCGCGAGCGCGCTCGATTCGGCCCTCGCCGGCGCCGACCCGCCGGGCGAGGTGGCGCCGGCCTGTTACTGGCCGGGCGAGGTGACCGCGTGGGTGTGGCTCGGCCGCGAGTCGCGCTTCGGTCTCGACGACCACCGGCGGTCGGTGACGGCGACGATGACCGGCCACCACCGGATCAAGGCCGGCACCGACCGCGCGAGCGCGGCCGTCGACTTCGTCGAGGCGGTCTGTCCCGACGCCCGCGAGGCGTTCCCCTTCGACGCCGTCACCCGCCAGTTCGGGCCGGCCGAGGGTGATTCGGTCCGTATCGAACACGGCAAACCCGACGGCCGCTCGTTCTCGCTGGGCGAGGGCGAGGTGACCAGCCGTGACCCCGACGGAACAGTGGTCGTCGAGCGCGAGATGTCGGGCCGGGGCACCTACGACGCACTGGACGTCGACCAGCAACGGGGGGACGTCGCGGTGACGAAACTCACCGAGGGGAACTGGTGGTACCCGACCGTCTACCGGGGCGAAGACGGCGAGAAACGCGGCACCTACGTCAACGTCTGTACGCCCGTCGAGGTGTTCCCGCGGGCGGTCCGGTACGTCGACCTGCACGTCGACGTGGTGAAACACGCCGACGGCCGCGTCGAACGCGTCGACGACGACGAACTCGACGCCGCCGTCGACGCCGGCTACGTGCCCGACCCGCTGGCAGAAAAGGCCCGCAGTGTGGCCGGCGCCGTCGAAAACGCCCTCTAATTACTGCTCGTCGTCGCCACCGCCCAGCAGTCGCCACGCGCCGACGCCGAGGCCCGCAAGCGCCGCCAGCGGCCCGAACCCCGGGCCGTCACCGCCGGTGGTCCCGTCGCCCGGCAGGGTTCCAGCGGGTTCGTCCCCCGGTCGGGTCCCGGTCGGTTCGTTCCCCGACTGGGTCTCGGTGTCTGCCGTCGCCGGTGCCGACGTGGGCGGGCGCTCGGTGTCCGCAGGGGTGGCGGTGGGCGTCTCGCGGGGGACGTCCGGAAACGTGTAGACGACGGCGGGGGCGTCCAGGTCGGCGGGGTTGTACCGACTCGACGCCACGACCGACCCGCCCGGACTCGTCAGCTGGGCCGTCCAGAAACTCGTCGTCGACGAGCGCCGGAAGTACCGCACCTCACGGGGGTTCGTCGGGTCGCCGAGGTCGTGGACCTTCACGCCGCCCTCGTACCACGACGAGTAGAGGTAGCGCTCGCCGACCTCGAAGTTGTGGGCGGTCGTCCAGACGCCGCCGACGTTGGGGTCGGCCGTCGCCGGCGGCTCTATCGTCGCCAGTTCTGTCGGCTCTGTGGGGTCGCTCACGTCGTAGAGGTCGATCCCGCTGGGCCCGCCCGGGTCGTCGGGCCCCGGCGTCGTCCCCTCCAGCCCCGCGTTGGAGTTCCAGGTCTCTTTCCCGACCGCCAGCAACTCCCCCGCGGGGTCGGTCGCGACGTAGTGGACGTTCCCCGGCGGTTCCTTCGTCTCGCGGTAGCGCTCCAGGTACGACTTGCCTTCGAAGGTACCCGGATCTATCGGCGTAATGCCGGCCACCGCGGTGGGGTCTGCCGGGTCGGAGACGTCGACGATCCAGGTGCCGGCGTCCCAGTAGGCGAGGTAGGCGAGGTCGTCCTGGACCCAGACGTCGTGGAGGCGGCGCACAGCCTGGTCGACGTCGGCCCAGCGGTCGTCACCGTCGAGGACGGACCAGCGACCGACCTCGCCGCCCCCGGCCAGGTCCACGACGACGAGCGGGTTGCGGTCGTCGTCGTTACCCGTCAGGTAGGCGAGTCCGTCCGCGAAACAGCAGTTGTGGACGGGGTAGGTCGTCTCGACGGCGTCGACGAGTTCGGGCGCGCCGGGGTCGGTCACGTCGTAGCGGACGACGCCCCGGAAGGAGTCGGGGTGGTAGCTGGCCGGTCCCGCCAGCAGGAGTTCGCCGTCGTCGTGTTTCACGTCAAACGCCTGGACCAGTTCGCGGTCGGTCCCGGGCGGTGAGATGCCGGTTTCGCGGGTCAGGACTGTCGGCTCGGTCGGGTCCGACAGGTCCAGCACGGCGAACCCGTCGCCGACGGCGACGAAGGCCGTCTCGCCGTCCGGCGCGAGGACTGTCTCGGTCGCCCCGGGGACCGCGACGCTACCGCTGGGTTCCCAGTCCGAGGTCGGCGTCGCAACCGCTTCCGTGGGCGTCGGTGTCGGCGTCCCCGTCCCGTTGGGCATCGTCGTTCCGGAGGCTGTCGCTCGGTGCGGGGCACCGGCGCCCGCGACCCTGCCGGCGCCGGCGGAACCGACGACCGTAGTCCCGACGGTTACTACCCCGGCGAGCGCACCGGCCCGGAGGAACTGGCGTCGATTCACGGCTCCATCGTCACTCCTCGTCCCGGACGGCCCGCCAGGTCCCGACACCGAGCGCACCCAGCGCCCCGAGCACGCCCAGTCCCGGGCCGTCGTCGCTCGTCGTGGGCGTGGGCGTTTCGGTGGCCGTCGGCGTGGGCGTCTCGGTCGGTGTCGGCGACGGTGAGGGCGTCGGCGTCGGTGTCCCGGTCGGCGTCGCCGACGGTGAGGGGGTCGGCGTGTCAGTCCGTATCGCGACCTCGGGACCGGCGGGCGTGACGGTCGCGTCGTTGTCCGAGGGGTCCGGGAACACGTAGAACGCGCCCGGTTCGCCGGGTCGCGTGGGGTGCTGGTAGCTCGTGGCGACGAAGAAGTCGCCGGGAACGCCGACCTGTGCGGTCCAGATACTCGCGTTCTCGCCGTCGGCCCACCGGCCGAGTTCGGTCGGGTTCGCGGGGTCGGTTATGTCGTGGACGCGCACCCCGCCGCGGTACCACGACGTGTAGAGGTACTCGCCAGCGATCTCGAAGTTGTGCGAGGTCGTGAAGTAGCCGCCGAACCGCGACGCCGACTCGCCCTCTGGAACCGGTGGCGGGTCGACCGTCGCCAGTTCGGTCGGGTCGGAGGGGTCCTCGATGTCGAACAGCGTGACGCCGCTGGGGCCGCCCCGGTCGTCCTCGGCGGGTGTCCCCTCCTCGCCCGACCTCGCGAAGTCCCAGCTCTCCCCGCCGACGGCCAGCAGCGTGCCGTCGTCGTTGGGCTGGACGTAGTGGTCGTTGCCCGGCGGTTCGAGCCCGTTCTCGCCGATTTCGTCCCCGGAGAGTGCCGCGAGTTCGTCGGCGGTGTACACGGCCGCGTGGCCGACGTAGGTCGGCTCGGTCGGGTCCGAGACGTCGACGATCCAGGTGCCGGCGTCCCAGTAGGCGAGGTACGCCCGGTCGTCCTGGACGTACAGGTCGTGGAGGTTGGCGACCGAACCCGGGACCTCGGCGTACGTCTCGTCGTAGTCGGTCAGTCGCCAGCCGCCGACGCTCTCTGGCCCCTCGTGGCTCACGTCGACGACATCCAGCGACTGTCCGGTCGTCAGATAGGCGTGGTCCCCGTAGAGATAGCAGTTGTGGATGCTGTAGGTCGTCCGGTACGACCGGAGCTGTTTCGGCTCGGCCGGGTCGCGCACGTCGAACAGCACGATTCCGGTGAACGGGCTCCCGCCCTCGGTCGCCACGAGGAGTCGGCCCCGGTTGTACTTGAGGTCGAAGAAGTTCACAACCGGTTCGTCCGACCCGGCGCGGATGTCGTCGCGGGTCGCGACGATTTCCGGGTTCGCGGGGTCGCTCAGGTCGACGACGTGGAACCCGGTCAGTTTCGAGACGAACGCCGTCTCGCCGTCGGGGGTTACGACTGTCTCGGTCGCCTGGTACTGGAAGGTGTCGTTGGTGACCGACAACCGGGCCAGCGGCGACAGGTCACCGTCGTCGGTCGCCGTCCCGTCGTCGGTCGCCGTCTCGGTTGCCGTCGGTTGTTCGTCTGTCGTCGTCGGTCCGTCGGCGGAGGGCTCGCCGTCGTCCGGCGAGCGACCGGTTTCGCCGGCGGCCGACAGGGCCGTCGTCGCAAGCCCCGCCAGTCCGAGTCCGGCCGCGGTCGAACGGAGGTAGTGGCGGCGTCGCATGCACTCTCGCTCCGCACGGCTCCGGTAAAGTCGTTGGCTTGTCGGTCGGCGTCGGGCCGGGAACACGAGGCTTTTGCCCGGGCACGGGATAGACGGGGTATGTTCGAGACGCGTCCGGACCGGAGCGACGAGGTGGCCCTCGTCGGGCGGTCCAACGTCGGCAAGTCGACGCTGATGCGGGAGATCACCGGCCACAGCGTCCCGACCGGTCAGCGTCCGGGCGTGACCCAGCAACCCAACCACTTCGACTGGGCTAGCGCCGACTTCGTCGTCACCGATCTGCCCGGCTTCGGGTTCATGGAGGGCGTCCCCGAGGACGTCCGCGAGGAGACCAAGACCGGGATCGTCCGGTACATCGAGACCTACGCCGAGCAGATTCTCGTCGGCGTCCTCGTCGTCGACGGGAAAGCCGCCGTCGACATCATCGACCGCCACTCCGGCCCCGACGAGATCCCCTACGACGTGGAGATGTTCCACTTCCTCCGGGACGTCGGCATCCCGACGGTCGTCGCCGTCAACAAGATGGACAAGGTCGACGACCGCGACGGGCGACTCGACGGACTATGTGACCGACTGGGGCTGGTCCCCCCCTGGAAACAGTGGCAGGAGACTATCGCCCCTATCTCGGCCAAACGCGGCAACATCGAAGCACTCAACGAGGCCGTCCGCCACCACCTCCACGACGCGAACCGCGACGACCTGTTTCAGTTCTTCTAAACCACCTTTTTTCCGGTGGGGGTGTCCTCGCGCGCTCTCCGAGCGCGCTGTGGGCACCATCGGCGCAAAAATCAAGTACCACCTCAGTCGGATACCTGTCCGAGATTAGGTATGTTCGACGTGTAATATACAGATGAGATACCGAACGGACAAGAAACTGTGGAAGGCTTCCTTGAGCGGTCGTCACACATAATAGTTCAAGCACCGATGTTCTGCTATGGACAGACGGACGTTCGGTGTTCTTGCGGTCGGAACACTAACCGGCTCAACGGGATGTGTCTCATCGTTAGATAACCCATCGAGTGAGAGAACGACATCACGGACGCTTCCAGAACCTGTCACAACCGCTGACTTCTCGATTACTGCTGAAAGCGAAAATCAACCTGAACCGCCGACTATCACGTATTTTCCAGAAGAGAATCAGGTTCATGTTACCGGGACGATGCTTGCGGGGAACCCCTGTCACGAAGCGTCCCTGGAATCACTCTCGCTTGATGAGGAATCTTCAGCGCTCACCGTACAAATCGGAGTGGAAAAGGTTCGATCCAACTGTCCGGACTCTCTCGGGACAGATACGTACGAACTTCTCGTCTCTTTCCGTTCCACAGCTCCTGACTCGGTCACTGCTACACACCGCGACAGCGACGGAGAAACAGCCACAACCACAAAAGAAAAACCGTCATAACGGAGGACACGATCCGCTCACTCCGCGCGATCCATCTTGCGTGACTTCGGCAATATCTACCGTATTTGGCAGAACCCATAGCGGCAGCTACGCACACGTCTTGAGCATCCGCGCGAACGAACGGGTCGCTATGTCTGAGGTCTGCTCGACGTGCGGGCTGCCCGAGGAGCTCTGTGTCTGCGAGGACGTCGCCAAAGACTCCCAGGAGATCAGCGTCCACATCGACGAGCGCCGATACGGAAAGGAGGTAACGATCATCGAGGGGTTCGACCCGAAGGACGTCGACATGGACAGTCTGTCGTCGGACCTGAAGTCGAAGTTCGCGTGCGGTGGGACCGTCGAGGACGGCTCGATCGAGCTCCAGGGGAACCACACTGGTCGCGTCGAGGATTTCCTCCGGGACAAGGGATTCAACGTCGCCTAACCATCTTTTTCGCCGGGGGGTTTCCTCGCTCGGCCGGCGGCCTCGCTGCGGGAATCCCCCGACCAAAAACATGGGTGAAAAAGGCCGAGCGCTCCCTCCGGTCGCGCTCGGTGAACCGCGCTCACTTCGTT
>PXQN01000007.1 GCA_003021305.1 Halobacteriales archaeon QH_10_67_22 | reverse complement strand
CTTATCACTACCACCAGCGCCGCGAGGAACTGTTCTACGTGCTCGCCGGCACCCTCCACGTCGAGACGCCCGACGGGGAGTACGTCGTCGAGCGTGGCGAGGTGTTCGTCGCCGAACCGGACAGCCCACACCGCGCGTACAACCCCGACGACGCCGCGGCGTCGGTCACGGTGCTTGGCACCGGCGCACCCAAATCCGACATCGCCCGCCCCTACGACCCCGAGGCTGAGCGGGACGGTTCCGGGGCGTAGCGGGACAGATCCCGAGACGGTAGCAGGTCATAGAATGTGTCGTATGGGCTGTCTATCTAACTCTTGTCAAGACTCGCGCGCAAGATACAGGGCGCATATGCAGCGGGTGGTTAATCAGACCGTCTCAATCTACCCCTCCCGTGAGCAAGAAGACATTGAGAACGAGAATCGACATGAGTTTGAGCCACAGTAACCATATCTCTCTCGACAAGTTACGCCCGGGATGTACTGTCACAATTCAGCTGTTGCTGATTCTCTGACACGCTCGGGACGTAGTTAGAGGATGTTGCGCTCTCCGAGAGTGGTACGCTTTTGCCCGTCCCGGACCCAGCGGCCGTATGGACAGACACGAAGTCCAGCAACGCATCGTCGAGGGCGGGGTCGCGGCCGTTCTGCGGGGTATCGACGAGGACGACATCGTTCCGGTCGCCGAGGCGGTCCACGAGGGCGGCGTCACGGCAATCGAGGTCACGGCCGACGCGACGCGGGCCAGCGAAATGATCGGCGCCGTCGACCGGGCGCTCGCGGGGACCGACGCTGTCGTCGGCGCGGGGACGGTGATGGACGCTCCTGCCGCCCGCAACGTCGTCGAGGCCGGCGCGCAGTTCGTCTTCGCACCGAATCTCAACACCGACGTCATCGAGGTCTGCAACCGGGCCGACGTGGTCGCGGTCCCGGGTGTCATGACGCCCACGGAGGCCGACCGCGCGATGGCCGCCGGCGCGGACATGCTGAAGATGTTCCCCGCCTCGACCGTCGGCCCGGACCACATCGGCGCGCTCCAGGGCCCGCTTGGCGACGTGTCGATCATGCCGACCGGCGGCGTCTCGACGGACAACGTCGCCGACTACTTCGAGGCCGGCGCCGTCGCCGTCGGTGCGGGGTCGGCACTGGTCGACTACGACGCCATCGAGCGCGAGGACTGGGACGCGGTCCGCGAGTCCGCCGCGGCGTTCGTCGAAGCCGTCGAGGACGCCAGGGCCTGATACGGTCGTGCGTACCCAATTTCGGCAGTGCCGGTGAGGATTGGCGTTTCGGACCACGGAGACAGTCTTCTGTTTCGTGGGAATCAAAAGAATTACGCACGACCGTATGACAGGGTTGCGAAACTGTTACGAAATTTGGTAGTATCACATAGTATCCGGCAGTGATTCTGGGTCACTTTCGCTCCGGGGGCTGGGTTTTTTCACCAGTGCGTCTGTAGATGCAGCTGCCACATGACCGCACCCATCGGCCTATATGGACGCTCTGGGCGGTCAATGTGGCGGCCAACAAATCCACACGCTTGCGTGCCGTTCCGCAGGCGTGCGTGCCTCGATGACCAAACCTGCGCTCCGCTGGTGCCGGGACCGTCACCTGAACGACCACAGAGTTGCCCGGTGAGCCGACCGAGCGGCACGAAAATAGATGGTGGTCAACCCAAGAGCGAGGCCCAGCCGCTCGCAGTACCGATCACTGCTGATCGGTACCACAGACTACTGAAAATCGGAACGGTCACCGGAGGGCGGACTTGCGTTCGTTCTCCGAGAGGCCGACTCTGGCGGCGTGTGGACTGCACTGTTCACACTCGTAGGAGACGC
This sequence comes from Halobacteriales archaeon QH_10_67_22, assembly GCA_003021305.1. GTDB lineage: Archaea > Halobacteriota > Halobacteria > Halobacteriales > Haloarculaceae > QS-4-69-31. The sequence goes on along the minus strand of PXQN01000007.1, from coordinate 7,100 downwards.
TGTTCGAGGTCGCCCGCTTCAGCTACATCTCCTACACCACGATCGGATACGGCTTCCTCGGGCCGGTCGGACCCGCCGCCGAGGTACTGGCCGCCAGCGAGGCGTACCTCAGCGTCGTCCTCTCGGCGCTGCTCGTGTACGCGCTGGTCAAGCGTTCGGAACTCTGACCGTCGGTGATTGGACGGGCTTTTCCGTCCCGGCGGGGTATGGAGGTGCAATGAGTCACCCGTTCGAGGACCTGCCGACGACGCCCACCGCCGAGGAACTCCTCGACACGGCGTTCTCGCGGGCCGCACGCGCCGGCCGGGCGAAAGACGGTGTCGAGGCCCAGCAGTCGATGCTCCAGACCGCGGCCAACGTCGTCTCTGACAACCTGGAACGCGTCGTCACGTCCTGGCCGGACTTCGACGCCGTCGCCCCCTTCTACCGCGAACTCGCCGACGCGATCGTCGCCTCCCACACCGTCGACGGCGACATCGACCTCGGCGGCGTCGACGCCCTGCGCCAGCACCTCTCGGAGGTCGGCTGGGCCGGCCGGAAAACGACCGAGATCCGCGACGAGTATCAGGGCCGACTGTCGGGCGACACCGACACCGCCCGCAAACTCCGCAAACAGGCGTTCGCCCGGATCGCCGACGTCGTCGAGGAGGTCGAAGACGACCTCGCGGCCGTCGGCGTCGCGCGGGACGCGCTGAAGACGCTGCCCGACATCCGGCCGGACGAACCGACCATCGTCGTCGCGGGCTACCCCAACGTCGGCAAGTCGTCGTTCGTCAACAGCGTCACGAACGCCACGAACGAGACGGCCGCCTACCCGTTCACGACCACCGAGATACGGGTCGGCCACTACACGAGCGAGCACATCCGCTACCAGCTGGTCGACACGCCGGGGCTGCTCGACCGCCCGCCCGAGGGGCGCAACGACGTCGAGAGCCAGGCGGTCAGCGCCCTGGAACACCTCGCCGACTGCGTGCTGGTGCTGGTCGACGCCAGCGGGACGTGTGGCTACCCGCTCGACGCCCAACTGGCGCTCCGGGACGCGCTCGAAACCGAGTTCGACGTCCCCGTGCTCACCGTCTGTAACAAGAGCGACCGCTCGCGCGACGTCGAGGCGGACCACTACATGAGCGTCACCGACGGCGAGAACGTCGAAGGCGTGCTCGCGGCCGCCATCGAGGCCGTCGGGTACGAACCCGACCTGCCCTACGACGGCTGACGCCGCCGGCGTCGGACGACCGGTCGAACCCGACCGCTCAGCCGGAGGTGTCGTAAACGACGGTCACGCTGGCCTGGACGGTGACCGGGCCGCTGTTTATCGAAGTGCCGCCGGCGTCACCGGTCGCGAGACCGCGCGCTTCGTAGGGCGAGCGCGAGAAGTCGGTCGTGCTGACGCGGTCGACGCCCTCGATAGAGAGGTCCTCGGCGCCGGCGACGGTGCTTGCTTCACCGCGAGCGTCGTCCATCGCGTCTTCGAGGGCGTCCTGGCGCAGCTGTTCGCGGCGGTCCTGCGAGAGCGTGAACTCGACGCCGTCGACTTCGTTGGCGCCGCCCTCGACGGCGGTGTCGATGACTTCACCGACGCTGTCGGGGTCTTCGACGGTGATCTCGAACGCGTGGAGTCCGCGGTAGTCGGCCTCGTCACCGCCGGGGCCGCGACGCCGGTCCTGCGAGGAGATGTCGTAGTAGGCCGTCCGGATCTGGCCCTCGTCGATGCCGGTCTCGGCGAGCGCCTCGCGCATCGACTGGGCGTTGTCCGAGAGGTCGGCGCGGACGTCACCGACGTCGTTGCCCGAGGAGACCACCGCCACGCGGACGACGGCACGGTCGGCTTCCGCCTGGACGGTGCCCGACCCCGAGACGGTTATCGTGTCGCTCATCTGTGCGTCTGTTCGCTGTGCCGGCGCGGCCCCGGTGGAGAGGGCGCCACCGACGCCGGCCGTGACGAGCAGCGCCGCGACGACCGCGGCGCCGACGAGTGCTGTTCTGCGTTGCATACAGGTCGACAGACGAGAACCATTGAAAAAGCCCTCCCGGAGGATAAAACCGGTCTTTGATAGTGATTATTGTCGGTCTGTTCCGGATCGACCGTACGCAATCGTGCGGTCGTACCGGTAAATCGCTACAATAATCACTATGAGTGTCAGGCGCGCTCGACGCGGACGTACTGGATCTCGGTGCGAACGGGGTCGTCCGTGACCGCCTCGATCGCAGCGTCGAGACGGTCGGCAAGCGGTGGCGGGTCCGCGGTCGTCACCCCGACCGTGACGACGACCGATTCCGGGTTCCGGAAGATGACGTCGTTGCTGCGCTCGACCCGGATGTCGAGCAGTTGGGCCGACCCGACGTCCGTCAGCGTCGCGTTGGCGGCCGCGCGGATCTCCTCCTCGGTCTGGGCGCCCTGGAAGGAGTCGTAGGTGACCCCGCCGAGAAACACCGACAGCAGGACGATTGCGACGACGAGCACGCCGACGCGGCGCAGCGTCGCGCCCCGGGCGTCGTCGAGCTGTAACCAGCTGGTCGGGCGGTAGCCGCTGTACCAGAGGACCACGAGCGCGGCGAGATTGATAGACAGGAGGTTCACCAGCACGAGGACGCTGGACCCGAGCGAGACCGTCGGCTGCCCCCACGCGATGCCGATGCCGACCGTCGCGGCCGGCGGAATCAGCGCCACCGCGATCATGACGCCGACCAGTGCCGCCGAGACGCCCGCGGTCAGCGAGAGCGCACCCGCGACGCCGGCGCCGACCGCCACCGCCAGCGACAGAAAGTCGGGCGCGAGCCGTTCCCGTACTTCGGGGATGGCCGTCACGTCGGTAAACGGCGGTATCAGGTGGACGGTCTTGACGAACCAGGCGAAGGCGGCCGCGCTGGCGATCGAGACGACGACCCCCAGGACCTGGAGTCGGACCGCGCGAGCGAACAGTTCGTCGTCGACGACGACGGTGCCGACGCTGGCGGCGATCGCCGGACCGATCAGCGGCGCGATCACCATCGACCCGACGACGACCGCCGGCGAGTCGAGCAGGAGACCGGCGGTCGCGATGACGGCACTGACGACCGTCAACACGAGGTAGTTCTGGAGCGACGGGACCAGGTCCTTGGCGCCCGTGACGAGTTCCTGGCGGGCGATGCGCTCGCTGTTTTCCTCCTCGGCGTAGCGCTCCTCCAGCTGTTCGAAATCCTGCGAGACAACCGTCTGTGCGTCGAGGACGACCGTGTACGTGCTCTCGTCGATGCCCGCCTCCCGCAGGGTTTTGAGCACCGGTTCGACCGCGTTGGTCGGTAACGGGACGTAGGCGACAGCGGCGTACTCGCGGCCGCTGGTTTCCTCGGTGAACACGTAGTCGACGCCCTCGTCTTCGAGGGCCGCACGGACGGTCTCGCGCTTGCCCGACGGGACCGTGACCTGGACGAGCCGCACGTCAGGGTTGTCGGCGACCGACGGCAAATAAACTGGGGTCGACCGCCGACTGTAGATGTCGCCACAGTCGCCCGCTCGTCCGCGGTGACCGCTCTGTACGGGCCGACAGCGCCTCGCCGGGCGACTCGAACAACTCCCGACGGCGGGCGGAAAGTTTGTGATCATTTAACACGACCGCGGGCCAACGGGGCGACATGGCGACACCAGTCATCGTCCAGGCGTACCGGACGCCACAGGGCAGGGAAGACGGCGTCTACGCCGACGTCCGGAGCGAGGACCTCTCGATACCGCTGATAGACGAGATGCTGGCCGAGACCGGGCTGGGCGGCGACCACGTCGAGGACCTGCTGTGGGGCTGTGCCCAGCAGCGGGGCGAACAGGGCAACAACGTCGCCCGCGTCGTCGCGCTCCTGTCGGAACTGGGCGAGGACGTCCCCGGGGCGACGATAAACCGGTGGTGTGCCTCCTCGGCGGAGGCGGTGATGCGGGCGGCCGACGCGGTCCGTGCCGGCCAGCGTGACTGTCTCATCGCCGGGGGCATGGAGTCGATGAGTCGCGTCGAGATGGGCGCCAACACCCACAACGTCCACCCGCTGCTGGCCGAACACTACAACGTCGGCGAGCTACAGATGGGCATGACCGCCGAGAAGGTCGCCGAGGAACACGGCGTCGCCCGCGAGGCCCAAGACGAGTACGCCCTGCGCAGTCACGAGCGCGCCGCGGCGGCCACCGACGAGGGCCGCTTCGACGACGAAGTGGTCCCCATCGAGACCGACGACGGCCGCGTCGCGGAAGACGAGGGGATCCGCCGGGACACGACCCTCGAGAAACTGGCTGGCCTCCCGCCGGTGTTCAAAAGCGACGGCACCATCACGCCGGGCAACGCCTCGCAGGTCTCGGACGGCGCGGCGGGGACGATGATAACCAGTCGCGAGTTCGCCGCGGACTACGGTCTGGACGTGCTCGCCGAAATCGGCGACCACAACGTCGCCGGCGTCGACCCGACGGTGATGGGCATCGGGCCGGTTCCGGCGGTGCGGGGGCTGGCCGAGCGCACCGGCCGGGACCCCGCGGCGTACGACCTCGTCGAGTTGAACGAGGCCTTTGCCAGCCAGACGCTGTACTGCCAGCGCGAACTCGGCTTCGAGGACGACATGTTCAACGTCAACGGCGGCGCTATCGCCATCGGCCACCCGCTCGGGGCGTCGGGAGCGCGCCTGCCCGTGACGCTGATCCACGAGATGAACCGCCGCGGCGCAGACCTGGGACTCGCCACCGAGTGTGTCGGCTTCGGCCAGGGCGCCGCCATCGAGTTACACCTGCCCTGATACGGTTGTCGCGAAAGCCGGTCGGCGCCGATGTGAGCGGCCCACACCGTGGCGACGAGCACGGCAGTGGTCGCGCCGAACCAGAGGGCGACGCCGCCGACGGCGACCGGGAGGGTGTCGGTGTGGACGACATTGTAGGTGGTGCTCCCGACCGCGGGGCCGGCCAGATAGCCCAGCATCGACAGGTCCGGGGGTCCATACGCCGTGGTCGCCCCGCGTGGAAAAAAGCGTGTCCGGGGGGTGTCGGACTCCCGACCCTGTCACTTCCGGAGGAACGCCATCCCCTCGCGGACCGCGTCGGTGCTGCCCAGCAGCGTGACGTGGTCGCCGCGTTCGATGACGGTGTCGGCACCGGGCACTTCGGCGGACTCGTGGTCACCCCGGCTGAGCAGGGCGATCAGACAGGTGTCGGGTAACATCGGGCCGACATCGCGGACCGGTTTGCCGATGATCTCCTCGTTAGTGACCTCGACCTCCTGGACATCGCCGGTCCGTCCGATGTCGGTCATCCAGTGGGCGATGGCGGGCCGTTCGATCTGGTTGTCGATGGCCCAGGCGGTCGCCATCGCCGCCGAGATAGTCCGGACGCCCAGATCCTCGAAGGCGTCGACGTTGCTGGTGTTGTTCACGCGCGCGATGACGTTCTCGACGTCGAAGTTGGCGCTGGCCAGCTGTGCGACAAGCAGGTTCGCGTCGTCGTCACTGGTTGCGGCGACGACCGTCTTGGCGTTGTTCGCGCCGGCTTCGCGCAACATATCGGTGTCGGTGCCGTCACCGATCACGGCGCTGTAGCCGGCGTTCCGTACTTGTTCGACGACCGATTCGTCCCGCTCGACGATGACGACGTTCTCGCCGCGGTCTTCGAGGCGCTCGGCGAGCGCACGGCCCACCTGCCCGCCTCCGACGATGATGACTCTCATGGGTATGATGTTCAGGTATTGTGCGATGTGTCGTGCCAGTCCGCCCTCGACGATGGCGGTGACGAAGATGACCAGGAAGACGGTCCCGAGCAACAGGTCGGCCTGCTGGGCCAGCACCTGGTCGTTCAACTCGAGTGCGGCTGCCCGGAGTTCGACGGCGAACAGCGTCGCGACCGACGCCGGGATGATCCCGCGGGGTCCGACGGCACTGATGAACAGCCGTTCACCGAATGTGAACCGCTCGCCGACCGTCGAGACGAACACCAGCAACGGCCGGAGTACGACCGCCACGACGACGACGACGCCGATACCCGCCAGGCCGACGTCGAACAGTGCGTCGGGCGGGAGCTGTGCGGCGAGCGCGATGAACACGAACGACAGCACGAGCAGCGTGATGTCGCCCTTGAAATCCGTGATGTCCTCCTTGTAGGGGATGTCGAGGTTCCCGAGGACGACCCCGGCGACCGCGACGGCGGCGACGCCGGCCTCGCTCGCGAGCGCGTTGGCACCCGCGTAGGCCGCCAGCGCACCCGCGAGCACGAGTAAGCGGGCGTTTCGTGGCGCCGCGCCCGGCGAGAGGTCGACGTAGCGCAACAGGTAGTACAGGACGGCCGCGACGACCAGCCCGACGAGCAGGCCCTCGCCCAGTCGGATGGCAAACCCCTGGACCAGCCCCCCGGCCGCGACGGTCGGGTTCACGGCCTCGAAGAACACGACGGCGGTGATCGCGGCGGTGACGTCGTTGACGATCCCCTCGGTCTCCAGTACGGCGGCGACCCGGTCTCTGACGGGCACGACGTCCAAAATCGGGGTGATCACCGTCGGCCCGGTCGCGACCAGCAGCGCACCCACCACGAAGGACAGCTCCCACGGGAGCCCCTCGAGGAACCGGACGGCGACGGCGGTGCCGACCAGCGCGATGAGGGCACCGACGGTCACCAGCCGGACCGCGGCGGACGGCGCCTCGCGGATCCGGTCGATCTCGAGGGGGAAGGCTCCCTCGAAGACGATGATCGCAACCGCGAGCCCGACGATGGCCGGCAGTGCCTCGCCGAACGTCTCGCTCGTGACGATGCCGAGCCCCGGCCGGCCGATCACCACCCCGACGAACAGGAAAAAGATGATACTGGGGACCTGCAGGCGCGCCGCGAGCACCTGCGCGAGCACGCCCAGTCCGATGATCCCCGCAACCAGCGGGATCAGCAGGTCACCAGCCACGCTCGTCCCTCCATACGTTCCGTCGAAGGGCACCACCGGTGATAAACCCCGCCGGCTTCGTCGCGTCGTCGCCGTCTCTCGGGGCCGGCACTGCCGCCGGCCCGTCACCGGTCTTGATAGTGATTATTGTAGCGATTTACCGGTACGACCGCACGATTGCGTGCGGTCGATCCGGAACAGACCGACAATAATCACTAGAGAGCAAACCTCTTG